>NZ_JBIVUT010000005.1:0-341389 GCF_044757365.1 Streptomyces sp. NPDC091289
GCAGAGATTCCCGGGCCTCTCCCGGCCCGAGGCGTGATCCACATCGAGATCCCGCACACCACCCACTTCACCGTGGTCGGCAACCACCTCGCCCAACACCCCGACCTCAGCTGCACCGCCGTCGGCCTCGCCGTACGCATCCAGTCGCTACCCCAAGGAACCAGGGTCGGCATCAAAGCACTCGCCGCCCACTGCAAAGAGGGCGAGAAGCGCATCGCCGCCGCCCTGCGCGAACTGGAAGACCACGGCTACCTCCAACGAGCCCGCGACCGACGCCCCAACGGCAAGTTCATCACCCGCACCGTCTTCTGCAACCAGCCCACCGCACTGCTCCTCCCCCACCCGGCAGCCCCACAACAACCCACCGCCCCGAGCGAGATCCCCGCGCCGGCCCCGGCCCAGACCCTCGCACCAACGCCGCAGACGCCCGCAGCCCTGCTCGCACCGCCCCCGCTGCCGCTGCCGCTGCCGCCGACCCCACCCTCCGTACCACTGCCGCCCCCGCTACCGCTCGTACCGCCCCCGACCGCGCCCAAGCCCCCGCGCAAACCCCTCCCCCAACCCAGCGAACTCACCCCGGAACTCCAGCACGCAGCCACCACCTTCCTCAGCGACCTCCCCCGCCACACACCCCAGTTCACCCTCTCCGAGAACGACATCCACCGACTCGCCCCCGCAGTCGCCGCCTGGCTCGAACGCGCCACCCACCCCGACACCATCCGCCGCACCCTCACCGACGACCTGCCCAACCCCCTCAACCACCCCGCCAGCCTCCTCAAATACCGGCTCACCGAACTCCTCCCACCCCCACCCCCCGGCACCCACGACCTCACCGCACTCGACACACTCACCCACCGCCCCCGCGTCACCGTCACCCCCTTCCAGACCTGCGACGACTGCGACCGCGCCTTCCGCTCCCCCACCCCCGGCCACTGCCGCGACTGCCGCGAAACCCGCGCACACCACGAGCACCGAACCGACGACATGCCAACCGCAGCCTGATGGGCATACAGGACGGGCGAGGCTCACAACTGACTGTCAATTCACCGACGGCCGACGCGTAGGCCCCTTCAACTTGTCGTTCATCCACTGACCTGTCGCGTGGTCATGGTGCGGAGGGGGCTTCTTGTGTCGGCCGGTCGGTAGCTTCGGCTCGTGTCAGTGCCCACCGCATGTGCTGGGCATGCTCGCGGGTCCCGTCTCGAAGCGTGGGTGACTCGGCGTTTCGCCGGGCGGCGGCCTCGGCCGACTCGGTCCAAGCGCGCAGGACTTCGAGGGGGCGCTGATGCCCGCAGTCCACCTCGTTGCCTGATTGGTCGTAGACGGTGGCCACGTGGCCGAAGCGTAGGGCCACTCGCGCAACGGGTCACATGGGCACCATGGAACTACGCGGCATCTGTCCCGATCATCACTTCAGGGACAGAGCAGCCCAGCGCGCGATGCGATCTCGTCGGCTGGCACGGAGGCTCCTATTCCGAAGACTGGATTCAGGCCAAAACTCCCCATGGTTACCAGCGTCATAGGTAGCGTTTGTGTACACGCATCAGTTAAAGGCCAGGCTGGCGCACCGTGATCGATTTTGAGCCTTTGATAGGCCAACTCTGCATACAAGCGCCTCACTTGTTTATGGTGATCGTTGCGTCACACTGGGCCCCGGCATGGACGTCGCCAGAATAGGGATGTGCATCAATCGGCGATCACGCCACCGCCGCCTCTCTGGTATGCAAGGACAACAGCAAGGACGGGGACCCGGTGAAGGCCGAGTACTACCGGACGTCCAGCTCGGAGACCAAGCGAACCCTGTGGAACCACAGTGGCCCGGGGACCAAGGCCACCTCCGGCGACGGATCCAGAATCTACAAGTTCAAGGCATGTGACGAGAACTACGGATCGCCGGACGACTGCTCGGGCTGGGTCATCCCGTAAGTCTGCTCTCCACCCCAATATGCCGCGCCGGCCCGTACCGGGCCGGCGCGGTGCCCCCATTTTCTGACAAAGGCAAAATTCTGTGAAGCAAAGTGATTCGCCGGGGCTCCGCGTGAGCGGCCTCTGCTATCGGATCGAGGGCCGGACCCTCCTCGACAGCGTGGAGTTGTCCGTGTCTCCCGGCGAGTCGGTCGCAGTGACCGGTCCCAGCGGGTCCGGCAAATCGACGCTGCTCATGTGCATCCTCGGCCTGATAAAGCCGCAGACAGGCACCATCACCGCCGGGGGGCGGGAGATCACCGGGCTCAGACCCACGCAGCTTGCGCAGGTACGGCGGGAGACTCTGGGCATGGTGTTCCAGTTCGGTGAGCTCCTTCCCGAACTCAGTCCGGTAGAGAACGTCGCCCTGCCGATCCTGCTCGACGGAGGCCGCCACCAGGATGCCTACCGACGTGCGGAGGAGCTCCTCGACGAACTCGGCGTCCCTGCCGGTTCCACCCCGACCGGCATGCTCTCGGGCGGCGAACGCCAGCGCACGGCCGTCGCACGGGCCCTGATCACCGAGCCGGACGTCCTCCTCGCCGATGAGCCCACGGGAGCCTTGGACCCCGACGCCAAGGAGGGAGTCGCCCGGCTGCTGTTCACGACTGCCCGCGAGCGCGGCTGCGCACTGCTACTGGTCACGCACGACCTGACGGTGGCTGCTCGGGCCGACCGCCGGCACGAGCTCCTCGGCGGAATCCTGGCCGAAGCAGGAGCCCTCTGATGCAGGAAAGAGTCCGAACCGCGGGAAAGCTGTTCAGGATCGGTCTCGCAGCGGGCCGCTCCACTCCCGGCGACCGTCTGCGCTGGTGGGGTCTGTTCTGCGCCGCCGCCGCGGTCGCCTTCGTCACCTTGGCGACCGCGGCCACCGTTGCGACGTATCACGGCCGCGAGACCAGATCGGATGCCAGAGGGCCGGTGATCACTTTCAGCAAGGACGCCAAGCTGCTGTACCGGGAGGGGATCGACTCTGTCGGCTCCAGGCCCGTATCCGTCGTGTTCCTCCACCCGCTCACACCCGAGGCTCCTCTTCCTGCCGGTGTGGCCCGCTGGCCGGACCCGGGCGAGGTCCTGCTCTCTCCCGAGGTTGTCAGGACCGGGGGCGACGAGGGCATCCTGAACCGGTATGGACGGTTGGCCGGAACCATCACCAACGATGGGCTGGTCACCCCCTCCGAGCGGATCGCCTATGTCCGGGCAACGGACACTCCGCCGAAGGATGATCCCAGGTGGATGGGGGTTTCCGCCTTCGGTAGCGGCGGCGGAGCGACGGGAGAGATGGCCGATCAGCCCCCTGTGACGTCCCCCGTCCTGGCTCTGTGGGCACTGACCGGGCTACCCGCCCTCGCCCTGGCTGTGGTTGCCGCTCGGGTCGGCTCCCGCACCCGTGACCGACGCAGCAGCCTGCTGCAAGCCCTGGGTGGTACATGGCGGCACCGGATGATCGTCAACATCGGTGAAGCCGCGATTCCCGCAGCCCTGGGCACGCTCATCGCATTCGTCCCGTATGCCGTGGCTTCCGTGTGGGACATTCGCCTTGCGCCCACCGGATACATCCTCGATCACCGTGACCTGTGGGCGGCATGGCCGACCGCCATGGCGTCGGCGGCTGTGTCTCTGCTGATCGTGCTGGGCATCGTGGTGGGTACGCACCGCATCAGCCGGGACGGCAGGTCCACCCGCCCCGCCTCTTTCACCTCCCGTGTTCCCGCGTGGCGCCTGGTCGCCTGCGGTGTCGGCGTCGCGCTGGTCCTGACGAGCCAGTACGTGCCCCGCAAGGCCCAGCTCGTCGTGTTCACCTTCGGGACCGTCGTGATGTGGGCCTTTCTTTCCTCGGTCGTGGCGCTCCTCACCCGCCACCTGGGCTCCTGGCTCGCCGCCAACGGGCATCGCAGGGGGCATGCGGGCCGTCTGATCGGCGGACGGTGGACGCACGCGCATCCCGGCGTGATCGTGCGCCTCGCTCTGGCCATGGTGATCGGTATCGGGATCGTCGCCCAGATGCAGGTGTGGACCAGCAGGCTCGGAGTGCATTCTCAGGCGGCAGTCGCCACCCACCAGCGGATCAAAGACACGGTGATCGAGGTGACCGTCGGCGGCATGAGCGTGTCGGAAACGGATCGGTTCCGCTCAAAGCTTCCGGCCGGTTCGATACTGCTGAACCGGACTTTTCACGATCCCGGAACGTCCGAAGACCCCTGGACGACCATAGGAGGATCTTGCCGCGATCTACGCAGGTTGCAAGTGACCTGTGGCGGTGACACCAAGGCAGAAACGAGGAACAGCACGTCGTCGGCCAAGGTGGAAGAGATGGGTCGCTGGTACGGCGACCTCAGATTCGCAGAGATCCCCCGCATCAGCGTGAAGCCGGACGGCACGCAGTCTCTCGTTGTCGTGACCCCCACACCGGGGCAACTCGTTGCGGTGAAGCAGGCTGCGTTCACCCTTCCCCACCCCTCGCTGCAGGTCGAGGCCCTCGGCGGAAACTGGTTGGGGTCCTCGCGTTCCCACCTGCCGAACTGGATCCAGCTGTTCGGCGTCACTGGGATCCTGTTCATTCTCGTGGCCGGTTCGATGAGTGCAGCGGCAGAGTTCGTCCGGGTCCGCCACGCCCTGGCCCCGCTTACCGTCCTGACCGGCCACCGCCGGGTCTTCCGCTCCGTGACCTCCTGGCACCTGACCGTCCCGTTGCTCATCTCCACCGTGGTCACGGGGGCCGTGACGGCGTGGCATTCGGTCTTCTTCATCGCCCTGGTCCAGGAAGGCTCCGTGTCCTGGACGGTTCTCGGATTCGGGATCACCGTGTGTGCTGCGGTTTCCCTGACCGTCGGGTTCCTCGGCGCGCGAGCGGCTGCCCGGGAGGCCAACCTGTGGCGCCCCTCAGCCGATTGAACGAAACACACCCCGGCCGGCTGCCCGGGACGAGTGAGCGTGCAGGAACCCGGTTCCGCACGCGTGAGAGCCTCGCGCGGGCGCGGTGGTTCTGCCGCTGCCGTCGCGCCGACCTCGATCAGGGTCGGAGCGCATGATTCAGGCAGGGGCCACCCTCACGTCCGGCGTGTCCCCAGGTGAGGGGCCAGGTACGAGAAGCCGTTCGAGGCCACCGGTTAAACGACAAGCTCAGTCCCTGCCTTTGAACTCAGCCTGGATCTGGACTGGCTGCAGGGGCAGAGGCAGGATCAGGCGCATGGGAAGCGCGCGGTTTTCGGAGTTGTTCGAACGTGGACGGGATGCATTCCTGTCCGGAGAAGTCCCCTGCCAGGAGCCACCCCTGGACGGTGGCGGACGGTGGGGGATCACTGCCGCTCTGCGACCGGACCCATCCGTCGCGCGACGCATGGAACGCGTTACCTCCGAGGCCATGGCCGTAGCGGGAGACTCGCATTGGCCGACAGGTGCCGCGGCCTCCTCGCATTTCACCATCCGCACATTGGAGAATTACCGGTCATCCATCCCGGAGGGTGACGAGCGGGTCATGCGCTATCAGGCAGCACTTCGGCAGTCGTCTGCCCGGGTGGGCAGCATCCGGCTGGAGCTGACAGGGCTGACGCTCACTCCCGCGAGTGTCATGCTGTGCGCCTCTCCGTCAGGCCCCGCCGTCGAGCAGTTCGCCGAGTGCCTGGCGGAAGAGCTGGCGGATGACGGCTGGTTCGAAGCCGGGTTCAACCGTGACATCTGGTACGCGAACCTGGTCCACTTCACCGGGTTGCCCGCGGATCCCGGCGCCCTGGTCGAGTGGGTCGCCGCCCGCCGGAACCTGGACCTCGGATCCAGCGTGCATACCTGCGTGGACCTGGTCGCCTGGAAGTTCGATGCCCGGCACATGGTGGCGGCAACTCTCGGGAGAGCGGAACTGAGCGGCCCCACGGCTGATGCCGGAGCCAGAGCCGGAGCCGGAGCCGGGTCACAGCCGCAGTCGCAGTCGCGGTCGGAGCGCGAGGTCGTCCGCCTGCCGCCACGGCTACCATCCCGCCCATGACCACCACCACGCGCGACGAGAACGCCTACGGGGAGCAG
Organism: Streptomyces sp. NPDC091289; assembly: GCF_044757365.1. Classification (NCBI taxonomy): domain Bacteria; kingdom Bacillati; phylum Actinomycetota; class Actinomycetes; order Kitasatosporales; family Streptomycetaceae; genus Streptomyces; species Streptomyces sp. NPDC091289. The sequence goes on from NZ_JBIVUT010000005.1 coordinate 5,986, forward strand.
GACGGCCTCGGGTCCGGGCCCGGGAACGGACTCGTGGACGGATACGCCATCGACACCGACCCGGACCGCATCGACATCGGCCGGGTGCACCACTGGCTCTCCACCGACGCCTTCTGGGCGCTCGGCCGCAGTCGTGACCTCGTCGAGCGGTCCATGCGCGGATCGCTCAACTTCGGGGTCTACGACGCCGAGGGCACGCAGGTCGCCTACGCCCGCGTCGTCACGGACCGGGCGACCTTCGCCTGGCTCTGCGACGTCTACGTGGACCCCGCGCACCGCGGCCGGGGCCTCGGCGTACGGCTGGCGACCGCCGTACGCGATCACCTCGCCCCGTACGAGCTCAAGCGGACCCTTCTCGCCACGCTCGACGCCCACGAGCTGTACGCCAAGGTCGGGTTCGTCCCCGTGTCCGATCCCACGAGGCTGATGATCCTGGGCCCGATGCCGTAGCTCGGGAGCTCGTGAGCTCACGCACCCAGGGAGTTGAGTGCTCCGTTGTCGCTGAACGGGCGCATGGTCAGTCTGTCGGACCCTTGCTTGGATCCGGCCATCTTGATGAACGTCTTGATGGTGATCTTGAATTCCGCGTTACCGCGGTTGGGGTCCTTGTAGGTGACGTGCCCGGTGGACTTGTCGTAGTTGGTCAGAAGGACCGCGTGGACGGTGCTGTCCAGCGATTCCCCCTCCCTTCCGGTCCAGTCGAACGTCTTCTTGTACTGACCCCTCAAGATCTCCTGCCCGGCCGCCCTCATTTCCGCCACCTCCGCGGTGGTGGGCTTCAGGACGGCACGCACGCTGAGGAACATGGGGAACTTCTCCTGGTTTCCCAGGGACATCTTGACGTCGTCGACGTCGTCGGTGAAGTCGACCCGGGACACTCCCATCTTCAGGAACTCCGCGACCTCGTCGCCTTCTCCGCCGACATGCTGGGTCAGGATCTCCGCCCGGGCGTGAGCCTTCTCGAAGTTCTCCACGATGTCCTGGAGGTCAGCGTTTCCGTTCTGGTCGAATTCCAGGATGTGCACCCATGCCGTGCCCATCTCGATCTGACGGCCGAAGTCCCTGAGCTGGGTTTCCGAAATGCTGTCTCCGGGGAGGCCCCGCAGGAGACCCAGCAGCTTTTCCAGGCGCTCGACCATCATGGTCATCGACGTCTTGCGGCGGCTCTGCTCCCGGCCGGCGGCCTTGTCACCGGCCACCCTGGTCGCGAGGGCCGAACCCGTCGGGTGGGTGCCCATGGCCAGGCGCAGGTACGTGGTGTCGATGCCGTAGGCCTGGGCGATGGCCTCGAGGACGAAGAGCCAGCACGAAGGTCCTTGCTGGGGGAACAGCCGGTTCGGCTTGGCCTCCGCCACCCGCTGGACGGCGTGGCCCAGGTCGTGGGCGTACGGCCCGGGAGCTTCCGTCGCCTGCCGCTGAACGGCCGCCTCCCGTACCGCAGGGGCACGCATCACCCGCGTCGCGTTCGCTTCCGCCGCGCGTTCGAAGCGGTCGGACGGATCGGAGACCTTCAGCCCGTCACCGGTGTCCGTGCCCGCGACCTGCCCCTGGCGCTGCTGGATGACGTGCGTGAGCTCGTGGGCGAGGGTGTGTTTGTCGTTGCCGCCGTTGCCGATGACGACATGGCTGCCGGAGGTGTAGGCGCGGGCGCCGATCTCGGCGGCGGAGGCCTTGGCGGCGGCGTCGTTGTGGATGCGTACGTCGGAGAAGTCCGCGCCGAGACGGCCCTCCATGTCGCTGCGGGTGGCACGGTCCAGCGGCCGGCCCGCGCCCCGCAGCACGCCGTGGACGGCGGAACGCTGCACGGGGGCCGGGGCTGACTGCCCGGCCTGTCCGGCCTGCTCGGCCTGTTCGTGGCCGCAGCCGTCGCCGTGCCGGTGCCGGTCCTCCTGACCGCCCGCGGCGGCCCGCATCATCTGGACGACGGCCGCGTTCCCCATCGTGCTCTGGAGGGCGAGAGGGCCGTTGGGCGACGCCCCGCCCGGCTCAACGGGCTTACGGGGCTGCGCCTGAGCCTTGCTGTTCTTCGCACCGGCCTCTCGGGCCCCGTCCTGGCTGTACATGGAGACCTCTTCGCGGCTGAGGGAATGGCTCTCCCTTCATACGCGGAGGCACGGCCCCGATTCCAGGTCCTCAAGGGCACAGTTGACTGGCCGGGGATCACCTGCCGGTCGGCCCCTTCGGCGTTCCTGCGCGGAGCATGCCTCATCGACCGGCCTACCGAGCGGAGCTCGTGACCAGCTCCGCCACCACCTCCCCGTCCTCCTCCACCCCCGTCGGGCGGAAGCCGAGCGAGGTGTACAGGTGCGCGGCGGGCACGTTGGCCGGGGCGTACGAGAGGCGTACGGCCGTGGAGTCCTCGCGGGCCGCGAGCCAGGCCGCCAGGGTGCGTACGGCTGCGCGGCCGATGCCCGTGCCCTGGTGGGCGGCGTCGATCAGCATGCCGCCGATCCAGTACGAACCGTCCTCCTCGTCCCGGGCCCACATGATGTGCCCGGTCACCTCGTCGCCCGCGCGGACGGCCAGCGAGGTCCAGGTGTCCTCGCGGCTGCTCAGCAGCAGATAGCGGGCGGCCAGGGCCGGGACCCAGGCGCGCTGGTCGTCGTGGGGCGCGCTGTCGGCGACCGCCCGCCAGTTGTCCGCGTCCACCGCGTGGAGGGTGACGGGGCGGCCGGTGCTGTCGGTGTGTCCGTGGTCGATCATCCGCGCAGGGTAGGACCGCCCGGTCGCGAGCCACCACGGATTTACGGCTGCGCCATCGCCTGCCGGAAGCCCGTGTTCACCGCGAGGATCCCGCCGTCCACGCGCAGCGTCGTGCCGGTGATCCAGGCCGCGTCGGTGGAGGCGAGGAAGGCGACGGCGGACGCGATGTCCTCGGGGGTGCCGACGCGGCCGAGCGGGTAGAGGGCGGCGGCCCGGGCCAGTTCGGCGTCGCGGCCCGCCCAGGCGTCGGTGCGGATCGTGCCGGGGGCGACCAGGTTGACGCGTACACCGCGCGGTCCCGCGTGGCCCGCGAGCGTACGGGTCAGGCTGGTCAGGCCCGCCTTCGCCGCGCTGTAGGCGTGGCCGCCGAAGTCCTGTTCGCCGTTGACCGAGCCGATGGTGACGATCGCGCCCCGGCCGGAGGCGACCAGGTGCGGCAGGGCGGCGCGGGCGCAGCGGAACGGGCCGGAGAGGGTGATGTCCAGGTCGCGTTCCCAGGCCTCGTCCGTCTCGTCCTCGAAGAGCGTCTCGTCCTCGCTCGCCGCGTAGGCGTTGTTGACCAGGACGTCGAGTCGGCCGAAGGTCTCGACCGCGTACGCCACCGCCGCCTCGACCGCCGTCCGGTCGGCCACGTCGCAGGCCAGGGAGGCAGCCGTGCCGCCCGCCTCGCGTATCGCCGCCGCCGTGTCCGACGCGCGCTTCGCGTCCAGGTCGGTGACGAGGACGGAGGCCCCTTCCGCCGCCAGGCGGTGGGCCGTTGCCGCGCCGATGCCCTGGCCGGCGGCGGTGATCAGGACGCTGTAGCCATCAAAGCGGAGTCGTGTCATAGCGCCGACCGTACTGCTCTGACCAGGGCCTGGGCACGGGGGTCGGCGGTGACTCCCTTCTGGAGGCCGTTGGTCACGTAGCCCAGCGCGATGCCCGATTCCGGGTCCGCGAAGCCGAGGGAGCCGCCCCGGCCCGGGTGGCCGAACGAGCCGGGGCCCAGCAGCGGCGCCGCCGGGCCGTGCAGCATGTAGCCCAGGCCGAAGCGGGTGTTGACGACCAGGACCCGGTCCGGGCCCGCCGACTCCTCGGTACGGGCCAGGGTCAGCGTGGCGGGGGCGAACAGGCGGCGGTGGCCGTCGACCGGGCCGATCATCGCGGCGTAGCAGCGGGCCAGGCCCCGGGCGGTCGCGATGCCGCCCGACGCGGGGAGTTCGGCCGCGCGGTAGGCGGGGTCGTTCTCGTCGGGGAACGGGTCGATCGCGCCGAACGCCCGGCGGGTGAGCGAGTCCGGGTCGCGGTAGGCCTCGACGACGGAGCGTTTGGGGCGTACGCGCAGGGCGCCCGAGGCGGCGGCGGACGACGGGGGTTCCACGGGGCCGATGCGGCCGATGCGGTGGGCCTCGTCGGTGGGGAGCCCGAACCAGAAGTCGAGGCCGAGCGGGCGGGCGATCTCCTCGGCGATCCAGCGGCCGATGGTGCGGCCGGTGGCGCGGCGGACCAGTTCGCCGATCAGCCAGCTGTAGGTCTGGGCGTGGTAGCCGTGGTCGGTGCCGGGCTCCCACTGCGGGCGCTGGGCGGCGACGGCGGCGGGCCCGGAGACCCCGTCGGCGGCCTCGGCGGGGGTGAGGGCGGTGTCCAGGGCGGGGACCCCGGCCCGGTGGGCGAGGAGGTCGCGGACGAGGACGCGTTCCTTGCCGTTCTGCTTGAACTCCGGCCAGTAGGTGGAGACGGGGGCGTCCAGGTCGACCTGCCCGCGCTGGTGGAGGAGGAGCGGCACGGCGGCGGCGATGCCCTTGCCGGCCGAGCGGACGATCTGGACGGTGTCGACGGCCCACGGCTCGGTGCCGTCGACGTCTCGCGTACCGGCCCACAGGTCGACGACCTTGCGCCCGTGGCGGTAGACGGCGACGGCCGCGCCGCGCTCCCCGCGCTGCTCGAAGTTGCGGACGAACGCGTCCGCGACCGCTTCGAATCCGGGCGCCACCGTGCCCCGTACGTCCACGGACGCGGTCACGGACGCGGTCACGGACGCGGTCACGGCCTCCGCCGCCTCCGCCTCCGCGCCTGCTCCTGCCCCTGTGTCCCGTTCCGGTTCCGCTTCCGCGCCCGCCGTGCTCACTCCCGCGCTCCCGCTCATCCCCCCATGGTGCACGCCCCGGCGGGGTGTTCGGGGGGCGGGTCGCCGTGACCACCGCACTGTCACGATCTGTTTACGGCGATGGAACGGTGACCGACCGCGGATCGAAGCCGAACGGCAGCTCCAGCCGGTGGGAGCGCATCAGTTTCTCGTCGCAGAGGAGGTCCTGCGTACGGTCGTCGGCGGCGATGACGCCCTCGCTGAGGATGACAGCGCGCGGGCAGAGCTCCAGGGCGTACGGCAGGTCATGGGTGACCATCAGCACGGTGACGTCCAAGGAGCGCAGGATATCGGCCAGTTCGCGGCGGGAGGCCGGGTCCAGGTTGGACGAGGGTTCGTCCAGGACGAGGATCTCCGGCTCCATCGCGAGGACGGTGGCCACGGCGACGCGGCGGCGCTGCCCGAAGGAGAGGTGGTGCGGCGGCCGGGCAACGTACTCCTCCATGCCGACCTGTTTCAGGGCGTGCAGGACCCGCTCCTCCAGCTCCGGGCCGCGCAGTCCGGCGGAGGCCGGGCCGAACGCGACGTCCTCGCGGACGGTGGGCATGAACAGCTGGTCGTCCGGGTCCTGGAAGACGATGCCGACGCGGCGGCGGATCTCGGCCAGATTCCGTTTGGCCACCGGGAGTCCGGCGACGCGCACCGTGCCCGAGCCGGCGTCCAGGATGCCGTTGAGGTGCAGGACGAGCGTGGTCTTGCCCGCCCCGTTGGGGCCGAGGAGCGCGACGCGTTCGCCGCGTCCGACGGTCAGGTTCACCCCGAAGAGGGCCTGGTGGCCGTCGGGGTAGGCGTAGGCGAGGCCGCTGACCTCGAGCGACGGGGCGTCGGCCGGCGTGTCATCCGTAGAGGTGGTCACAGGGTCCATCCCAGCAGACAGACGGCGAGGGCGAGTGCGGGGAGGGCCGCCGCGTACGCCCACTGGGTGCGGGTGGCGGTCGCCTCGTCGATCACCGGCATCGTGCCCGTGTAGCCGCGGCTGACCATGGCGAGGTGGACGCGTTCGCCGCGTTCGTAGGAGCGGATGAACAGGGCGCCCGCCGAGGCGGCGAGCACCCGCCACTGCCGTACGCCGCGCGCCTCGAAGCCCCGGGAGCGGCGGGCGATCGACATGCGCCGCATCTCGTCGGTGACGACGTCCCCGTACCGGATCATGAACGAGGCGATCTGCACGAGCAACGGCGGCAGCTTGAGGCGCTGGAGGCCGAGCAGGACGGCGCGCAGTTCGGTGGTGGAGGCCAGGAGCACGGAGGCGGCGACGCCGAGGGTGGCCTTGGCCAGCACGTTCCAGGCGCCCCAGAGGCCAGGGACGCTGACGGAGACGCCGAGGACGCTCGTCTGCTCGCCCGGCACCACGAAGGGCATGAGCAGGGCGAACGCGACGAACGGCACCTCGACGACGAGTCGCTTCAGCAGGAAGCCGGCGGGGACGTGGGCCACGGCGGCGACGGCGGCGAGCAGCGCCGCGTACAGCCCGAAGGCCCACATCGCCTCGCGCGGGGTGGAGACGACCACGAGCACGAAGCAGAAGACGGCCGCGAGTTTGCAGTGCGGGGGCAGGTCGTGGACCGGCGAGTGTCCGTGCCGGTAGAGCTTGTGGGCGTGGCCCGCACCCATGTCAGGCGTTCTCGTGATCGCGGGAGGCGTTGTTCCGCTCGTCCCCCTCGCGGCGGCGGCGGACGACCCAGAACACGCCGGTGCCGACGACGACGGTGGCGCTGACGCCGATCACTCCGGCGAGGCCGCCGGAGAGCCGGGCGTTGGCGATGTCGCCGACGCCGTAGTCGGCGAGCGGGGAGTCGGCCGCGCCGTGCTCCTCGGCCTTCTCGTCGATGCCCTGGTCGGCGGCGACCTTCTCCAGGCCGTCCGGGTTGGCGGAGGCGTAGAAGGAGACGACGCCGGCGAGCAGGAACGCGGAGACCAGGCCGGTGATCCAGAAGCCGCGGGTGGAGCGGTGGGCGACCGGCTCGGGTTCGCGGGTGGCGGCGGGGGCGTCGACCAGTTCGCCGTCGATCCGGAGCTTGAGGGGGGCGGCGATTCCGCTGACGCCGTGGACGAGGTCGGGGCGTACGGCGAGGACCGCGCCCACGGTCAGCGCGGTGATGACCGCCTCGCCGATGCCGATCAGGACGTGGACGCCGACCATGGCCGTGAAGACCTTGCCGATCGGGATGTCGGTGGTGCCGCCGATCCAGTAGAGGAGGGTGAAGGCGGCGGCCGCGGCCGGTACGGAGATCAGTGCGGCGACGAAGGCGGAAGCGGTGGCGGACCTGCGGGTGCGCGGGAGCACCCCTGTCAGCAGCCGGAACAGGGCGTACGCGACGACGACGGTGACGACGCCCATGACGGTGATGTTGACGCCGAGGGCGGTCAGGCCTCCGTCGGCGAAGAAGATGCCCTGCATCAGCAGCACCACCGCGACGCAGAGCACCCCCGTATAGGGCCCGACGAGGATCGCGGCCAGCGCCCCGCCCATGAGGTGCCCGCTGGTGCCGGCCGCGACGGGGAAGTTCAGCATCTGCACGGCGAAGATGAAGGCGGCGACGAGCCCGGCGAGCGGGGCGGTGCGCTCGTCCAGCTCGCGGCGCGCGCCGCGCAGGCTGACGGCGACGGCGCCGGCGGCGATCACCCCGGCGGCCACGGAGACAGGTGCATCGATGAAACCATCGGGTACATGCATGGGAGGCTCCGCTTTCTGCGGGTCCGCACGGTCTCCGCGCCCGTGTGGACGCGGTCCCGCGGGCGGGGTCATGAACCCATCAATAATAGTGCTCTCCTGCGAACCATGCGCAAGAGCGGCAGCCCGGCACTTGTACCCAGCGCGACCCCGGGCTCACCGCGCCACTTCCGTAAAATATGGGACATTAGAGGGCAGAGCTACACATATAGGAGGAGCCGGCCTATGTCCCCTGTCGTCGAAGTACATGCACGAGCCCGGCTCATCACCGATGGCCCTCTGACCCGTCCGGTCCCCGTGGACCTGCGCTACGACCCGGCCGACGAGCGGCGCACCGTCCACATCGGGCTGCCCGACGGCACCGACTGGGCGTTCGGCCGCGATCTCCTGGAACGCGGCCTGCGCACCCCGATCGAGCGCGGCGCCGTCCGCGTCTGGCCGTGCGGCCGTACGCAGCTGATCGTGGAGCTGCACTCGACGGACGGGGTCGAGGTGTTCCAGTTCGAGATCCGGACGCTGATCCGCTTCCTCGCCCGGACCCGCGCGCAGACACCGGCCACGCCACCGGACGCCGACCGGGAGCCACAGCCGCCGTCCCGCACCACCACCGCCACCGCCACCCGCCCGGAACGGGGCGCCCAGCCGGCCCGCGGCTGAGAGAACGCCGAGAGAACGCCGAGAGAAGGCCGGGAAACGCCGGGAGGAGACGCCGGGAGGAACGAGGAAAGCCCCCGTGCTGTTCGCACGGGGGCTTTCGCTGTGCCCCGGCCCCCGTCCCCACAGGTAACCGGCGCTTCCGGGGCCGCGCTCCGCTCAGACGCGGACCCCGGAGTTCGGAGGGCTCACAGGCCCCACGCGGATCGGGTCAGACGCGGACGAGCTCGCGCTCACCCTCGCCGCCGCCGTCGCCGGGCCCCTGCGCGGAACCGGGCTCGTCGGTCAGCTGCTTCTGCAGCTTCTCGCCCTCCACGTCCACGTTGGGCAGCGCCCGGTCCAGCCAGCGCGGCAGCCACCAGGCCTTCTTGCCGAGCAGGGCCAGGACGGCGGGCACGATCGCCATCCGCACCACGAAGGCGTCGAAGAAGACGGCGATGGCGAGCGAGAAGCCGATCATCTTGATCATCTGCTCGCTGGAGCCGATGAAGCCGGCGAAGACCGCCATCATGATCACGGCCGCGGCCGTGACCACCCGTGCGCCGTGCTGGAAGCCGGTGACGATGGCCTGGCCCGGGCTCTCGCCGTGGACGTACGCCTCGCGCATCCGGGTGACGAGGAAGACCTCGTAGTCCATCGCGAGACCGAAGACCACGCCGACCATGAAGATCGGCATCATGCTCATGATCGGACCGGTCTGCTCGACACCGAAGAGCGAGCCGAGCCAGCCCCACTGGAAGACCGCGACGACCGCGCCGAGGGCCGCGACCACCGAGAGCAGGAAGCCCAGGGCCGCCTTCAGCGGAACGAGGATCGAGCGGAAGACCAGCATCAGCAGCAGGAACGCGAGGCCGACGACGAGCGCCAGGTAGGGCAGCAGCGCGTCGTTCATCTTCTGCGAGAAGTCGATGTTCATCGCGGTGGCGCCGGTGACCAGCACCTCGGCACCGGTGTCGGACGTGATGTCCGCACCCGCGTCACGGATGGAGTGGACGACGTTCTCCGTACCGGCCGAGGAGGGCCGGTCCTTCGGAATGACCACGATCGTCGCGGTGTCGCCGGCCTTGTTGAACTCGGCCGGGACGACGGCGCCGACGCCGATGGACTCGATCTCCTCGGAGACCCGCGCGGCGGCGGCCTTGCCGTCGGAGCTGTTCTTCGTGTCGACGACGACCATCAGCGGACCGTTGAACCCGGGGCCGAAGCCGTCCGAGAGCATGTCGTACGCCTGACGCTGCGTGGTCGACTTCGGCTGGGCGCCGTCGTCGGGCAGACCCATCTCCAGCGAGGCGGCCGGTACGGCGATGATGCCGAGGCCGAGGACGCCGACGAGCATGACCCAGACCGGCTTGCGCAGCACGAACCGCGCCCAGCGGGTGCCCATGTTCGGCTTGGCCTCGGGGCTCTTCTCCGCCTCGGCGGCCTTGCGCGCCTTGCGGCCCATGACCCGCTTGCCCGCGAAGCCCAGCAGGGCCGGGACGAGGGTCAGGGCGATGACGACCGCGATGGCGACCGTACCGGCGGCGGCGAAGCCCATCTTCGTCAGCATCGGGATGTTGACGACGGCGAGGCCCACCAGGGCGATGACCACGGTCAGACCCGCGAAGACGACCGCCGATCCGGCCGTGCCGACGGCCCGCCCTGCGGCCTCCTCGCGCTCCCGGCCCTCGGCCAGCTCGGCGCGGTAGCGGGAGACGATGAACAGGGCGTAGTCGATGCCGACCGCGAGGCCGATCATCATGGCGAGGGTCGAGGTGGTCGAGCCGAGATCCAGGACGTTGGCCAGCGCGGTGATCGACGAGACCCCGATGCCGACCCCGATCAGGGCGGTCAGCAGCGGCAGCCCGGCGGCGATCAGCGAGCCGAAGGTGATGACGAGAACGACGGCGGCGATGGCGACACCGATGATCTCGGCGGCCCCGGTGTGCGGCATGACCTGGAGGGCGTCACCGCCGATCTCCACCTTCATACCGCTGCTCTGCGCGTCCTTGCCCGCGTCCTTCAGGGAGTCCGTGGTCTTGTCGGTCAGCTCCATGGAGTTGACCTTGTAGGAGACCGAGATGTACGCCGTCGAACCGTTCTGGCTCACGGCCTGCTGCTCGAACGGGTCGGCGACCGAGGCGATCTGGTCCGAGCCGGACTCCAGCTCCTTGACGATGCCGGTGATCGCGCGCTTGTTCTCCGCGTCGGTCACCTTCTCACCGGTGGGGGCCTTGAAGACGACGCGGGCGGTGGCACCGTCGGCACTGGAGCCGGGGTTGCGCTCTTCCAGCAGGTCGAAGGCGCGCTGCGCCTCCGTACCGGGAATCGAGAAGGAACTGGAGGTGGCGGTGGACGCGGTGGCCGCACCGATTCCGGCGACCGCCAGCAACGCCACCCAGATCAGGGCGACGAAGCGGCGGCGGCGGAAGGTGAGCCGTCCGAGCTTGTAGAGGAAAGTGGCCACGGGGGCGTACTCCCGGTCAGGTCGTATGAGTGGAATTGGGCGTGAGGAACCAGCCCGACGACGAGAGCGGCGTGTCAGGTGGAGCGTCGGGGAGAGGGCCGTACAGGTGGGACGGGGACGTCAGACACCGAGAGCGGGGAGAATCACGGAGTCCACGTAATCGACGAGGAACGCCTGGTCCAGCGGGCGGTCCTCGATCAGCTGCCGGGCGGCCAGCGCGCCGACCAGCATGTGCGGGATGTATTTCAGCGCCGGATTGTCCGGGCGCAGCTCACCCCGGTCCACCGCCCGTTGCAGCAGCTGGTCGAGACCGGTCATCTCCGGTTCGATCAGCAGCTCGCGCAGGGCCTGGAGCAGCTCGGGGAACTCATGGACGGCATGGCTCAGACCCCGCATCAGCGCGGCGTCCTTCTCCATCTGGCAGTCGTCGGTCCGGCTCAGCGCGGCATGGAAGTCCCCGCGCAGCGAACCGGTGTCGATGTCCGAGAGGCTCCCCGGCTTGTTGTGCCGCAGCGCCTTCGCCACCAGCTCGGGCTTGGAGCCCCACTGGCGGTAGAGGGTGGCCTTGCTCGACCGGGTGCGGGCGGCGATGGCGTCCATGGTCAGGGCGTCGTAGCCGACCTCGCGGAGCAGGTCGAGGACGGCCTCGTACAGCTCGCCCTCACGCTCGGGGGTCAGCCTGGTGCGTGCCATGTGCCGACCTCCTTCGCTTCACCTGTCCGGTGTCCCGCTCATTCTCGCTCAGTCCCGCTCAGCATCGAACGAAACTGTTTCGTACACCTGAACCGTACCCCCATCCCCCAGCGAAACGAAATCGTTTCGCTTGTGTCCTGCACCACAAGTTGCCCCGGGACCCGCGCACCGAAAACATTGGGGGGTGAGTGACGACGTCGCGTATCTCCGTTTCCCGCACCTCCACCAGGACTTGCTGTGCTTCGCGGCCGAGGACGACCTCTGGGTCGCCCCCCTCGCCCCCGCGGGGCACCGCCCAGGACGGGCCTGGCGGGTCACCGTCGACCGGACCCGGGTCAGCCATCCACGCTTCTCGCCCGACGGCTCCTCCATCGCCTACACCACCTGGCGCACCCTGGACCCCGAGATCCACCTCGCCCCGGTGGACGGCGGCCCGGCCCGCCGGCTCACCCACTGGGGCTCGACGGACGCCCGGGTCTGCGGCTGGAGCCCCGATCCGGGCGAGGCCTGCCAGATCCTCGCCGTGTCCTCGCACAACCAGCCGTTCTCGTACTTCTCCTGGGCCTACAGCGTCCCCACCGACGGCGGCCCCGGCGGCAGGCTCCCCTGGGGCCCGGTCTCCGACATCGCGGTCGCCGACATCGACGGCGAGCGCCGCACCCTGCTGCTCACCGGCACGCCCCCGCACGAACCGGCCGCCTGGAAGCGCTACCGGGGCGGGGCCATGGGCCGCCTGTGGCTGCACGGCGAACGCCTGCTCCCGGACATCGACGGCCACCTCGCCAACCCGATGTTCGTCGGCCGTCGCATCGCGTTCCTCTCCGACCACGAGGGCGTCGGCAACCTCTACTCCTGCCTGATGGACGGCACCGATCTGCGCCGGCACACCGACCACGACGCGTTCTACGCCCGGAACGCCTCCAGCGACGGCCACCGGGTGATCTACCAGTGCGCCGGCGACCTCTGGCTGGTCGAGGACCTGGAGGCGCCCGACGCCACCCCGCGCAAGCTGGAGGTACGCCTCGGGGGCCCGCGCACCGGCCGGCGCGTCCACCAGGTGCCCGCCGCCAGCAACGTCGACTCGCTCTCCGTCGACGAGACGGGCCGGGCCAGCGCCGTCACCGTGCGCGGCAGCCTCTACTGGCTCACCCACCGCGACGGCCCCGCCCGCACCATCGCCGACACCCCGGGCGTACGGGTGCGGCAGCCGGAGATGCTCGGCAGCGGCGGGCAGGTCGCGTACGTCACCGACGCGGACGGCCCGGACGCGGTCGAGATCGCCTACCTGCCCCGCGCCAGCGGCGACCGCCCGCCGCGCAGGCTGGCCTCGGGGCTGCTGGGCCGGGTCCAGGAGATGATCTCCGACCCGGAGGGCGAGCGCCTCGCCATCGCGTCGAACGACGGCCGCCTGCTGCTCCTGGACACGGCGGAGCCCGAGGTGGAGGCGGAACCCTCGGAACCCTCGGAAACCGCAGCGAAGCCCCCCAGCGGATCGACCCGCGCCGACCTCCACGCGGCCACGGGCGCGGCGGCCCCGGACAGCGCGGCGCCGGTCGACGAGCACCCCGGCCTCACGGAGCTGATCCGCTCGGTGAACGGCCCGGTCCGCGATCTGGCCTTCTCCCCCGACGGCGACTGGCTGACCTGGTCGCACCCGGGCGTCGGCCGCTCGCTGCGGCAGATCAAACTGGCCCGGATCTCCGGCCCCGGCGCCCCGGTGATCGTGGACGTCACCAACGGCCGCTTCGAGGACGAGAACCCGGTCTTCACGGAGGACGGCCGCTATCTCGCCTTCCTCTCCTGGCGCGGCTTCGACCCGGTGTACGACGTCCACACCGGCGACCTGTCCTTCCCGCTCGGCTGCCGCCCGTATCTGGTGCCGCTCTCCTCGGCGACGCCCTCCCCCTTCGCCCTCTCGCCCGACGGCCGCCCGGCGGCGGGCGGCCTGGACCCGATAGACGTTCCGGAAGCAGGAGGTACGGGCGAGGGCTCCACGGTCATGGTCGAGTTCGAGGGCCTGGAGAGCCGGGTGACGCCGTTCCCGGTCTCCGCCTCCAAGTACTCGGCCCTCGCCCCCGTGAGCGGCGGCGGTCTGGTCTGGCTGCGCTGGCCGATCTCGGGGGCGCTGGGCGAGACGTTCGCGAACCCGGCCGACATGTCGGGGCGGCCGACCCTGGAGCACTTCAACATCGCGAAGGCCCGGAAGACCGAACTGGTCGACCACCTCGACTGGTTCGCGGTCAGCGGCGACGCGTCCCGCCTGGTCGTGATGGACGACGGCGAACTGCGCGCCCTGCCGGCGACCGAGCCGGGCGACACCGATTCCACGGTCTTCCTGGACCTGCGCCGCATCCTGCACGAGGTCGACCCGGGGGCGGAGTGGCGGCAGGCGTACGGGGAGGCGGGCCGGATCATCCGCTCCTACTTCTGGGAGCCGGACATGTGCGGCATCGACTGGGACGGCGTACTGGACCAGTACCGCCCGCTGGTCCAACGGGTGGCCTCCCCCGACGAGTTCGCGGACCTGCTGCGCGAGGTACTGGGCGAGCTGGGCACCTCGCACGCGTACGTCTCCCCCGCCCGCCGCAACGAGGGCCCGCCGCACTACCAGCGGGCGATCGGCCTGCTCGGCGCCAACCTGGTCTGCCGGGAGGGCTCCTGGATCGTCCAGCGCATCCTGCCCGGCGACTCCTCGGACTCCAAGGCGCGTTCGCCTCTGGCGGGTACGGGAATCAGGGAGGGCGCGGTCCTCACCCACGTCGACGGCCGCCCGGTGGACCCGGTGACGGGCCCGTACCCACTGCTGACGGCGGCCGGCGGCACCACGGTCGAGCTGACGTTCTCCCCGGCCGGAGGAGGCCCCTCCCGCCGGGTGGCGATCATGCCCCTGATCGACGAACGCCCCCTGCGCTATCAGGACTGGGTGGCCAAACGCCGTGACGTCGTACGGGAGTTGAGCGGCGGCAAGTGCGGCTACCTGCACATCCCGGACATGGGCGGCTCGGGCTGGGCCCAGTTCAACCGGGACCTGCGCCTGGAGGTCTCCCGCCCCGCCCTGATCGTGGACGTCCGGGGCAACGCGGGCGGCCACATCAGCGAGCTGGTCGTCGAGAAGCTGACCCGCAGGATCCTCGGCTGGGACCTGACCCGCAACGCCCAGGCGGTGAGCTACGCCTCCAACGCCCCGCGCGGCCCGGTCGTCGCCCTGGCCGACGAGGCGACCTCATCGGACGGCGACATGATCACCGCCGCGTTCCGGCTGCTGAAGCTGGGCCCGGTGGTGGGCCAGCGCACCTGGGGCGGCGTGGTCGGCATGACCGGCCGCCACCGCCTGGGCGACGGCACGGTGATCACGGTGCCGATGAACGCGGCCTGGTTCGACACGTACGGCTGGTCGGTGGAGAACCACGGCGTGGAACCGGACGTGGAGGCCCTGCGCACCCCACTGGACTGGGCGGAGGGCCGCTACCGCGTCCTCGACGACGCGGTCCGCCTGGCCCTGGACCTCCTGGCCGCCCACCCGGCGGCGACCCCACCGTCGTACGACACGGCCCCGAACCTGCGGCGGCCACCGCTGCCGCCGCGGTGACCCGGGGCTCCGTAGAGTTCATGGGCAATCGACGGGCGCCGGCAGCCCGAACAGACCATAGGTAGGCGGCTCCAGTGCGGACATCGACGGTCGGCCTGTTCTCGAACGGCCCGGTGAGGCGACTGATCGACCTCGCCATAACGGTGCAGGATTCGAAGGGGCAACTCTCCCTCGATGACGAGATCCGGCGCTACATCCGGGTGATCGAAACGAATTGGACCGCGGACTGGAACTGCCCGGTCTACACGGCAGCGGCTGCGCTGGACCATGCCGGAGAGTCCGTGGCGTCATCAGGATCACTCGATGGCTACCCTCCGGAATTCAGAGAGAAGGTCGCAAGGGCGGCCGAAGGCATGAATCCGTCGGAATACCTCCACATCCTCGCGGAAACAGTGAGAGTACTGAACCGCAGCCCCTATCCAGAATACGACGAACTCCCCATGGCAGGATGGGAGTTCCTGCAGACCTTCCCGTCGCTCTACGGCTTCAACGCCATCCTCATAGATGAGGACGGCCTTCCCTTCTCCGGCCTGGTCGGGAGGTTCGTGGCCGCGGAGCACCCGTACTGCCACGAGCGCGCGGCCGCCCTGTCCACAGAAGCGCAACGCGCCCTCGCGCTCTTCCCCGGAGAGCGGTGCGTCGCGCGGCATCTCATCTGGGCCACTCGCGACGGGCTTCTGGAACTGATCGACACGGTCAACGACCACATGCGGCGCGAGCATTCATGACAGCGCGAGCATTCATGACAGCACTCCGAAACCGGTCCACCGACCAGCGGGCAACAAGAAGGAGGCGCACCCGGTCACCCGGATGCGCCTCCTGACGTAACGCGTACGCACGCGCACAGCGCAGCGCGCACGCGTCACACCTCAACGACCGTCAACGGTCAAAACGCTCGCGCGCCTGGTCCGCCGCGTCCTGGGCACGGTCCTTCATGCCCGAGGAGGAGCCCGGCTTCTTGTCGCGGGCCTGCTGGCCGCGCTCCTGAGCCTCGTCCTTGCCCTGGCCGGCCTTCTGCTTGGCCTGGTCGGCGAGCTCCTGCGCCTTGTCCTTGAACTGGTCTGCGATACCCATGCTGTTCACTCCTGTGGGATGCGTGGGGGTACGTGTGGGGTGGCCCCCTGCGGGGCCGTGCTCAGCGTTACACGACCCGACATCCCGCGCATTTCGGACCGCTACCCACCGTCACCCACGGTCCGCGCGCTCCGCACGCGCGTCCTGGTCCGCCACTCCCCCGGCCCCCACCAGGCCCTTCGACACGGTGTGGAGGCGCGGCTCGAAGCGCCGCATCTCGCGCTGTCCGCCGATCGCGATGACCGAGGGCAGATAGCCGCGGACCGACTGCATCCCGCGCAGCCACCACTGGGCGTACACATGCGGGGAGCGGCGGGCGATGCCGTCCACGATCCGGTCGACGGCCGGGCCCAGCGGGTACGTACGGTTCATCGGCCACGGCAGCCGCTGGCGCAGTTCGCGCATCACGTCGTCCTGGTCCGCGCCGCGCACCATGTCGGTGTCGGTCCAGGAGAGATAGCCGACGCCGACCTTGACGCCCTTGTAGCCGACCTCGGCGCGCAGGCTGTGCGCGAAGGCCTCGACGCCCGACTTCGACGCGCAGTACGCGGTCATCATCGGGGCCGGGGTGATCGCGGCCAGCGACGCTATCTGGAGGAAGTAGCCGCGGCTCTCCATCAGCACCGGCAGGAAGGCCCGGCCGGTGACCGCGCCGCCGATGAGGTTCACCTCGATGACCCGCCGCCAGGCGTCCGGGTCGGAGTCGACGAAGGGGCCGCCCGAGGCGACGCCCGCGTTGGCGACGACCACGTCGACCTTGCCGAAGCGTTCCTTCACCTCGCGTGCCACCTGGGCCATCGCCTCGTGGTCGGTGACATCGGCGAACCAGTGGTCGCTCTCGCCGTGCAGCCGCTCGGAGACGTGCTTCAGCTCGTCCGCCTCCAGTCCGACCAGGGCGAGGGTCGCGCCGCGCGCCGACAGCTTGCGGGCCAGCAGTTCGCCCACGCCCCGGGCCGCGCCGGTGACGACGACGACCTGGCCCTCCAGACTCCGCCTGCTGCTCATGCGACATCCTCCTTCGCGGCCGTGGCGGCCGTCCCCGTGGTGGCCGTCCCCGTCGTGACGTACCGGGTGACCAGCTCCCGTATTTTCCCCGTGACCGCCTCCGGGGCCTCCACCGGCGTCATGTGCCCCATGCCCGTCAGCTCGGTCAGGCCGAGACCGACCGGCAGCGCGGCCGCTATGGCCCGCGCGTGGACCGGCGGGGTCAGCCGGTCGTCCGCGCCGGCGATCACCGCGGTCGGCACCCGCAGCTCGCGCACACCCGCCGCGAGGTCCAGCTCGGCGAGCACATGGCCCCACTCCACCCTCGCGCGGCGCGGGCAGGCGTGCACGATGCGGGCGCAGGCATCGACCCGGTCCGGGGCCGAACCCCGGCCCATCGTCGCGCACTTGAGGATCTTCCTCGAGACCGGGTTGACCGGGCCCAGCGGTGCTTTCGCGCCCAGTACGGCGGTGGTGAGCCGGGTGCGCAGCGCGCCCGCGCGCAGCGGCAGGACGCGCGCCTCGGCGGTCAGCCGCGTACTGCCGGTGGAGCAGAGCAGCACGGCGGCGGCGTGCTCGCGCAGTCCCGGGCGGGCGGCGGCGGCCATCAGCGTCATTCCACCCATGGAGTGCCCGGCGAGCACCGCCCTGCGGCCCGGGGCGAGCGTCCCGGCGAGGACCGCTTCGAGGTCGTCGGCCAGGGCGTCCGTGCTGTAGCCGCCGGGGCCCGGTTCGGGGGTGAGCCCGTGGCCTCGCTGGTCGTAGGCGATGACCCGGTGGTCGGCGGCGAGATCGCGTATCTGGGCGTCCCAGAAACGGGTGTTGCAGGTCCAGCCGTGGGCCAGGACGACGGCCGGGGCGTCCTCGGGGCCGTGCAGTTCTACGTGTATCCGCGAGCCGTCGGCCGACCGTACGGTCAGTTCGGCCGCGGGCACCGGGGCGGCCGTGTCGTGGTGCGGGAGGCGGCTCATCGGGTGGCCTCCTCGGCGACGGATCCGCTGTCCGAAGCGGCGGTCACGGTCTCGCGGTCGGTGCGGCCGGGCTGTTCGGGTACGCGCCCGGACCCGGCGGCCCGCTGCGTGCCGCCCGTCGCGCCGGCCCGTATGACGTCGTACTCCGCGAGGTCCACCGAACGCGTCTGCCGCCGGAACTCGCCCGTCGTGCCCGGCCAGACCGTCGTATTGCGGCCCGCCTCGTCCAGGTACCAGCTGGTGCAGCCGCCGGTGTTCCACACCGTGCGCTTCATCCGCTGCTGGACGCGGTTGTTCCACGTGGTGACGGCGGTGGAGCGGGCGCCGAGCGCGGCGCGGCCGCCCAGCACGTTCAACTGCCGCAGATAGTCGGCCATGTAGTTCAGCTGGGACTCGATCATCAGGATCATCGAGGAGTTGCCGAGCCCGGTGTTGGGGCCGATGATCGTCATCCAGTTGGGGAACCCGGCGGCGGTCGCGCCGCGCAGCGAGTTCATCCCGTCCTTCCAGGACTCGGCGAGCGTGATGCCCTCCTCGCCGACGACCCGTTCCGCGATCGGCATGTCCGTCACATGGAAGCCGGTGCCGAAGATGATCGCGTCGACCTCCGCCTCGGTGCCGTCGGCGGCGACCACCGTGTTGCCGCGTATCTCGCTGAGTCCGGAGGCGACCACGTCCACATTGGGCTGGGCGAGCGCCGGGTAATAGGTGCTGGAGAGCAGGATCCGCTTGCAGCCGATGCGGTAGTCGGGGGTCAGCTTGGCCCGCAGGGCCGGGTCCTTGATCGCCCGCGCCATGTTGGACTTGGCTATCTTCTCCACCAGGCCGAGCTGGTCGGGGTGCTTGGTGAAGGCGCTGACCTGCAACTCCCGTATGCCCCACAGCAGTCCACGGCGTGCGGTGCCGGTGACGGGGACGGCCCGGTGGAGCGCGCGCTCGGCCTTGCTGATCGTGCGGTCCATGCGCGGCATGACCCACGGCGGGGTGCGCTGGAAGAGCGTGAGCTTCGCGGTCTTCGGCTGTATCGCCGGGACGATCTGGATCGCGGACGCGCCCGTTCCGACCATCGCGACGCGCTTGCCGGCCAGGTCGTAGTCGTGGTCCCAGCGCGCGGAGTGGAAGACCTTGCCGGGGAAGGAGTCGAGCCCGGGTATGTCCGGCATCTTCGGGTCGGAGAGCGGACCGGTGGCGGAGACGACGACATCCGCGTGGAGGGTCGTGCCGTTGGCGGACTCGATCACCCAGTACAGGTTCTCCTTGTCCCAGCTCATCAGCTTCACCTCGTGGTTCAGCCTGATGTGCGGGCGGAGCCCGAAGGTGTCGGCGACGCGCTCCAGGTAGGCCCGGATGTGCTCCTGGCCGGAGAAGGTGCGCGGCCAGTCGGGGTTGGGCGCGAACGAGAACGAGTAGAGGTGGGACGGTACGTCGCAGGCGCAGCCGGGATAGCTGTTGTCGCGCCAGGTGCCGCCCACCGAGTCGGCCCGCTCCAGGACGACGAAATCGGTGATGCCTTCGCGGCGCAGCCGGACGGCGGCCCCCAGGCCCCCGAATCCGGTTCCGATCACCGCCACACGTACGTGCTCCTGCTGGGCCATGCTGCCGCCTCCCGCGGTACGTCACACGACTCTGCCAGCAATCACTGGCATTGTTCGGAGAGTAGAGCAGGACCGTACTGATGGGTAGGGGGCGGACCGAGGAAAGTTACCGGCGGTACAACATAGGGTGCCCCTGTGGCTGAAGGACGCGAGCACCGCGAATACCGCATGGAGGAGCTGGCCGAGGAGGCCGGCATCACCGTGCGGACCCTGCGCTTCTACCGGGAGCGCGGACTGATCCCGCCGCCTCGCCGCGAGGGCCGCATCGCCTGGTACGACGACCACCACCTGGCCCGGCTGCGGACCATCACGGGCCTGCTGGAGCGCGGCCACACCCTCAACGGCATCGCCGACCTGGCCGCCACCTTCGAGAGCGGCCGCGATGTCGCCGAGGTGCTGGGGCTCGGGGAGCCGACCGAGGAGACCCCGGTCCGGCTCACCCCGGAGCAGCTCGCGGACTACTTCGAGGGCGAGGTCACGCCCGAGAACCTCGCCACCGCACTGGACCTGGGCTATCTCGCCACCGACGGGGACGAGATCGTGCACATCAGCCGCCGCCTCCTGGAGGTGTCGGCCGAGCTCGTACGGGAAGGGGTGCCGCTGTCCACGGTGCTCTCCTCGGGCCGCCGCGTCCGCGAGCACGCGGACGCGCTCGCCGAGATCTTCGTACGCGTACTCCATGCCCACGCCGCCGAGACCGAACCGGCCCAACTGCGGCCGCTGGCCCGCGCGGTGGTGGACGCGGAGCTGTCCATGGCCCTGGACCGGAGGCTGCGCCGCGAGGACGGCACACAGCCCCCGAAGGCGTAACAGCCCGCGCTACCGCTCGTAGACGACCGTCACCGGCGCGTGGTCGCTCCAGCGCTCGCCGTGCGTGGCCGCCCGCTCGACCCAGGCCTTCACCGCGCGCCCGGCCAGCCCCGGGGTCGCCATCTGGTAGTCGATCCGCCAGCCGCTGTCGTTGTCGAAGGCGCGGCCACGGTAGGACCACCAGCTGTACGGGCCTTCGACGTCCGGGTGCAGCGTGCGCACGACGTCGACGTACGCGGCCTCCTCCAGGACGCGGGTCAGCCAGGCGCGCTCCTCGGGGAGGAAGCCGGAGCTCTTGCGGTTGGCCTTCCAGTTCTTCAGGTCGGCCTCCTGGTGGGCGATGTTCCAGTCACCGCAGACCACGACCTCACGGCCGTCCGCAGCGGCCCGCGCCTTCAGGCCCTGGAGGTAGGGCAGGAAGGCGGCCATGAAGCGCTCCTTCTCGTCCTGCCGCTCGGTGCCGACCTCGCCGGAGGGCAGATACAGGCTCGCGACGGTGACGCCGGGGAGGTCGATCTCCACATAGCGGCCGCTCGTGTCGAACTCCTCCGCCCCGGGGACCCCGAAGCCGCCGAAGCCGATCTGGACCCGCTCGGGCGCCTGCCGCGAGTAGAGCGAGACACCGGCGCGGCCCTTGGCCGCGGCGGGCGCGTGGACGGTGTGCCACCCTTCGGGGGTGCCCACCCCTTCGGGCAGCTGGGCGAGCTCGGCCCGCACTTCCTGGAGGCAGACCACATCGGCGTCGGTCCCCGCCAGCCACTCGACGAAGCCCTTCTTCGCGGCGGCACGGAGCCCATTAACATTCACGGAGGTCACTGTGAGCATCCCGAAACAGTACCCACTCCACCCCTACGCGTAGATATACGATACACAGCATGCTTATTCAGCCACGCCCCTTCGACCACCCCGACGCCGTCAAACTCAACGACCAGGTGCAGCTCGAATACGACGAGCGCTACGGCGATGGGGGCGATCTCACACCGCTCGACCCCTCGATGTTCCTCCCGCCGCGCGGCCTGTACCTGCTCGCCTACGACGAGCGGGAACGCCCGGTGGCGACCGGCGGCTGGCGGACCCAGGACCGCAACGACCAGGGCTACTGGGACGGCGACGCCGAGATCAAGCGGATGTTCGTGATCCCCGAGGGGCGCGGCAGGGGTCTGGCCCGGCGGATGCTGGCCGCCCTGGAGGAGGACGCGCGCGCCGCCGGCCGGATCCGGATGGTGCTGGAGACCGGCGACCAGCAGCCCGAGGCCATCGCGCTGTACGCGTCCAGCGGCTACACGGTGTGCGAGAAGTTCGGCCACTACCGGGAGTACGAGAGCAGCATCTGCATGGCCAAGCCGCTCCAGCAGCCCGGGGCGTGATCCTTCGCCCCGGGGTACGGCTCCGGGGCGGGGGTCAGCGCACCCGCGCGACCCCCACGTAGAACCCACTGCGCTCCTGGGCGGGCGCGGGCCGCTCCTGGTACCACTCGGCGGCGGGCACCAGACCCGGCGCGACCAGCTCCAGCCCCTCGAAGAACGGCTCGACCTCCGCGCGGGTCCGCATCCGCAGGGCGATGGCCCCCTTCCGGTACGCCCTCTCCGTCTCCTCCCGCAGCTCCGGGTGCTGGTCCGCCGTGCCGTGCGACAGCACGAGGAAGCTGCCCGGGGCCAGCGCGCCGACGAGCGTCCGCGTGATGCCGTACGGATCGTCCTCGTCCCGCAGGAAGTGCATCAGCGCGATCAGCGACAGGGCGATCGGCCGGTCGAAGTCCAGCGCCTTCCGCGCCTGTCCGAGGATCGCCTCCGGCTCGCGCACATCGGCGTGCAGATAGTCCGTCGCCCCCTCGGGGCTGCTGACCAGCAGCGCCTCCGCGTGCCGCAGGACGATGGGGTCGTTGTCCGCGTAGACGATCCGGGCCGCCGGGGTGATCCGCTGGACGATCTGGTGGAGATTGGGGGCGGTGGGTATGCCGGTGCCCACGTCCAGGAACTGGTCCACGCCCTCGCGCGCCAGCCAGGCGGCGGCCCGGTGCATGAAGGCCCGGTTCCGCGCGGCGTTGGCCCGCGCCTCGGCGGGCAGCTTCTCCCCGACCTCCTGGTCGACCGGGTAGTTGTCCTTGCCGCCGAGCAGCCAGTCGTAGACGCGCGCCGGGTGGGGCTTGCTCGTGTCGATCGGGTCGGCGGACGTCACAGCAGCCACTCCTCCGTACGGAACCGGCGCCGGCACCTTCGCCGACGCCCCGGAAAGCGTACGCCGCCGACCGTCAACCAACCACCTGGGCAGGGCGGTTGGTCACGCGGACCCGCCGAGCACCAGAACCACATGCTCGTTCTCCCCGTGCTTCACCGTGCCGGTCGCCACGAAACCGCACTTCTCCAGCAGGCGCACCGATCCGGTGTTCCCGATGACGGGGTCCGCGTACAGCGGGCGGACCGTCTCCCGCTCCAGGAACGCGGTCAGCGCCCCGGTGCCGGTGCCCCGGCCCCAGTACGGACGGCCGAACCAATAGCCGATGTAGCGCCGCTCCCCCTCCCACCAGGCCACGATGTTCCCCGCCGTCTCGCCGTCCACGACCACCGTCTGCACGAAGACGGTGGGGTCCCCCAGCACCTTCGCCTTCCAGTGCGCCATGAACGCCTCCCGCTCCCGGGGCGGGAAGCGCGATCTCCGGACCGCCTCCGGGTCGTGCTCGTACGCGAGAAAAGCCTCCAGGTCGGCTTGTTCGACATCCCTGAGCCGCACGCCGGTCTCCATGTTCCCCATGCTCTCCATGCCCACCGAGTCTGGCACCCGCCACTGACAACGGCCCGCCGCTCAGCGCGGGGTGGCCAGCACCTGGGTCCAGTAGGGGCCGCGCGGGGAGTCGGCGATGCCCACGCCCACGTGGACGAAGTCGCAGTTGAAGATGTCGTCGTCGCGGCCCGGGCTGTTGCGCCACTCCTCGACGACGGCGGCCGGATCGCTCATGCCCGTCGCGATGGTCTCCCCGACGGCCGACCAGTCGTAGCCCGTGGCGCCGACCCGGTCGCCCGCGCCCCGGCCCGAGGAGTCGGTGTGGTCGAAGTAGTTCCGCGCGGCCATGTCCTCGGAGTGCCGCTGGGCGACCCCGGTCAGCCGGGGGTCGGTCTCCAGCTCCGGGCAGCCGTTCGCGGCGCGCAGGGTGTTGACCCGGGTGACCACACCGGCGTCCGGGCCGGGGCGCGGCGTGCTGGGCGCGGGCGACGCGGAGGGCGACGGGGCGGCGACGGGCGGCCGGGAGGCGGAGACCGTACGGCTCGGTGACGGCGAGGGCGTGGGCGAGACCGTGGAGGGCGAGGGGAGCGGCTCGGCGGGGGCGTTCGCGGGCGGCGGGGGCGAGGGGCTGTACGTGACGCCGCCGCCCCGGGATTCGGGCGGGGCGGGGGCGGAGGGCCAGATCAGTACGGCGAGGGCGGTCACGGCGGCCGCCCCGGCTATGAGCCCCG
Source organism: Streptomyces sp. NPDC091289 (assembly GCF_044757365.1). Classification (NCBI taxonomy): domain Bacteria; kingdom Bacillati; phylum Actinomycetota; class Actinomycetes; order Kitasatosporales; family Streptomycetaceae; genus Streptomyces; species Streptomyces sp. NPDC091289. The sequence goes on from NZ_JBIVUT010000005.1 coordinate 29,756, forward strand.
CCGCCTTCCCGGCCGAGAACGCGGCGGACGCGGAGGCGGAAGGAGCGGCGGCGGAAGGGGCGGCGGCGGCCGCGCCGGCCGGTGCGGCCGAGGAGGCGACGGCCACCGCCGCCGACTGCCCGCTGTCGTAGAACGGCACCACCAGGGCGAGCCCGGAGAGCAGGCCCTCCGGCGGGACCAGCCCCGCGCTGCCGTCGGAGCAGGAGGCGCAGCCCCGTACATGGCGGGCGATCCGCTTGCGCCACAGCGGCGTCGGCGTACCGTCCCAGTCGCCCAGCAGCTCCTCCAGGGCCGGGCAGCGGGGTTCGGAGGCCAGGGCCCGGACGACCGCGCGGCCGACGTCGAGCTGGTTCTTCACCCGCTGGACGCGTACGGCGGCGTGCTGCGGGGAGAGCCCGAGCGCCTCGGCGAGCTCGGGCCGGGTGAGGTCGCCGGTCGTCTCCAGCCACCACAGCGACAGCACATCGCGTTCGGAGTCGTCCAGCCAGCGGGTCGCCTCGGCCGTCTCGCGCCGCTGCCCGGAGAGTTCGAGGCGCAGGATCGTCAGGTCGACGAAGTCGGCGGCGGGGTCGGCGGGCTCCTCGGTCGCCTCCAGCGGGGCGGGGCGGTGGCCGAGGCCGGACCAGCGGGTGCGGACCTGGTTCATGGCGATGGCGACGAGCCAGGAGCGGAAGCGGGCCGGATCGCGCAGGGAGGGCAGTCCGGACAGCGCCCGGAGCATGGTCTCCTGCACCACGTCGTCCACGTCGGGATGGCCGTTGAGGGCGCGCCCGACGACGTTGTAGACCAGGGGGAGGTACTGGGCGGCCAGCCGTTCCCCGGCGGCCCGGTCGCCGTTCCTCGCCGCGATGACCAGAGCGGTGCTGTCCACGCCGTTCACGCCCTTCGTTCGGTTCGCCACCGGATGTGGGACAGGTCACCCCTGGGAGATTTGTTATCCGTCCCCCGTCCGGTGGTCAACCAGTATGCGGGGGCCTGTCGGCCGTCCCGCCGAGAGAGTGCCGGGAACGGGAGGGACATGTCGAGCAGAACGGACATCGACGAGGCGCACGTCACCGCGGCGCGGACGGGCGAGGCCATCACCACCTCGGCCCTGCACGCGGCGGCGACCGGCGCCGACACCTTCCCCGGGGTCCTGCGGGAGGCGCTGAACCGCCGCGGGCTGTCCCTGGAGCGGGTGAGCGAACGGCTCAGGGTGCGCGGCATCGCCATCAGCCAGGCGACCCTCAGCAGCTGGCAGCGCGGCCGCAGCCAGCCCGAACGGGCCCGGTCCCTGCGGGCGGTGGAGGTGCTGGAGGAGATCCTGGAGCTGCCCGCCGGGGCTCTGCGCTCGCTGCTCGGGCCGCGCCGCCCGCGCGGCCGGATCACACCGCCGGGCGCGGAGGGGGCGGCGCTCCAGATCCTCGGGGAGGACTCGGTGGTGGAGAAGGCGCTCGGCGCGCGCTTCCGCCACTTCAACCAGGAGACCGGTTCGCTGGTCGTCCACGACATCGTGAAGATCGGCGAGAGCGGCACGATGACCGGGATCTCCACCACGAACGTGCTGCGGGCCAGCCGGGCGGGGGCGGACCGGGCGATCTTCGTGCTCAGCTTCGACGACGAGGCGGCCGAGCCCGTCGACATCAGGGTCACCTGCGGACGCCTGGTCGAGGCCACGTATCTGAAGGGGCTCAAATCCCTGGTGCTGGAGATCCACTTCGGCCGGGAGCTCGCCAAGCTGGACACCACGGTGGTGAGTTACGCGGTCGATGTGAGCCCGTCCGAGACGCCGGCCACGCATTACGAGCGCTGGTCGCGGACGAACCTCCACGAATACCTCCAGCAGGTCTTCTTCCACCCGGGCGCCCTGCCGACGGACTGCCACCGCTATGTCCGGGAGAAGGTCGGCGCCCCGCCCCGGGGCCGGCGGCGCATCCCGCTGAGCGACGCGCACAACGTCCATGTGCTCACCTCCCGGTGCAAGCCCGGTGTCCACGGGGTGGCGTGGGACTACGGGACGGGAACAGATGGAACGGGAGGCCGCCCAGGATGAGTGGACGGCCTCCCGCGTGTGGGGGGTGGCCTCGGGCCGGCCGGTAACCCGGCTTCGGTTACTTGGTGTTGAGCGTCAGCCCGTAGTACGCGAGGGCGTCGTCGAGCGGCTGGAAGTAGGAGGAGCCGGGCGAGTCGACCTGGCCGTTGCAGCGCTGGTTGCTGGGACCGCCGGACGTCATGCCCTGGGCCTGGTCACCGGAGATGTACGCGCCTCCGCTGTCCCCTCCCTGGGTGCAGACGCTGGAGCTCGCCAGGCCGGTCACGACGGTGTCCGGGCCGCCGTTCTGGTCGGTGTAGGTGACGCTGACGTTGTACGAGCCGACCTTGCCGCAGGTCCACTGGGTGGTCTGGCCGGACTTGCAGAGCGCCGCGCCGGAGGGGGCCCGTGTGCTGCCCTTGACCGGGACGGTGCCGGCCTTGCCGTACGTGGTGACGTCGAGGCCGATCGAGTTGCCGGAGTCGACGGCGGCGATGCCCATGTCCACGCTGCGGGTGCCCAGCGCGAAGCGGGTGTGGGTGCCCTTGGCGAAGCGGGTGCCGTTGTAGGCCAGTTCGGGCAGGTCCTCGATGCAGTGCCCGGCGGTCACGAGCACCTCCTTGCCGGAGCTGTCCTTGGCGCCGTAGCCGACGGAGCAGAGGTAGCCGTTGAAGGTCATCCGGCTGCCGGGCGGAACGACGGCCTGGGTCTCCAGCTTCTCCTGCCCCTTGACGACGCGTACGGCGTCGCCGTTGCTCTGCGCGGCCTTCAGGAAGCTGCGGGTCGCGGCGTCGGAGTCGCCGTTGACCTCGACGGTCACGGTGTCCGACGCGAGGTCGACCGACCAGGCCGACACTCCGGCCGGGGCGCTCTTGAGCGCCTTGGCGTCGAGCTCGGCCTTGATGCGGCCGAGCTTGCTCTCGCCCCGCTCGGGGACCCTGGCCTGGAGACCGGCTGCCCGGACCTCCTTCGCCGCATCGGCGTCGGCGGCGTTGACGACCAGTGAACCGTCCTCGGCGAAGAAGGCCCCGAGCGTGCTGACCCGGTCCTTCCGCAACTCCGCGAACCGGTCCTGCTGCTGGGCCTCGCGGTCCAGCCGCCGCACTGCGGCCTTCTCGCTGACGCCGAGGGTCGTGGCGAGCGCCTTGACCATCTCCGGCTGGTAGGCCGGCGCCGCCGCGGGGGCCGAGGGTTCCATCGTCGTACCGGCGTAAGCACCTGTGGCGACTCCGGCCGACAGGAGGGCGCCGACGGAGGCGGCGACGATGTATCTGCGCGCGTTCTTCTTTCCGTGCTTCACGCGATTCCTTCCGCTACGCAGGCGAGCGTCCAGACAATGGGGGGGGTGGCCACACCACGCCTGGGGAAGCGTGATGTGTTCCATGGACACTGCCCGGCGGCGATGACATGTTCCTGTCGCCGCGCCTCGAACTCTGGCGCAGCCGGAAGTGCCGCGACAAGAAGCGGCGGTGGGGCTCTTTTCTACAGAACTGGCCGAGAACTGTAGAGAAACGTCCGGCTCCGGCACTCAGCCGTCGCATATCACGCTCAGAGAAGGAAGCCGGCCGGGAACGGGTCGTCAGGATCGAGGAAGAACTGTGCGGTCGCGGTCACCCAGGCCCGGCCGGCTATCGAGGGAATCACCGCGGGCCGCCCTGCCAGCGTCGTCTCCTCCAGAATCCGGGCGGTGAATCGCGTACCGATGAAGGACTCGTTGACCAGGACCTCGTCGATGCCCAGTTCGCCCCGGGCATGCAATTGGGCGACCCGGGCACTCGTCCCCGTACCGCAGGGAGAGCGGTCGAACCACCCCGGATGAATGGCCATCGCGTGTCGCGAGTGGCGGGCGTCCGAGCCCGGCGCGGTGAACTGCACATGATGGCAGCCGGAGATGTCCGGCGACTCCGGATGGACGGGACGAAGCTGTTCGTTGACGGCATCCATGACCGCGAGTCCCGCGGCGAGAATGCGCGGCCCTTCCCGCCGGTCGAAGGGCAGGCCCACCCGGTCCAGCGGAAGAATGGCGTAGAAATTGCCGCCGTAGGCCAGGTCCAGGAGCAACGGACCGTACTCCGGTACGTCCACGACGGCGTCCTGCCGGTCCATGAACGAGGGGACGTTCCGCAGCGTCACGCTCAGGGCCGCGCCGTCCGCCACCTCCACCTCGGCCACGACGAGCCCGGCGGGCGTGTCCAGTCGGATCACGGTGCGGGGCTCGGTGACGGGCACCATGCCGGTCTCGACCAGCACGGTCGCGACGCCTATGGTGCCGTGCCCGCACATCGGCAGACAGCCGGAGACCTCGATGAACAGCACACCCCAGTCCGCGTCGGCACGGGTCGGCGGCTGCAGGATCGCACCGCTCATCGCGGAGTGTCCGCGCGGTTCGTACATCAGGAGCGTCCGCAGGTGATCCAGGTGGGCCATGAAGTAGCCGCGCCGCTCGGCCATCGTGGCGCCCGGGATCGTTCCGACGCCGCCCGTCACCACCCGGGTGGGCATGCCCTCGGTGTGGGAGTCGACGGTGTGGAGGACGAGTCGGCTGCGCATGCGGGATTCTCCCCTGCTGTTGCTGTGTCGGACTGCTCGGCCGGGGCGGGCCGGCTCAGCGGATCAGGCGGGCCGGCTCAGCGGTAGGCACGGGCCTGGAGTTCGAACAGTTCGCTGTACAAACCGTCCTGTTCCATCAGCTCGCTGTGGCTGCCCGACTCACGGACCGCGCCGTCCTCCAGCACGACGATCAGGTCGGCCTGCCGGACGGTCGAGAAGCGGTGCGACGTGAACATCACGATCGCGCCGTTCTCCCGGGACGCCGATTCCGCGTTGCGTTCGAAGCGCTGGAAGAGCGCGTGCTCGGCCGCGGGGTCGAGCGCCGCCGCGGGCTCGTCCAGGAGAAGCAGGAGGGGGTCGCGGCGGATCAGGCAGCGGGCGAGCCCCAGCGTCTGCCACTGGCCGCCGGACAGTTCGGCGCCGTCGCCGTAGCCGCGGCCGAGCAGACCGTCCAGCCCACCGGGAACCTTCTCCAGGACGGATTCGCCACGGGCCGCGGCAAGCGCCGCGAGGACCGCATCGTCATCGCCCATCACATCGACCGCTCCCACGCCGACGCTCTCCCTGACGAGCAGTTCCAGCCGGGCGAAGTCCTGGAACAGGGGGGCGACCCGTGCGTGCCAGTCGCTCGGCGACAGTTCCCGGAGATCTGTCCCGTCCACCAGGATCCGGCCCTCGGTGGGTCGGTAGAGACCGCACAGAAGCTTGACCAGGGTGCTCTTGCCCGCCCCGTTCTCCCCCACCAGGGCCACCGTCGAGCCGGCCGGGATCGACAGGTTCACCTGGTGCAGCACGGCCCGGTCGCTGCCCGGGTAGCGGAAGCCGACGCCGTCCAGCCGGATGCCGTCCCGCAGCCGGTCCGGGCCCGGCCGGGCGGGTCCGGTGGGTTTCGCGTCATCGCCGCCGGCCCAGTCACGCAGCCGGTCCAGCCGCTCGGCGGTCCGCCCCGCGCCCTGCAGAACGCCGAACAGCCCGACCGCCCCGGAGACCTGCACCGCCACCTGAATGGCGAGCGCGATGACCAGCACCACGTCACCGATTCCGGACGACCCGTCGGCGGCCTGGGCCGCGACGGTGAGCACCGCACCGCCGTAGGCACCGGCGAAGCAGACCTGCCCGGCCGCCCGCAGAGCCGATGCCTTCGCCTCGGCGCGGGTCAACGTACGGGAGATCGCAGCCCAGTTGGCCCGGTACCGGTGGATGAGGGCCTGCGCGCCGCCGGACAGCCGCAGCTCCATCACCGGCTGCGCCGAGGTGGCCAGGGTCAGCAGGTGCTGGCCCAGCCGGGTGCGCTCGGCCGACAGTTCGCGGGCGCCGTCCGACACCTCCTGGGCACGGCGTCCCAGCCATACGGGGATGACGGCGACCAGCGGCAGCAGCATCAGCCACGGGTTGACGGAGCCGAGCAGCAGGGTGGTGACCGTGGTCTGCAGGGTCAGCCCGACGACTTGGAGCAGGGCCTCCAGGGCGGCGCGTACGCGGAAGAGTTCGTCCCGGACCAGCGTCGTCCCGTTGGCGAACCGCGGCCGGTCGGCGTGTGCCAGTCCGGGCACTCCGTTGGAGACTTCGCACAGTTCACGGTGGAGGCGGGTCTCGAGCTGCTCACCGACCTCGAAGTAGTAGAGGTGCGCGAAGTGACTGAGCATCAGCTCCGCGAGGAGCAGGGAGGCCACGGCCACGGCGGCGGCCGAGGCCGCGGCGGCATGGCCCGCCAGGGCCTCGTCGGTGAGCAGGCGCAGGCAGAGCGCAATGCCGGGGGTGGCCAGGTATCCGAGAAGCAGCAGGAGGGCCGCGATCACCAGCCGACGGCCGCCGTGGCGGAGGGCGAGTCCTCCCAGCAGGCGGGCGGCGCGCAATGTGAGGGTCACTGGGCAGGCTCCAGAGTCGGCTGTGCGGTCCCGTCCGGCCGGTCGTCGGGCGCGGCGGAGTCGTCGAAGCGGGCCGCCTGAAGGCGGAACAGCTGGGCGTACGTTCCGTCGAGGTCCAGCAGTTCGTCGTGGCTGCCCCGTTCGGACACCCGGCCGCCGTCGAGGACGACGATGTGGTCGGCCCGCCGGACGGTCGAGAAGCGGTGCGAGATGATGACGCTGGTCAGCCCCTCGGTCAGGGCCAGGAAGCGGTTGTAGAACTCGTTCTCGGCGCGTACGTCGAGCTGAGCCGTGGGCTCGTCCAGCACCAGCACCCGGGCACCCGATTCGACCGCGTGGAAGGCTCGGGCGAGGGCGATGCGCTGCCACTGACCGCCGGACAGGTCCTGTCCGCCCTCGTAGCGCTGGGAGAGCACGGTGTCCAGGCCCTGCGGCAGCCCGTCGAGCAGCTCCCGGGCGCCGGCCCGGTCGATGGCCCGGTCGATGGCGGCGTCCAGGCCGTCGGAGGGGTCGCCGGGACGGCCGCTCGCGCCCATCGTGATGTTGTGGCGAGCGGAGAGTTCGTAGCGGATGTAGTCCTGGAAGATCACCGCGAGCCGCCGCTGCCAGGCGACGGTGTCGATGGTGGCGAGGTCATGGCCGTCCACGGTGAGCCGGCCGCTGTCCGGCCCGTACAGCTTGGTCAGCAGCTTGACCACCGTGGTCTTGCCGGCGCCGTTGAGACCGACGATGGCGGTGGACCGGCCGACCGGGATGTCGAGGTCGAGGCCGTCCAGGACGGCGCGGTCCGTGCGCGGGTACCGGAAGCCGACACCCTCGAACCGGATCGAGGTCACGGGTTCCGCGGCAGGTTTCCCAGGGACCGGCTCCCCGGTGGCCGACTCCCCCGCGGCCGGTTCCTCGGGCCGGGCGGCGGCGGGCAACGCGTGCTGTTCGAAGTCGCGGAGCGCGTGGAAGGCCTGCAGCCCGAACTGGGTCTGCGTGTCGCTCTCGGGGAAGTACACGCCGAAGCGCATGGGCACCAGCACGGTCTGCAGCATCACCACGATGCCGAAGAGTCCGAGGTCACCCGCGACGGCCTGCCGTACGGCGGTCAGCAGGAGCAGGACCGCTCCCACCAGGCCGGCGGCGGTGAACCAGATGAACGGGGCGAACAGCAGCCGGCGGCGCCCTTCCCAGAGCGCCTGGAGGTAGCGATCGCTCTCCTCGTCGTGCCGCGCTGCCAGCCAGTCGAAGATGCCCAGGATTCTGATCTCCTTGGCTGCGGACGGGCCCGATCCGATCGAGCGCAGGTAGGCCAGTTCGCGGCGCCGGCCCCCGAGGTCCCGCCACAGATCGGCGAACCGGCTGAGGGAGCCGCGCTGACCGAACCGGATCACCAGGGCGACCCCGCCGGCGAGCAGCCCGGGCCATGGGCCGAGGACAACCATCAACAGGGTGACCGCACCGGCGAGTTGACTGTAACGAGCGACCAGGGACAGTGCGCCCGCGACCGCTTCGCCGGGCGTCAGCGTGGAGCGGTTGAAGGCGTCACGCGCGTCCGCGAGCAGGGTGAGCGCCCGGGGTTCCTCGAGCGTCGGGATGCCGACCTCGCTCAGCGAGGCGGTCATGAGCCGCTCGGCGCAGTGGACATCGACCCGTCGGGCGATCACCCGGGTCAGATACCCCTGGAAGGGTGCGAGGACCTGCTGCAGCAGCAGAGCTCCGGCGCCCAGCCCGAACGGGGTGAGCACCTGCGCCCAATCGGAGCCGGAGCTGTCCAGCGCCGCGGGCACCCGCGCGATCATTGCCGCCATGCCGACCGCGAACCCGAGTGGCAGCAGGCCGAGCACCACGTTGAACAGGGCGGTGGCCGCGACCGTCGCGGGTCCTGCGGCGGGCATCAGGCCCAGGATGGGCAGCCACTGCCCGGTACGGCGCGCCACGAACGCGCGCAGCGGGGTGACAGGCACGTCGGACACGGGGTCCTCTCGTGGGGCACGGGGGGTGGGTGTGGAACGTGGCACGTGTCAGCCCTCGCCGTCCGGCCGGCCGCTGCCCTCCGCGACGGTCAGGCCCGCCGCTGTCCGCAGCACGTACCACTGGGGTGCGGTGATGTGCGGCGCGCCCTGCGATCCGTCGACGACCCGGGCGTGCAGTTCCTGGATCGAGAGACCCTCGGGACCGCCGGTGACCACCGCGGTGAGCGGCCGGTCGGGGTGGCCGGCCGTCGGACCGGTCGGCGCCGTCTCCATGACGACCCGGGCCCCTCCGGCGGCCTCGGACACCTGATGGGCCACCGCCCCGGGGTCGCACCATGAGCCGTCCGCCAGGATCCAGTCGGCGGGCCTGCCGACCCGGAGCTCCGGCTCGACGGCGTCGCGGATGTGGACACGGTCGAAGACGCTGTCCAGCAGCAGCCGTTCCATGGAGAACAGAAGCCGCTCCAGCTCGGGCCGGGAGAGGTAGTGGGTGTCGGCCATCAGGTTCAGGTGCAGTGCGTCCGGGGAGTAGGAGGCGTGCACGAAGTACCGGGCGTCCTGGCGTGGCCAGGAGCCGATGAACCGGACGGCGCTCTTGGCGGCCAGCGCCTCCAGGGCCGTTCGGGAGTGGAACGCCTCGGCTCCGCGGGCCGCTTCGAGGTCATCCCAACGGTCGCCCATACGCGCGTCGTTGAAGAACGCGGCGAGATCCGGCGGGCTGCCGCGGCGCAGGGCGACCCGGTCGAGCAGCTCGGCCCACGCCATCGGGTCGTAGCCGCTGTGCCGGTACGCGGACAGCGCCGGCCGGTACGACGCCCGTATCGCGTCCTCGAAGTCGCCGTCCGGCAGGTCCAGGACGAACAGCGCGTTCTCCGCCTGGGCGCCGACGAGCTCGCGCAGCCGGTCCTCGTTACGGTTGCCGGCGATCAGCTGGAGTGCGGCCACGGGGTGGCGGGAACGCCCGGCCAGCACCACCGCGGCGGCGGCCAGCAGGACGACGCTGGTCGTGGTGGAACAACGGTCGGCGAGGGCGCTCGCGGCGACCGCGCCCGCCGGTGACTCCAGTCGCAGCCGCAGGAAGCGTTCGGGGTCGTCCGCCGCCGCTCCGGGGGCCGGCGGGTGGTCGAAGTGACTGCGCGGGACGGCGGTCAGCCCGCGCTCCCAGAACCGCAGGGCGGCCCGGCCGCGTGCGGCGCCCGACGGATCCGCCTGGCGTTCGGCTTCCTGGCGGGGGGTCCACCGCGGTGGCGGGAGCTCGGCGCCGCCGAGCAGGGCCGTCAGGTCGCGCTCCACCACATGCAACGCTGTCATGTCCATGATCAAATGAGAGACCGCGATGGCGATCCACCTCGGCGCGTCGCCGTGGGAGAGGACGGCGAGGCGCAACCCGAACTCGCGCTCGTGACGGAAGGGGCGGGACACGAGCTCCGCGGCCAGCGCGGCGGCCGCCGACTTCGTCGGCTCGTCCGGCGACGAGCGCAGCGTCACGGCGATGGCGCCGTGGGCCACAACTTCCTGAACAGTGCAGTCGGTGGTGTCGGTGAACAGGGTGCGCAGCACTTCGTGCCGCTCCACCACCGCCCGCAGCGCCGCCAGCACCTGTTCGGCCGGCACGCCGTCAGGCACGGCGACGCAGCGCTGAAGGTTGAAGTAGGCGCTGTCGGAGCGCATCCACCTGATGGAACGCCAGATCGCCCGCTGCCCCCAGGTGGACGGGGCACGACCGGAACTTCCGAGGAATTCGATCACCGTACTGCTGGGCTCAGAAATTGCCATGCGAATTCCTTCGAAACCTTACATCGGGGAGCGAGGGATCCAGGCGTGAGATACGGCTGGGAAAAGGCGTCGGTGTATTCGCCTGCGGTGCGGGCCGATGAAATGCCCAGTGAGGCTGTTGATCATCGGCGGCTATCCGGTGACGGACGCTAGCAGCACCCAACTGAGATTGTCTAGACCAAATCAAGATCCCCACCGCCCACCGCCCCGCGAGCACCCGGTGAGTCACTTTGCCCTGGAATAAGGCTAGTTGCAGCAACGAACAGCCCTGCTCTAAGCTCCGCTGCCAGTTGCCGACCGCCGACATCCAGCCCCTCCGGTGCGACGGCAGCCGACTTCGCCAGCCGGTCGGCCCGACCGGCCACGGCACCCAGGAGGGCCAGCTTGACCATCCCGGACGAAGGCCTCCCCCCGGAGCGGATCATCGCTTCATTGCTCCGGATCCCGAATTCTCACCGGGTTTTCTCCCTGCCCATCGAAGCGCTGGAGAAGACCCATGGAATAACTATCGAGATCGCCCGCGAGCTCATCGACGCGGGAATTCCGTTTCATGCCGCGGCCGACGGCCCGCTCCTCGACGAGAACGATGTCGCCTCGGCATCGCTCTACCTGCGGCTGCCGTCCGCGCGGCGGAGCATGATGACGTTCTGGCTCCGTGCCCTGCACCGGCTGCGCACGGCCCACGCTCCGTCGGCGCACCGCGTCGAGGTCACCGCGGCCTGCCCCGACCCCGGGCACGACGGCCCCTGCGCCTACGGAGTGGCACTCGACGACGGGCCGCGTTCCGTTTGCCGCGCCGACCGGCCCGAATCCGTTCGGCTGGGAACGCTCAGGACCCCACCGGGCGGCCGCCCGCGTGAACTCCCCACCGTCGTCCGCGATCTGCTCCGCGACTTTCACCACGTCGACTACTACCGGCTGCCCAGGGAGACCACCCGTGACTCCGGCTTCCTGCGACGCACCGGCATGGCCGACTGCACACTGATGGCCCGGGCGCTGGTCGACGAAGGCCTGCGCCACGGCCTGAACGCCCGCTTCGCAGCCGGGCTGATCATCGCCGTCCCCTTCTCCACCGCTCACACCTGGGCCGAGTTCGAGGTGGACGGCGCGTGGCTGCCGGCCGACCCGCTGCTGCCCAGGGCCCTGTCAGCCTGGGGCGTGCCGAAGGCCGGGGACTGGCCGGTGACCCTGGCGCCGAACGGCCTCTTTCACCGACTCGCCGGGGCGCCCCGCGACATGGTCACCCATGCGGGCCGTGCCTGCGGCGTCTCGCTACGGACCAGGGAGGAACCCTCGTGAGACACCTGCACGACCTGCTCGGCCACCAGGCGGGCCTGACGCCCGACGCGCCCGCCGTCGAGGCGGCCGACGGCCGGTACACCTACCGGGAACTGCGGCTGGCCGCCGAGGCCGTGGCCTCGCTGCTGGTCCGCCGCGGCGCGAAGGAAGGGGACCGGGTCCTGCTCCACGGTGCGGGCTCCGGCGCCCTGGCCGCCGCTGTCTACGGCTGCTCCCGGGCCGGTCTCGTAGGCGTCCCGATGCACCCCGGCATCCGTCCGGCCCAGCTCGCGCACATCGTCCAGGACTGCACTCCCGCGCTCGCCCTCGTCGACCCCGCGCTGTCGGACCTCCACCAGGACTCCGGGGTACCGGTCCTGCCGCTGACCATGCCCGTCGGCCCGGTCCCCGGACCGCGACTCCCCGAACCCGGGGCCGACCCCGCCCGGCCGGCCGCGCTGATCTACACCTCCGGCAGTACCGGCGCACCCAAGGCCGTGGTCTCGCCGCACGCCCCGATGCTGTTCGCCGTGCGGGCCATCGCCGAGCGGCTGGGCTACCGCGCCGACGACACGGTGTTCTGCCCGCTGCCGTTCTCCTTCGACTACGGCCTCTACCAGTTGCTGCTGTCGACCTTCGCGGGTGCCCGACTCGTCCTGCCGTCCGCCGTGGACAGCGGCCCGCGCCTGCTGGCCGCGCTCACCGGCAGCGCGGCCACCGTACTGCCGCTGGTGCCCACCATGGCGGCCGCACTCGTCCGGCTCATCGATCGCGCGGGCGCCCCGCCTCCCGGGCTGCGCCTGGTGACGAGTACCGGCGCGGCCTTCTCCGAACCGCTCACGGACGCCCTGCTGGGCGCCCTTCCGGGCACCCGGCTCGCCCTGATGTACGGGCTGACCGAATGCAAACGGGTCTCGGTGCTCACCCCGGAGGAGCGCGCCCACCGGCCCGGCTCGGTGGGACGCCCGCTGTCGGGAACCCAGGTCCTGGTCGTGGACCCCGAAGGCGCCGAGGTACGCCCCGGCGACGAGGGCGAGATCATCGTGCGCGGTCCGCATCTCATGGCGGGCTACTGGCTGTCCGAAGAGCTGACGGCGGCCCGCTTCGCCCGCCGGCCGGACGGGACGGCCGAGCTGCGCACCGGCGACTTCGGCTGGATGGACCGCGAAGGCTTCCTCTACGTGCGGGGCCGCACCGACGACATCTACAAACAGAACGGCTTCCGCGTGGGCGCGATCGAGGTGGAGTGTGCCGCCCTGGCCGTTCCCGGCGTCACCGAGGCGGCCGTGCTGCCGCCGTCGGGCGACCGGCCCGCCTGCCTCTTCCTGGTGACCGGCCGTACCCGAGCGGAGTTCCTGCGCGATCTGAACGACCGCCTGGAGCAGTACAAGGTGCCGCCGATGGTCAGCATCCTGCCCGAGCTGCCCGTCACGGCCCACGGCAAGACCGACCGCGGCCGGCTGGCCGAACTCGCCGGAGGGCACCGATGAACCACAGTGAGCTGGCCGACACGTACGGCACGCCCCTCTACGTCTACGACCTCGACGAGGTCGAGGCCGCCCACCAGGAACTGCGCGCGATCCTGCCCGAGGGGGCGGCCCTCTTCTACTCGCTGAAGGCCAATCCCCATCCGGACATCGCCCGTACGCTCGCGGCCGCGGGATGCCGGGGCGAGGTCAGCTCCACCGGGGAGCTGACCGCGGCCCTGGAGTCGGGGTTCGACCCCGCGGAGATCCTCTACACCGGCCCGGGCAAGACGGCCGGGGAGATCGGGCTCGCGGTCCGTTCCGGGGTCGGCACCTTCTCGGCGGAGTCGCTCCAGGACCTGCGCCGCCTCGGTTCCGTGGCACTGGCCCACGGCCGACGGGCGCGCTGCCTGCTCCGGGTCAACGGCACGCACGGCGGGGGCGGCGGACTGCGGATGACGGGGGTGCCCTCGCAGTTCGGCCTGCCGCTGGAGACCGCCGCCGACTGGGCGCCCGAGGCGGTCGAGGTGCCGGGGGTGGACCTGGCGGGATTCCACGCGTTCGCCATGACGAACGCCGTCGACGAAGAGGCCCTGTTCGGGGAGACCGAGGCGAGTCTGGCCGCGATCATCGAGGTGGCGCTCCGGCACGGGCTTCCGGTGGAGACCCTGGATCTGGGCGGTGGCTTCGCCCACCCGTACGCCGTTCCCGGCGCCAGGCCCCCTTACCCGCGTTTCCGTGAGCGCATGGAAGCCGCCGTGGCCCGGCTGCTGCCCACCGGGGCGAGCACCCCGGTGGAGCTGGCCTTCGAGTCCGGCCGGTATCTCACCGGGGCATGCGGGCAGTTGCTCACCCGGGTGACGGACACGAAGCGCAGCAAGGGCCGCACGTACGTCGTCCTGGATACCGGGGTTCATCATTTCGGCGGTCTCTCCGGTCTGCGGCGGCTCCCACCGGTCGCGGCCGCACCGGTGGACCCGGACGGTTCGCCGGCCGGGCGCCCGCCCGGCGCGACCGAGAGGCTGACCCTCGTCGGACCCCTGTGCACGCCGAGCGATGTGCTGGCCCACGATGCGGTGCTGCCGCTGCCCGAGCCCGGGGATCTGCTGGCGGTCCCCAACGTCGGCGCCTACGGGCTCACCACCGGGCTGCTCGGCTTCCTGAGCCGGCCGACGCCGGTCGAAATCGCCGTTCATCAGGGGCGGTTGGTCAGCGCCAGCTCGCTCCAGCTCCGTCGCACCCCCGCCACCCCAGGGAAAGGAACCTCCACCATGACAGCCTCCTGGCCACCCGCATTCGAGAACGCGCTCCGGCAGAGCCTGCCGCTGCTGGAACCCTCGGAAGCGCTCCTCCCGGACACCAGGCTCGCCGAACTCGGCCTGGACTCGATGGCCACCGTCCAACTGCTGGTGGTGCTGGAGGAAGTGTTCGCCCGGATGCTGCCGGACGAGCTGATCACCCATGACACCTTCGCCACCCCGGCGGACGTGTGGGCGTTCGTCGAGGCCGCAGCGGTGGACGGGGGGTCCGGGTGAGTATCCCAAGTCGACCGGCCCCGGCGCTCGTTGTCCAACGGAGCCGCCGCCGCCGATAGACTCGATCGACCGCGACTGGCGAGGGTGGAGAACCACCGGGGAGCGGCACATTCCGAGGAGCTGACGTCGACCGCCTGGGCGCCTCCCGCAGTTGTTCTGCCGATCCAGGAGACTCACTGTGGACATGCGCTATGGAATCAACCCCCAACAGTCGGCCGCACACGCCGTTCCGGTGAACCCGCAACGCCCGCCGATCCGGCTGTTGCAGGGGCAGCCCTCGTACATCAATCTGCTGGACGCCCTGAACTCCTGGCAACTGGTCGACGAGGCCGCTCGCACCCTGGAGCGGCCGGCCGCCGCCTCGTTCAAGCATGTCTCTCCGGCCGGCGCCGCACTGGCGGGCGAGGTCGACGAGGTGACCGCCCGGCTCCACGACGTGGACCCGGCCTCGGTCGGGGAACTCACCAGCGCCTATCTGCGCGCACGGGACGCCGACCCGAAGTCGTCCTACGGCGACTTCGTCGCCGTGTCCCACGAGGTCGATGTGGAGCTGGCCGAGCTGCTGGCCCGGGTCGTCTCCGACGGGATCGTCGCACCCGGCTACGCCCCCGGCGTACGGGAGATCCTCGCGAAGAAGAAGAACGGCCGCTTCCTCGTCATGGAGGCGGACGCGGGCTTCGAGCCCCCGGACCAGGAGTCCCGGGACGTCTTCGGGATGCGGCTCACCCAGGAGCGTGACCGCGTCGCCCTGACCCCGGACCTCCTGTCGGACGTACAGGTCGGCACCCTGCCGAAGGAGGCGGAGAGCGACCTGCTGCTGGGCCTGGCCGTGCTCCGCCACACCCAGTCCAACTCCGTCTGCTACCTGCGGGACGGCATGACTCTCGGCATCGGCGCCGGACAGCAGTCGCGGGTGGACTGCACCAGGCTGGCCGGCGCCAAGGTCGACACCTGGTGGCTGCGCCGTCATCCGCGTGTGCGGAGCCTCGAATTCCGGCCGGGAGTCCGCCGGCAGGATCGCGTCAACTGGCAGATCCGCTTCATCGAGGGCGATCTGACACCGGACGAGCGCGCGCGCTTCCGTGCGGCGGTCATCGGCGATCCCGGTGAACTCGGCGCCGACGAGCGCACGGAGTGGCTCACCCGGCTCAGCCGGGTCTCCTTCGTCTCGGACGGCTCGCTGCCGTTCAGGGACAACGTCGACCACGCCCGTCGTCACGGTGTCACCAGCATCGCGGAGCCGGGCGGGTCGATCCGCTCGGGCGATGTCGAGGA
The DNA here is from genome assembly GCF_044757365.1 of Streptomyces sp. NPDC091289. Taxonomy (NCBI): domain Bacteria; kingdom Bacillati; phylum Actinomycetota; class Actinomycetes; order Kitasatosporales; family Streptomycetaceae; genus Streptomyces; species Streptomyces sp. NPDC091289. The sequence continues at coordinate 45,476 of NZ_JBIVUT010000005.1, forward strand.
GGCCTGCCGGGAGCACGGCATCGCCCTGGCCCGCACCGGGCTGCGACTCTTCCACCACTGAGCCCGCCGGTCCGTCCCGGGCGCCGTCCGTCTCACATGGCGGCGCCCCGCTTTTCAACTCCCTTGCAGGTCAAGGGGGTTGAGACGACCAGAGATCACATTTGGTCTAGACAAATACTCCCGGCCTGGCTAGCTTGAAACCACCACCTCAGGGCGATGCGTGAACCAGGCCGCCCGAAGACATGGCACTCGCCCCCGCCGATACGGCACACCGTGTTTCTGCCCCCGGCGAGTCGCCCGGTGCGGCTGACCATGTGAACCCACTGCTGCCCGACAGCGCGCCCACACCTGGAATGACCTGTGACGAACCCTTCTTCCTCCCTGCCCTTCGACGTGCCTGCCAACTGGCAGTTTGTCGACAATGCCCTGGTACGCACCTTCGAGCCGCCCAGCTTCCCCGAGCTTCTGGAAGCGGTCAGCCGCGTCGAGCGGGTCGCCGAAGCGGCGAACCACCACCCCGACATCGAGATCCGCTGGCGGCCGCCCGTGCGCACCGCGGCGGACGACCCGGCGGTGAAACTGCCCGCCGTCCTGTCCCTCGTCCTCCGCTGCAACACCCACACCCTCTCCACCGTGACCCAGGCCGATGCCGCCCTGGCCAAGTCCATCGAGACCGCGCTGAGTCCGGCCGGCTGACAGCCGCCCGTGAAGGAGGAACGCACCGTGCCCACCGCAATCACCACCGTCGGTCCACTGGACATCCACTGGGGGAGCCGCACCTACCTCCTGGCCATCATCAACGCCACCCCCGACTCGTTCAGCGGCGACGGCGTCTACGCCACCTCGGCCGGAGCCGACCGGGCGGTCAGGATCGCCTCGCGTGCGCTGGCCGACGGAGCCGACGTGGTCGACATCGGCGGCGTGCCGACCTTCCCCGGCGCGGCACCGGTGCCGTGGGAGGAGGAGCGCGAGCGGGTCGCCCCGATCGTGCGGGCGATCAGCCAGGAGCTGCCGGTTCCCATCTCCGTCGACACGTGTCAGGCCAAGGTCGCCGAGGCCGCTCTCGACGCCGGCGCCCACATGATCAACAGCTGCTGGGGACTGCGCACCACCGACGGACGCTGGAACGCCGACCTCGCCCGGGTGGTCGCCGAACGCCGGGTCCCCCTCGTCCTGACCCACAACCGCAAGTCCGTCTCCGTCACCGGCCCCAACGGCGGCTACTGGCTGGACGCCGGCTACCAGGACGTCGTCGCCGAGGTCATGGCCGACCTGCGCGACCAGTTGGCCTACGCGCAGGACCAGGGCATCCCCCGCGACCGGCTGATCGCCGACTTCGGACTCGGCATGGGCAAGGCGCCCGCACAGAATCTGGTGCTCTTCCAGAACCTCGAACGCATGCGTGACCTCGACGCCCCGGCGCTCCTGTCGCACTCCCGGAAGAACTTCATCGGCGAGGTCGTCGGCGGCGCCCCCGCCGAGCGGGACGGGGCCACGATCGCCACCACCGCCCTCGGCATCGCGGCGGGTGTCGACATGCTGCGCATCCACAACGTCCCGCTGAACAAGCAGGCCTCGGTCATGTGCGACCGCCTGCTGCGCACCCCGCAGACCGTTCCCGTCGGCTGAGCACGGCGAAACCCGGGCCCTCGGGCCCCGACTCCCGGAGGAACCCATGCCTGTTGCCGCACCTGCCGGTGGGGTGGCCGACCCCGCCGCCGCATGCCATCTGTACGTAGCGCACGAGAACACCGTCGACATGGCGGCGGCCGAACAGGCCGCGGGACTGTTCCTCCAGGCCCTCGGTGTGCCGACCGAATCGGAGAGCCTGCGCGACACTCCGCGCCGGATGGCCAAGGCCTACGCGGAGCTCTTCTCCCCCCGGCCGTTCGACCTGACCACCTTCCCCAACGACGAGGGCTACGACGAGCTCGTCCTGGCCCGGCGCATCCCGCTGCGCTCGGTGTGCGAGCACCACCTCCTGCCCTTCGTCGGGGTCGCCCACGTCGGGTATCTGCCGAAGGACCGCATCCTCGGCCTGTCCAAACTGGCGCGCGTGGTCGAGCACTTCGCCTACCGGCCCCAGGTCCAGGAGCGCCTCACCAAGCAGATCGCCGACTGGCTCGACACCCAGCTCAGCCCCCGGGGCGTCGGCGTGGTCATCGAGGCGGAGCACACCTGCATGAGCCTGCGCGGCGTCCGGGCCGGGGGATCCGACACGGTGACATCCACCTTGCTGGGCACCCTGCGCAGCGACGCCCGATCGCGCCAGGAGTTCCTGGCACTCACCCAGTCCTGAGGGGCGCTTCGAACATGACAACCGCATTGGACTACACGACGATGTTCCGGCTGGACGGCCGCCGGGCGGTCGTCCTGGGCGCCGGCAGCGGCCTCGGCCGGGAGGCCGCCAAGGCGCTGGCGGCCCAGGGGGCCGAAGTCGTCTGCGCCGACATCGACCTGGCCGGGGCCGCCCGGACGGCCGAGCTGGCCGGTCCGAAGACCACCGTTCTGGAGATGGACGTCCTGGACCGCTCCGCGCTGGAGCGGGTGGCGAACGACCTCGGTGAGGTCGACGTCCTGGTGCTCACCGCGGGCACCCATGTCCGCAAGCGGCTGCTCGACTACTCGCCCGAGGAGTTCGACCGCGTGGTCACGCTGAACCTCCGGGGCGCCTTCGACGTGATCCGGGCGTTCGGCGGGCCGATGGCCCGCCGGGGCCGGGGCAGCATCATCGGCTTCTCCTCCATGCGGGCGGTGGCCCTCGAACCCGGCCAGGGCGTCTACTCGGCGAGCAAGGCAGGCGTGACGCAACTGCTCCGGGCGGCGGCGACCGAGTTCGGAACGAGCGGCGTACGGGTCAACGCGATCGCCCCCGGCATCGTGGAGACCCCGCTCACCGCACAGATCATGGCGGAGCCCGACTGGTACCGGGCGTACGCCGAGAAGAGCGTGCTCAACCGGTGGGGCCGCGCGGAGGAGATCGCGGGCGCCGTGGTCTACCTCGCGTCGGACGCGTCCAGCTTCGTCACCGGCGCGGTGCTCGCCGTCGACGGCGGGTGGACGGTCGCCGACGGACGCTTCGAGCCCCCTTCCAGGTGAGCGGCCCGTTGTCCCGCCGTCCGGAGCCGGAACCCACGCTCTAGGAGAACTCATGTACGTATCGGGCGCGAACCATGCCGAGATCGAGCCGCTGGCCGCTCTGGTGCCCACCCTGCGGGCCCACGCCGCCGAGACCGAGCGCCGCCGCAGACTGGTTCCCGAGGTGGTGGAGGCGCTCGGGGACGCGGGGCTGTTCGAACTCGCCGTGGCCAAGCGTCACGGCGGCAAGCAGGCCGGCCTGCCGACTCAGGTGCGGGCACTGGCCGAGCTGGCCCGCGGCTGTGGCTCCACCTCCTGGACCGCCTCCATCTACCTCACCGGCTGCTGGCTGGCCGGTCTGTTCCCGGACCGGGTGGCGGCCGAGGTGTTCGCCGTTCCCGCGACGCCGATATCGGTCAGCCTCAGCCCCACCGGCGTACTCACGGACGGGCCGGGCGGCCTTCGGCTGAACGGCCGATGGGGGTTCAACACCGGTGTCCTGGAGTCCCGCTGGGACATTCTGGGGGCGTTCCGGCAGACCGCGGACGGCGGCCGCGAACAGGTCCTGGTGCTGGTGCCCACGGCCGAACTCCACATCCACGACGACTGGTACGCCAGCGGCCTCCAGGGCACCGGCAGCAATACCGTCGCCTGCGCGGACCTGAATATTCCGGCCGAGCGAGTGCTGCCCTTCCCGACCGGCGCCGCGCTGCCGGGCGGCGCCCCGGAGGCCGCCCCCGACCTGCCCCGCTACGAGGTCTTCCCGCTGTTCTCGACGCTCAACGCAGGAACGCCGCTGGGCATCGCCCGGGCCGCCTTCGAGTTTCTCGTCGAGCGGGCCCCCGGCAGGCAGATCACCTTCAGCCCCTACCCGGACCAGAGTCTCGCCCCGATCACCCACCGGCAGCTCGGTGAGGTCGACCTCAAACTCCGGCTGGCGGACCTGCTCGCCGACGACCTGGCCGGACGCACCGAACGCCTGGGCGCGTCCCACGTACTCCACTCGATCCCCGAGCGCTCGACCGCGAGGTCGTCCGCCGCCCACGTCGCCCGGCTGTGCCGAGAAGCCGTCGAGATCGTCAGCTCCGCCGCCGGCGCGTCGTCCATCCGTTCCGAGGTTCCCATCCAGCGACTGCGGCGTGACATCCAGGCACTCTGCCTGCACGCGGCGCTCAACCCGGACACCGCGCTGGAACTCCAGGGGCGGGTCGCCCTGGGGCTCGACCCGCAGAGCACCTTCCTGTGACGTCGAGCCCGCCCATTCCCACACCGCTCCGGAGGCAGCTCTGATGTCACAAGCACCCGGCACCACCCTGGACGCCGCCGCCCGCTACCACGAGACCGGCTGGTACGCGGCGGACTTCTCCCTCGACCACCGCTCCGTATCGGCACTCCGCAGCCGTATCACCGCGCTCGGCGAGCAGCGGCGCCCCGAGGTCGTACAGGAGAAGGAGGGCGGGGCCACCCGAGCCATCCACGGATGTCATGCGTGGGACGACCTGTGCGCCGCGCTGGTCGGCCTGCCGGAGCTGGTCGGCCTCGCCATGTCCCTGCTGGGAGGCCCGGTCTACACCTACCAGTTCAAGGTCAACTTCAAGCAGCCGTACGAGGGGGCCGCCTGGCCCTGGCACCAGGACTACGCGTTCTGGCAGGAGGAGGACGGCATGCCCCGCCCGGACGCGGTGAACATAGCCATCGCCCTGGACCACGCGCACGAGGGCAACGGGCCGCTGACCGTGATCCCCGGCTCCCATCGGCTGGGACTCCTCGATCTCCCGGCGTCGGACACCCGCACCGGAGACTGGCGGGACCACGTCTCCTCGGACCTCGCGTACACCGTCTCGCCCGACCGGGCCGCCCGGCTGTCCGCCGAGCTCGGCACCGAACTGCTCGTCGGCCCGGCCGGCACCGTGCACGCCTTTCATCCCAGCATCGTTCACTCCTCGACCGACAATCTCTCCCCCGACCGCAGGGCCCTGCTCCTCATCACCTACAACGCCGTGACCAACGCGCCCGCCGCCCCCGCCCGGCCGGACTTCCTGGTGTCCCGTGACATCGCCCCCGTGACGCCCGGTGCGGACGCCCGGCTGACCCTGCGCCAGGTGAGATGACGGCATGACCGGTTACGCGACCCACCCGACCGCGATCACCCGGGTGGCACTGCTGCGGCGAGCCGCCGCGGAGACCCCCGAGCATGTGGTGTTCGAGTCGGTGGACGGCCCCTCCCTGACCTATGCCGACTGGGACGCCCGGTCGGCGGCGCTCGCGCGGTATCTGGCCGAGCGGGGCGCACGCCCGGGCGGCAGGATCGTTCTGGTGTTCCCCCAGGAGGAGTGGGTGCTGTTCGCCTGCTGGCACGCCGCGGCACTCAGAGCGGGAGTCACCGTCCTCCCGGTGTCCGCCCGCTTCACCCCGGCCGAGGTCGCCCAGCTCACGGCGGCGGTAAGGCCTTCGCACGTGGTCTCCGCCGAGCCGCCGGCGGGCCTTCCCGCGGGCGTGGTCCGGCTGGATCCGCATACGGTCCCGGCGCCCGGCGGCCCCGCGCCGGCGGACGCCCCGACGCCCGGGATCTCCGAACTCGTGTGCACCTCCGGTACCACCGGACAGTCCAAGATCATCGCGTGCTCGGAGGCCAACCTGCTCGCCCCGCTCGCCGTCGACGCGGATTCCGGTCTCGTCGTCCCCGCGACGCCGGAGCGGTCGTTGCACTCCACGGTCATCGGAACCGCCGGTGGCCAGCGCATCCTCAACGGCGCCTACACCGGCGGCGGGAGCACCTACATCTCCTTGGCCGACGCGGGTCCACGCCGCTTGCTGGACGCGATCGAGCGGCACCGCCCCGACCGGGTCGGGCTGGTACCCGCGTCCGCCTCCGCACTCCTGGAGTCGGACACCGCCGAGCGCGACCTCGGGAGCGTACGCGTGGTGACCGTGTCGACCGCGGCCGCCACCCCTGCCCTGCTCACCGCCGTCCAACGGCTCTTCCCCCGGGCGGAGGTGGTCCGCATGTACGGCGCCACCGAGATCCTGCCCGCCGGCGCGGCCATGGTCTTCGACCCCGAACAGCCCGACGCCGTCGGCGCTCCGGTCGGCCGGACCCTGATCTCCGTCCGCGACGAGAACTTCACCGAACTGCCGCCGGGTTCCCCCGGCAGGGTCTGGCTGCGCTACGCCGGCGCCCCGCCGCGCAGGCTCTGGGTGTCCCCCGACGACGTCCGGGACCTCGACCGCGAGGGCTGGCTGTGGGCCGGGGACCTGGGGTCGGCCGATGGGGCCGGGCTCCTCCACATCGACGGCCGGGCCGACGACGTACTGAACGTCGGAGGGATGCGGGTGTCGCCGGGCGAGATCGAAGCCGTGCTCGCCGAGCATCCCGCGGTGGCGGAGACCGCTGTCCACGGCGAGCCGGACGGTGCGGCGGGCGACCGGGTCACGGCCCTCGTCGTCACCCGCCGGACGATGGCCGCCGCCGAGCTCCGACGGTTCGCCGCCGCCCGCCTGGCCAGGCACAAGGTCCCTTCCGTGGTCCGGTTCGTACCGGAGCTGCCGCGTGGAGTCACCGGCAAGGTGGCCCGGCACCTCCTGCACCAACCGCACCCCGACCCTTCCGAGCCGACGCCGACACCGACACCGGGGCAGGCCGACCGGACCGATCCGGCGGCCTTCGTCCGCGCGCAGTGGGCACAGCACACCACGGACGTCCTGAATCCCGGTGCGACCTTCTTCGACCTCGGCGGCACCTCCCTCGACGCGATGACGCTGATGACCCGTGTCGAGGAGGAGTTCGGCGTCGAGTTGCCCGCCGACGCCCTCTACACCCACCCGACCCTGACCGAGTTCCTCCGGCTCATGGCCGAACTCACCACCGGGAGCGCGACACCGCTCCCGTCGCCGCGGGGAGAAATGCGCTCATGAACCCCGATACGGTCAGCCCCCAGGACCTCTACGACGCGGTGCTGGCCTCGTCCCGGCCCCGGCACTGGGACGAGGTGTTCGAGCTGGAGAGGGTCCACCGCCTGATGGCGGTGCTCGGCGATCCGCACCGCGGCCTCCCGGTCGTCCATGTCGGCGGCACCGCCGGCAAGGGCTCCACCGCCCGGATGATCGCCGACATGCTGGGTGCCGGAGGACACCGGGTCGGGCTCTACACGAAGCCCCACCTGCGGAGCCTGACCGAACGCTTCCTCGTCGACGGCACGGCGATCGGCGCGGACGAGCTGATGGACCGCGCCCGGAGCCTCGGCCGGCTGATCGACGGCATCGGCCCCACCTGGTTCGAGTCCGTCTCGGCCCTCGCCCTGCGGTATTTCGCCGACGCCGAGGTCGACGTGGCGGTGGTCGAGGTGGGCATGGGAGGCGCCACCGACGCGACCAATGTGGTCGAACCGCTGATCACGGTGGTGACCAATGTCGGCGACGACCACGTCGACATGCTCGGCGGAAGCCTGCGCACGGTCGCCGGTCACAAGGCCGGCATCATCAAGCCCGGCGTGACCGCGGTCAGCGGTGTCACCCAGCCCGACCTGGCCGAGGTGATCCGGGCCCGCGCCGCCGTGACCGGCTCCCGGCTGCTCGAACTCGACCGGGACTTCACCGCGGACGTCGCGTCCATCGACGCCGACGGCACCTCATGGCAGCTGTCCGACACCCGCGGCCGCCGGCGTGACCTGCGGCTGCGGACCCAGGGCCGCCATCAGGTCCGCAACGCCGCCCTCGCGGTGACGGCGGTCGAGGCCCTGAGCGGCCATGGGCTCCCGGTCGCCGAACCGGACTGGACGAGCGCGCTGGCCGCCGTGACCATCCCCGGCCGGCTGGAAACCGTCCGGAGCACGCCCAGGACCGTGCTCGACGGGGCCCACTGCCCACCCAAACTGGCGGCCCTGACCCAGGCCCTCGACGAGATCTACCACGGCTACCGCCGCCGGATAGGGGTGATCGCACTGTCCCCCGGGCATGACAGCGAGCGCTCGCTGGAAGTCGCGGCCGACGCCTTCGATCTCGTGATCGCCACCACCTACCGGGCCACCACCGAATTCGGTGCGATCACCGGCTGCCCCACCCACGAGATCGCCGGCATGCTCGGCCGGCTGCGCCCGGAGCTGCCGGTACATCAAGTTCCGATGCCGTGGGACGCCTACCACCTGGCCCTGTCGCTCGCCGAGGAAACCGATCTGATCTGCGTCACCGGGTCGTTCAACCTCGTCAGCGAGATACGGAACCGGCTCGGGGACCGATGAAGCTGCTTGCCGTTCTCCACAGCCCCGCCGGCAGCGGCAGCGCCACCACGATCCTCAGGATCGCCGGCCACCTCCGCAAGGCCGGCCACTCGGTGCTGCTCGCTCCCGATCCGGGTGATCCCGAGGCCCTGGCCGCGCTGGCGCACAGCCACGACATCGACATGCTGATCGGCACGCACGCCCTGATCTGCGCGGCGTCGTTCAGCGCCACCGGACTGCCGTACGTCATCGTCTTCGGCGGAACGGACCTCAACGAGTACGCTCTCGACCCCGAGGCGCTGGCGACCATGACCCACACCGTCGACCGCGCCGCCGCCCTGGTCGCGTTCAACGCCGACTTCGTACGGCGCTGTCTGAAGCTGTGGCCACACGTGCGGGAGAGGCTCCACCACATCCCGCAGGGGGTGGAGACCCGGCCCGAGCGCGACTTCTCGATGAGGCGGTGGCTGGGGCTGCCGCCCGAATCCGAGCTGCTGCTGCTCCCGTCGGGGCTGCGCCCCGTGAAGGATCCGCTGATGCTCGTCGACTGCGTACGCCGGTGGCACGAGGCCGACCCGAGGATCCACCTGATCATCGCGGGGCTGAGCTACGACGCCGAATTCGAGGGGATCGTCCGCCGCCGGTGCTCGGCCGGCCCCGGGGTCCGCTACGTCGGGCCGCTGCCGCGCGGACTGCTGCACGCGGCGATGCGCGAGTCGACCGCGGTGCTCAACACCTCGCTCAGCGAGTGCAGCCCGAACGCGGTGCTGGAGGCGATGCGTCTGCACTGCCCCGTCGTGGTGCGCGACATCCCCGGCAACACCTGCCTCGTCCGTCACGGGGAGACCGGACTGGTCTTCGACCGGCCTGAAGAGTTCCGCGACCACGTCCAGCGACTGATCGACGACCCCCGACTCCGCGCCGAGCTCGGCCGGGAGGCCGCGAAGTGCGCGCTGGCAGCCCATGGGCCACGCGTGGAGTACACCGCCTACGCGTCGGTCTTCGACGCTCTCGCGAAGAAGCGGTCCGCGCCGCCGTACGGCCGGGCGTCGACGCCGCCACTGGTCGCACAGCCGGTCGGCGGAGGCTGAGCCGTCACCCCGCCACGTTCCTGAACCAGCCGAGGAGAGCCATGCAACTGCGGCCCTGCACCTGCACACCCATGTGCGTACTGCGCAGCACGAACCCGGTCGACATCCGAATGACCCGAACAGGACCGTCACCCTTCGCCCGCCCATCGGTGTACCGCAGCGCGGACACGGGCGGCCACACCATCGCCCGGCGGCTGACGAGATACGCGGTCCTCGCCCACGAACCGACCGTGCGCGAGGTGGCAGCCGACTACTGGCTGCACAGCGAGCCCTACTACCGAGGAGTCATGGCGGAGCTGACGAACCTCGTGGCGCCCCACCCCGCCGCCCGGCTGGCCCTCGCCCGGCTCGTGGACGAACCGGGCGACACCGCGGCCGAGCGCCGGCTGGAGAACGAACTCGAAGCCCTGCTGGACGCCCACCCGGAGCAGGGCCCGCGCGTGGAGCCCACGCTCGGCCACGCCGACGACAACATCTACATCGACTACCACCGCGGCGCCGGCCACCGCTCCGGAGTCGGCCGGGTCCAACTCGCCGACCTGCTCGCCGCGCCCGCGGCCCCGCCGGTCAGGGCCGGCGGCCCCGCCACGGTCTTCGTGATCATCCCGCTGCGGGACACCGGCGACACGGGGCGCATCCGCAATCTCGTGGCGTGTTTGCGGGCGCTCCGGGACCAGTCGCTGTCCGACACGGCCTACCGCGTCACCGTCGTGGAGTCCGACACCGAACCACGCTGGCGGCATGTCGTGGAACCACTGGTCGACCACTACGTCCACATCCCGGGGGACGGCCGTTTCAACAAGTCCTGGACGCTCAACGTCGGCGTCCGCCGCACCCCCGGGGAAGCGCCCCTGATCTGCCTCCTCGACGCGGACCTCCTGGTGGACCGGCAGTTCCTCGAGCGCAACGTGCACCGCTTCCTCGACCCCGGGCACGACGGCCACCTCACGCACACCGAGGCCCTGTCCATGGATGAGGAGTCGAGCAACCGCTTGATCGACGAGCGGTGCTTCGCGGGCGCGTCCGAGCCTCCGCTGACCGCGGCACGCGGCCTGGTGCTGCGTCACGCCCCCGGGGGCTGTGTGTGGATCCGGTCCACGCTGTTCCACCGGATCGGCGGACTGGACGAGCGGTACGCGGGCTGGGGCGGCGAGGACGAGGACATGATCGTGCGGATGGCCGCCGCCGGCTCGATCACGCAGTTCGACGACGTCATGGTCCACCTGGCCCACCGCCGCCCCGCCATGCGGTCATCGGACGGCGAACCGTTCAACGCCCATATCCCGGTCGGAAGCTGGACAGGCGAGGACGGCTACGGCGCACCGGACGGCCCCTCGGTGGGCATCGTCCCCGTCCGCTGAATCCTTCGGACCTTCAGCGGCCGCTCCGCCGTCTCCGCATTACACCCCACCGCTTTACCGAGGCCGGAGAACCCGTCCAGTTCGACGAGGACCTCCCGGTCCTCGCTGCTGATGACGCGGCCGGTACGTACTTCGCCGGCTCGTACGGAGTTCAGGAAGTACTTCGGAGGCTCGCTCGGCATTCCTCCTCGTCGCCGCCGGCCGAAGGCACCCGACCGGCCCGACCGGGCCACCATCGAAGGGGCGGACGGGAGGCTCAAGAGCCACGGCATCAACATCGCCGACCCCCGCAAGCGGCTCGCCCACGGCCGCGTCGCGCAGACCATCCCCCTCGCCCTGATGGTCTGCGGCGCCAACCTGCAACGCCCCTCACGCGCCCGAACCACCCCGCACCCCGAGACCGATCCTCCGCCAGGCAACCGCCCAAAGCCCCGTCCGCGTTCGGACATCACCTCGAACGCACCTCACAAACGCCGAGATCCCGCCCCGCCTTCCGGCGGAACGGGATCTCGTGACGTTTCTTGAGAGCTACTCAAGAACTGTCGGTTGTGGACCTGTGGGGATTTGAACCCCAGACCCCCTCGATGCGAACGAGGTGCGCTACCAGACTGCGCCACAGGCCCTTGCGACGTGTGAAACTCTAGCACCCCCACAGGGGTGCTTGGAAATCCGTTCCTCCGCTGGTCAGCGGTGTCGGGTTTCCCGGGGTTCCGGCACCCCCGCCGCCTCACTCATTGGCCGCACGCGGCCGGTCCTCGTCGTCGTACTGATCGAAGAGCGGGGTCCGGCCCCGGTCGCGGTTGCGGCGGGACTGGTTCGTGCGCTGGCGCGGGGCCGGGTCGACCGCGGGGGTCGTCGGGTGCGACGTGCCGGTCTGGGTGGGCTCGGCCGTGCTGGAGCGGGCCGCGCTCCAGGTCTCCGGGTCGCCGACCTCCACGCCGCCCGTGGCCCGGGGGGCGACGGGTGCGGTGACGTAGGTCGGCAGCGGTACGGGGACGGGCTCCCAGCTGTCGCCCTGGACGCGGCCGCGTTCGCGCTGCTGGTCCACCCACTCCGCGTGGTCCGTCTGCTCGACGAGGGCGCGTCGGCCGGCCTCCTGGGGGGAGACCGTGGGCGTGGGCTCCGGCTCCGCGTGGTGGGCTTCGGAGTCGTCGTCGGGCTCGGCGGGGGCGGGGGCCGCGGGCTGGTGCCTGCGAGGGCGGTTCTCGCGGAGCCGCTGCGCCGCGACCTCGGCCCGGCGGCGGTCCATCGTGAAGGCGAACCGTCGGCGTTCCTGGGCGCGCAGATGCACGATGTACGTGCTCAGCAGCACGGCCGGAGCCGCGGGCGCCCACAGGAATCCGAGGCCGCCGACCGCCGCGACGACCGCGCCGAGGGTGAAGGCCAGGAAGAGGACGACGGTGGTCCGCCTGCGCCGCGCCAGGACCTGGGAGCGCTGGGCGCGCCGGGCCCGCTCGGCGTCGGCCGCGCCGGAGCGGGGGCGTCGCTGGGCGGGGGGCGCGTGTTCCGCGGGGCGCTCCCCGGACCGGCGTTCGTGCGGCTGACGGTCCGGCGGCTGGTGCCGCGCCGGGCGGTCGTGCGCCGGGCGGTCGGAGGCCTGGTGGCCCGGGGTGCGCTCGGGCGCGTGCGCCGGGTCGCTCAGTCTGGCTTCCGTGTGCGCCGGAGGCGCGGCAAAGGCCCGGACGTCCACGGATTCCATACGGTCCGTTTCCCGGTCCGGGTCGACGTCGGGCGCCGCCTCCTCGGCGGTGCGCTCCCGCAGCTCCTTGGCGTACCGGCGCTCCATCGCCGCCCGTCCGGACAGCAGCCGGATGGCGGTGCTGAAGCGTTCCGTCGGACGGGCCTCGTTGAGCTCGTCCTGCCTGCGGAGCCACATCGGCACCAAGTAGGCGGCCCAGGCCCCGACGATGACTGCGTAGATGAGGCCGCTGCTGCTCACGCTCACACCGTAGAGGGGTTTGCGCGGAAGGATCCGCCAATTGGCCCGGTGTGTCGCACGATCCGGCTGATATCACGGACTTTTTTTGTGATTGTTCGGATCAACAGCCGCCGATAGCCCGACCCATTGCGGTCACGGGCGATCAAATTCGAACACTTATTTTATTTGTCCGGAGCGGGGCCGTGGTCCCGCGGCGGCACGGGGCGCGACCTGCGCCAGCGCCGGAGCATCCCCTCGGGCACTTCCTCGGCGGTGAGGGCGAAGATCAGATGGTCGCGCCAGGCGCCGTCGATGTGGAGATAGCGCGGGCGCACGCCCTCGGAACGGAATCCGAGTTTCTCCACCACTCTGCGGCTGGGCGCGTTCTCCGGGCGAATGCAGACCTCGATGCGGTGCAGGCCCACCGAGCGGAAGCAGTGGTCCACGGCGAGTGCCACGGCCGTCGGCATGACCCCGCGCCCGGCGACGGACTGGTCGACCCAGTAGCCGATATGACCGGAGCACATCGAGCCCCAGGTGATCCCCGCGACCGTGAGCTGGCCGACGAGCCGGCCCTCGTACTCGATGGCGAACGGCAGCATCCGCCCCGCGTTCGCCTCGGCGCGCAGATGGCGGACCATCTGCCGGTACGTGGGGCGCTGCGCCATCGGACCGCCGGGGGCGGGCGGCGGGACGGTGGCCTCCCAGGGGCGCAGCCAGTCGCGGTTGCGCCGGTTGACCTCACGCCACACCCGCTGGTCACGCATCTTTATCGGGCGCAGGACGATCTCGCCGTCGGTCAGCGTCACCGGCCAGGTCGCGATGTTCAGCTCGGGCTCCCCGGTCGGGGGTGATCGCCGCCGCGGAGCTGGTCGACGGCGTGCACCAGGAGCCGGCCGAGGACCGCGAGCCCGTCCTTCACCCCGCCGGTGGATCCGGGGAGGTTGACGATCAGGGTGCGGGAGGCCACACCGGCCAGGCCCCGGGAGAGGGCGGCGGTCGGGACCTTGGCGATCCCCTCGGCCCGGATCGCCTCCGGGATGCCGGGGATCTCGTGGTCGAGGACGCGGCGGGTGGCCTCGGGGGTGGCGTCGGTGGGCGAGATGCCCGTACCGCCGGTGGTGACGATCACGTCGTACCCGGCGGCGACGCCCGCGCGCAGGGCCGCCTCGACCGGGTCGCCGTCGGGGACGACCTGCGGTCCTTCGACCGTGAAGCCGAGGCCGGTCAGCGCCTCGGCGATCAAGGGGCCGCCCTTGTCCGCGTACACCCCGGCGGAGGCCCGGTTGGAGGCGGTGACGACGAGGGCGCGGTACGAGGAGTGCGCCGGCGCGCCCGTGGGCCCGGGCGGCGTCACGCGTCCGGTCCCGACGGGTCCGACGGTGCGGTGCGCCGGTAGTCGCCGGACTTGCCGCCCGACTTCGCCTCGACCCGTACGTCGGTGATGACCGCGTTCTTGTCGACCGCCTTGATCATGTCGACGACGGTCAGGGCCGCCACCGACACCGCGGTCAGGGCCTCCATCTCGACGCCCGTGCGGTCCGTCGTCTTCACGGTGGCCGTGATCTCCACCGCGTCGTCGGCCACGCTCAGGTCGACCGTCACGCCGGAGACGGCCAGCGGATGGCAGAGCGGGATCAGCTCCGGGGTGCGCTTGGCCCCCATGATCCCGGCGATCCGGGCGGTGGCGAGGGCGTCGCCCTTGGGGACTCCCTCGCCACGCAGCAGCTCGATCACGCGCGGCGAGACGAGCACCCGGCCGCCGGCGCGGGCGACGCGGGTGGTGACGTCCTTCTCCGACACGTCGACCATGCGGGCCGCGCCCGCCTCGTCGATGTGCGTCAGCCTGTTCTGCGTACTCAACTCACTCCGCCTAGCGGTAGGGGCGCCGATGGGCCTCGGGGAACCGGAGGGGGTCCCCCGGAAGGCACGGCGGCAGATACCGTACCGCCACCGGGCGGCGGTCAGCCGAGCAGGATCACGTCCGTCTCCGTGCCGGGCTCGACCGAGGTGACGTCCTCGGGCACCACGATCAGCGCGTCCGCCTGCGCGAGCGCGGCGATCAGATGCGATCCGGAACCGCCGACGGGAGTGACCGTGCCCGCCTCCGCGTCGTAACGGCCGCGCAGGAACTGGCGGCGGCCGTCCGGCGAGGTGAGCGCCTTGTCCGCGCTCAGCTCGGCGCGGGCGGTGGGGCGGTGCACGTCGGTGAGGCCCATCAGGGCGCGGATGGCGGGGCGGACGAACAACTCGAAGGAGACGTAGGAGGAGACCGGGTTGCCCGGCAGGGCCAGCAGCGGGGTGTGGTCCGGGCCGATCGAACCGAAGCCCTGCGGCTTGCCCGGCTGCATGGCGAGCTTGCGGAACTCGATCCCGCTGCCCGGCTCGTCCTCGTCGCCGACGGAGGACAGCGCCTCCTTGACGACGTCGTACGCGCCGACGCTGACGCCGCCCGTGGTGACGACGATGTCCGCGCGGATCAGCTGGTCCTCGATCGTGGCGCGGAGCGTCTCGGCGTCGTCGGCGACCGCGCCGACCCGGTAGGCGATGGCTCCGGCGTCCCGGGCGGCGGCCGTCAGCGCGAAGCTGTTGGAGTCGTAGATCTGACCGCCCTTCAGCGTCTCGCCGGGCTGGACCAGTTCGCTGCCGGTGGACAGGACGACCACCCGGGGGCGGGGCCGTACGACCACGGTGGAGCAGCCGATCGCCGCGAGCAGCCCGATCTGCGGCGGGCCGACGACCGACCCGGCGGCCAGCGCCAGATCGCCCGGCTTGACGTCGCTGCCGCGCTCGCGCACATGGGCACCGGCCACGACGGGCCGGTACACCCTGACCTCGCCGGTGGCGCCCTCGGGCGCGTCGCTGTGGGCGCGCATGGTGGCGGCCGGGCCCTCGCCCGTACCGCCGTCGGTCCACTCGACCGGGACCACGGCCTCCGCACCGGCGGGCAGCGGTGCGCCCGTCATGATGCGGGCGGCCTGTCCCGGTCCCACGACCTGGTCGTCGGCGAGCCCCGCACTGCCCGCGGCGACGTCGCCGATGACGGTGAGGACCGCGGGGAACTCCTCGCTCGCGCCCTCGACATCGGCGACGCGGACCGCGTAACCGTCCATGGAGCTGTTGTCGAACGGCGGCAGGGCCACCTCCACGACGACGTCCTTGACGAGGACGCAGCCCTGGGCGTCCGGCAGCTGCAGCTCGATGGGCTCCAACGGCCGCACCGCGGCGAGGATGTCGTCCAGGTGCTCGTCCACCGACCAGATCGTGCTGCTCACAGGGTTACATCTCCTCAGCGACGTACTTACGCAGCCAGGTCCGGAAGTCCGGCCCCAGGTCTTCACGTTCGCACGCCAGTCTGACAATGGCGCGCAGATAGTCGCTGCGGTCGCCGGTGTCATAGCGGCGGCCCTTGAAGACGACGCCGTGCACGGGGCCGCCGATCTTCTCGTCCGCGGCGAGCAGCTGGAGCGCGTCGGTGAGCTGGATCTCGCCGCCGCGGCCCGGCTCGGTGTGTCGCAGTATGTCGAAGACGGCGGGGTCCAGGACGTACCGGCCGATGATGGCGAGGTTGCTGGGGGCGTCGGCCGGGTCCGGCTTCTCGACCAGGTCGGTGATGCGGACCACGTCGCTGTCGACGGTGGCGTCCGCGGCGGCGCAGCCGTAGAGGTGGACCTGCGAGGGGTCGACCTCCATCAGCGCGATGACGCTGCCGCCCTCGCGCTCCTGGACCTCGACCATCCGGGCCAGCAGTGCGTCGCGCGGGTCGATCAGGTCGTCGCCGAGGAGCACCGCGAAGGGCTGGTCGCCCACGTGCGGGGCGGCGCACAGCACGGCGTGTCCGAGGCCCCGGGGGTCGCCCTGGCGCACGTAGTGCATGGTGGCGAGGTCGCTGGACTCCTGGACCTTGGCGAGGCGTTCGGCGTCGCCCTTGCGGGTGAGCGCGGACTCCAGCTCGTAGTTGCGGTCGAAGTGGTCCTCAAGAGGGCGCTTGTTGCGGCCGGTGATCATCAGCACGTCGGAGAGGCCCGCTGCCACGGCCTCCTCGACGACATACTGAATGGCCGGCTTGTCGACGACAGGCAGCATCTCTTTCGGAGTGGCCTTCGTGGCGGGCAGGAACCGGGTACCGAGACCTGCTGCCGGGATGACGGCCTTGCTGATCCTGGAGGGCGACTGAGTCATGTGCAGACCTTAACGGCTGCACACGGCCGGAAGCTGATATTCCGGTTAACTTCGTCCTTAAATATGCCCATACGAGAATCGTGCGAGTCTGCTGTGAACACCGACAAGTCCGGAAAGGCGTCCGCGAAGAGCTCCCTGCGGCGCGAACTGCTCGCCGCGCGGGCCCTCCTGACTAAGGAGGACGCCGTCCGGGCCGCCGCGGTTCTCGCCGCCGAGGCGCTGGGCCTGCCCGAACTGGCCGACGCCCGTACGGTCGCCGCGTATGTCTCCGTGGGGCGTGAGCCGGGCACCCGTGCCCTCCTGGAAGCGCTGCGCGGGCGCGGCGTGCGGGTGCTGCTGCCGGTCCTCCTGGCCGACAACGACCTGGACTGGGCGGTCTACGAGGGTCCGGAGCACCTGCTGCCGGCCGGGCGGGGGCTCCTTGAGCCGGACGGCCCACCCCTCGGCCCCGCCGCCGTCCTGGACGCCGACACGGTGCTGCTGCCCGGCCTGGCGGTGGACGGGGCCGGGATGCGGCTCGGGCGGGGCGGCGGCAGCTACGACCGGGTGCTGGCCCGGCTGACGGCCGCCGGGGCGCACCCGTCGCTCGTCGTCCTCCTGTACGACGACGAGGTGGTCGCGCGGGTCCCCTCGGAACCGCACGACCACCCCGTGGACGCCGTGGTCACACCGGCCGGAGCGCGGCGCTTCGTGAGCCGTCCGTAGCCACCGGAGCTACCGGAGCAGCTACGGGAGCCACCGGTTTCGGCGGCTACGGTTTCAGCGTCAGCGTGTCGACGGTGGACGCGTCGACCGCGTCCGTACCGAAGGACCAGTCGAGCAGTTCACCGTCGACCCACTTGTCGGTCTGGTCGGTGTAGTGCGCGCTGAACGCGTGCCCGGAGGCCCCGCTGAGGTTGATCCAGCGGGACTTGTCCCAGTCACCCACGTTGACGACCATGCGCATCGACGGCACCCAGACGACCTCGTAACCACTCGCCGCGTTCCAGCCGGTGGCGTTGACCGCCGCCTCGCCGCCGCCGAGGTTCCAGGGGCCGCGGTTGAGCGCCCGCTGGAGCAGGCCGGGGCCCTCGGTACCGAGGGTCTGGTTCTTCAGCGTCAGCCGGTGCAGCCGGCCCCAGCTCCAGGTGTCGATGTTCTTGCCGAGCTTGGAGGTCAGCTCCCAGCGGGCGTCCTCCATCGCCCGGGCGAACAGGTCGTCCCGGCTCTCCAGGGCGTCCTCGCGGCCCCGGGCGGGCGCCTTCCACCACGCGTTGTCCTGGTCGTCCACGATGTCGCGGACCACCTGGAACCAGCGGTCGCCGCCGTCCGGCTGCGCGGTGTCGCCGTCGCGCTGACCGCACTCGCGCACGAGCTTCTTCTGCTGGTCGGCCGGGCCGCTGTTCTTGGCCGGCGGCACATTGATGCAGTCGCCCTCGACCCGCATCTCCTTGGGCAGCTTGTTGCCGAAGGCGAGCTTCAGAATGTTGCGCCAGACGCCGTTGAAGTACGCGGCGGCCGCCGAGTCGGATTCCTGGGAGTAGTCCCAGCCCTCCAGCAGCTTCTGGGCCTCGCGGACGCTCGGGTCCGAGATGTTGATCTTCTTCAGCTCGGGCACCAGCAGCGCCGCGATCTCGCTGAAGTTGTCCATCTGCATCTTCTGCATGTCATCGGTCGAGACCTTCTCGCCACCCTTGATCTTCTGGGTCAGGAGGTCGTTGATCCGCTGACTGCGGGCGCCGTAGCCCCAGTCCTTGGTCAGGAGGTGGGGGTACTTCTTCTCGTCGATGACGGCCTGGTTGGCGGTGACGATGAAGCCGCGGTCCGGGTTGTACTCGTAGGGCAGCTCATCGAAGGGGATGTAGCCCTTCCACCCGTACTTCGGGTCCCAGCCCGGGGCCGGGGCCGTTCCGTCGTAGCCCGCGGAGCGGACCGGGATCTTACCGGGGGCCTGGTAGCCGATGTTGCCGTCGGTGTCGGCGTAGATGAGGTTCTGCGAGGGGACCTCGAAGTTCTCGGCGGCCGCCCGGAAGGTGGTGAAGTCCTTGGCCCGGTTGAGCGCGAAGACCGCGTCCATGGACTTGCCCGGCTCCAGCGCGGTCCACTTCAGCGCCACCGCGTAGCCGTCGGCCCGGTCGGGGGCCGCGTTGCTGACAGGCGCCTTCTGGCCGACCTTGTCCAGCTCCTTGCTGCGGTCGGAGACCAGGGGACCGTTGTTCGTCTCACGGACCGTGATCGTCCGGTCCCGGCCGCCGGCGACCTTGATGGTCTCCTCGCGGGTCTTGAAGGACTTGGTCTTCCCGTCGTACAGATAGCCGTCGCCGGAGACCTTCTCCAGGAAGAGGTCGGTGACGTCGGCGCCCAGGTTGGTGAGGCCCCACGCGATGTCCTGGTTGTGGCCGATGATCACACCGGGCATGCCGGAGAACGTGTATCCGGCCGTGTCGTACTGGCAGGTCTTGGAGAGCTCCCGGCAGTGCAGCCCCATCTGGTACCAGAGGGAGGGCAGCATCGGTGCGAGGTGCGGGTCGTTCGCGAGCAGCGCCTTGCCGGACGTCGTGTGCTTGCCGTCGACGACCCAGGAGTTCGAGCCGATGCCGTTGCCGTTGGGGCCGAGCAGCGCCGGGATCTCGTCGAGGGTGTCGGAGAGGGCGGAGAGCTGGGTGTTCAGGCCCTCGGTGGCGCCCTCGGGGGTCGTGGCGCCGACGTTGTCCGACGGGGTCGCCTCGGGGTCGAACTTGCCGGTGACCGGGGAGATCGCGCCCTGCTCGACGATCGGTTTGTGCTGCTTGTACGGGTAGCCGGGGTACAGGTCCTTGATCTGGTCCTGGTCGAGGCGGCTGGTCAGCAGCGACCGGTCGATCTCGTCCTGCATGTTGCCGCGCAGGTCCCAGGCCATCGCCTTGAGCCAGGCCACCGAGTCGACCGGGGTCCACTCGCCGGGCTTGTAGTCGTTGGTGAAGCCCAGCGCCGCGTACTCGACCGAGATGTCCCGGCCTTCCTTGCCCTTCAGATACGCGTTGACGCCCTCCGCGTACGACTGGAGGTTCTTCTTGGTGCCCTCGTCGAGGACCTCGTCGTACTCCTTCTGCGCCACCTGCCGCCAGCCGAGCGTGCGCAGGAAGGAATCGGTCTCCACCTGGCCGGAACCGAACATCTCGGAGAGCCGGCCGGACGTCATGTGCCGCCGGACGTCCATCTCCCAGAAGCGGTCCTGGGCCTGGACGAAGCCCTGGGCGCGGAAGAGGTCGGCGTCGGTGTCCGCGTAGATCTGCGGAATTCCGTAGGAGTCGCGTTTGACCTCGACGTCGCCGCTGAGGCCGTCGAGCGTCATCGAGCCGGTGGTCTGCGGGTACGAGGCCCGCACGGTGGACACGGACCAGTACGCCCCGTACCCGACACCCGCGACGAGCGCCAGCACCAGGACGAGCACGATCAGGCGGGCGCGTCGCCCCTTCTTCCTGCCGGGCTTCTTCGCGTCGGAAGGGCCGGAAGAGGCGGTTGTGTTGGCGGGCATCGCTGTCCTTCGAGGGGCAGGGTGGTCCTGGGAGTGCAGGAGCAACCATAGGCGCAGCGGAGAAGCCACTCGGACGCGGTATAGGGATGCATCCATTTGCGTCTTCCTCGTACGAACACTCGAAGCCGTCAAGGAATCGTTAACGATTAGGTAAGGTAACGAAGTAACTGGCTGCCGGAGGACGATCCGGCAGGCGCACGCAGGGAAGGAACGGACCCTGACTGTCCACGCGCTCAACGAACTCCTGCTCGTCTGCTCGCTCGTCCTGCTCGTCGCCGTGGCGGCGGTACGGATCTCCTCGCGCAGCGGGCTCCCCAGCCTGCTCCTGTATCTCGGCATCGGGATCGCCCTGGGACAGGACGGCATCTTCGACGTCAAGTTCGACAACGCCGAGCTGACGCAGGTGATCGGCTACGCCGCCCTGGTCGTCATCCTGGCCGAGGGCGGACTCGGAGCGAAGTGGAAAGAGGTCCGCCCCGTCCTGCCCGCCGCCGCGGTGGTCTCGACCGTCGGCGTCGCCATCAGCGTGGGCATCACCGCCTCGGCCGCGCACTACCTCGTCGGCCTCGACTGGCGCCAGGCCCTCATCATCGGCGCGGTCGTCTCCTCGACCGATGCGGCGGCCGTCTTCTCCGTCCTGCGCAGAGTGCCCCTGCCGCCCCGGATCACCGGCGTCCTGGAGGCCGAGTCCGGCTTCAACGACGCGCCCGTCGTCATCCTGGTCGTCGCGTTCTCCGCGGTCGGCCCGGTCGAGCACTGGTATCTCCTGGTCGGCGAGATCGCCCTGGAGCTGGCCATCGGCGCCGCGATCGGCATCGCGGTGGGCTGGCTGGGGTCCCTGGGGCTGCGGCACGTGGCGCTGCCCGCCTCCGGCCTCTACCCGATCGCCGTGATGGCCATCGCCGTCTCCGCGTACGCGGCGGGCGCCATGGCCCACGGCAGCGGGTTCCTCGCCGTCTACCTGGCCGCGATGATCCTCGGCAACTCCAAGCTGCCGCACTGGCCCGCCACGCGCGGATTCGCCGACGGGCTCGGCTGGCTGGCCCAGATCGGCATGTTCGTGCTGCTCGGCCTGCTGGTCACCCCGCACGACCTGGTCGACGACTTCTGGCCCGCGATCGTCGTGGGCCTGGTCCTGACCATGGTGGCGCGACCCGTGTCGGTCTTCCTGAGCCTCGCGCCGTTCCGGATGCCGGCCCGCGAGAAGGTCCTGATGTCCTGGGCCGGGCTGCGCGGGGCGGTGCCCATCATCCTGGCGACCATTCCGATGGTGTCCGGGGTGGCGGGCAGTACGAGAATCTTCAACATCGTCTTCGTCCTGGTCATCGTCTACACCCTGATCCAGGGCCCGACGCTGCCCTGGGTCGCGAGCAAGCTGAAGATCGCCGAGGACCCGGCCGAGGCCGACGACCTGGGCGTCGAGTCGGCCCCGCTGGAGCGGCTGCGCGGGCACCTGCTGTCGGTCGCCATCCCCCCGAAGTCGAAGATGCACGGTGTGGAGGTCGGCGAGCTCCGGCTCCCGGCCGGCGCGGCGGTCACGCTGGTGGTCCGGGAGGACCAGAGTTTCGTGCCGTCACCGGCGACGGTGCTGCGACGCGGGGACGAGCTGCTGGTGGTGGCCACCGATCCGGTCCGCGACCGGGCGGAGGAACGCCTGAGAGCGGTCGGCGAGGGCGGCAAGCTGGCCGGCTGGCTGGGCACGGGCGGACCGCCCGCTTCCGGCACACCCGGTGCGGCGGGCCCCCATGGCGGGTCCACCATCCCCCAGGGGATGAAGCTGGCCAAGAAGCTCGGCGGTGCCGGCGCGGGCGCCAAAGCCGGTGCCAACGGAAGCGGAAGCGGCACGAAGACGCGCCCCTGAGAGGGCGTCGCAGATCACAGGCTGAAACGGAAGCCCTATGCGCAGATCACAGGCGCACAGGGCTTTCTGCCTGTAGCATGAAGGCAAACCAGATCGACCTGATCGACCAACTCTGTCTGAAGCAGAGCTGGCGCCGACCGTATGGCGGTCGTGGTGTCTCTTCGCCCGGCGTTTCTTCGCCGATTGCAGCGAGTCGCCCGGCATCTACCGCAGTTCCGCGCGAAGAGGACAGCTCTCGGCCGCTTCCGTCCGGCCCGCCCCACAAGGGCGCCGGGAAGCAGGGCTACCAGGCGGCAGAAAGGCAAGGACCGTGGCAACCACGGTCTCCGACCGCCCCGGATACGGGCAACTGCTGCGCACCCCCGGTGCGTGGACCTTCCTCCTCCCGGGCTTCGCCGCACGGCAGCCCTTCGCGATGCTCACTATCGGCATCGTCCTCCTCGTGCAGCACACGACCGGCTCGTACGGCAGCGCGGGCGCCGTCGCGGCGGTCTCCGGCGTCTCCATGGCGCTGTTCGCCCCGCAGAGCGGCAAGCTCGCCGACCGCTTCGGCCAGCGCTCCGTCCTGCTCCCCGGGGTCCTCCTCCACGCCGTCTCCGTGAGCGCCCTGACCGTACTGGCGCTGGCGGACGCACCCCTGTGGGTGCTGTTCGTCGCCGCCGTGCCGACCGGTGCGTCGATCCCGCAGATCGGCCCCATGG
Organism: Streptomyces sp. NPDC091289; assembly: GCF_044757365.1. Taxonomy (NCBI): domain Bacteria; kingdom Bacillati; phylum Actinomycetota; class Actinomycetes; order Kitasatosporales; family Streptomycetaceae; genus Streptomyces; species Streptomyces sp. NPDC091289. The sequence continues at coordinate 68,380 of NZ_JBIVUT010000005.1, forward strand.
TGCGGGCCCGCTGGGCGGCGATGCTGGGGGCGACCCCCGACCGGCCCGCCTCTCCGCTCATGTCCACCGCGGCCGCGTTCGAGTCGGTGACGGACGAGTTCACGTTCGTCCTCGGCCCGGTGATCGCCACCGCGCTGTGCACCGGCGTGCACCCGGCGGCCGGACTGATCACGGAAGCCGCCCTGACCCTGATCGGCGGCCTGTTCTTCGCCGCGCAGCGCGCCACCCAGCCCTTGCCCCGCAACGCGGCCACCGCGGCCGAACCGCACGCCTCCGCGCTCTCCATTCCTGGCGTGCGCGTCCTGGCCGTCACCTTCCTGGGCATCGGCGCGGTCTTCGGCGGGATGCAGGTCTCGCTGACCGCGTTCTCCGAGGAGATCGGCCACCCCGGGGTGAACGGTGTGCTCTACGGGATCTTCGCGGCGGGAAACATGCTGGCCGGCATCGCCTGCGGCGCCATCGCCTGGAAGAGCAGCCCGCGCCGCCGGCTGATCGTCGGGTACGTGGCCCTGACCCTGACCGCGTCCGGCCTGTGGGCCGTGCACTCGGTGCCGCTGCTGGCCGGGCTCGGCCTGCTGGTCGGCCTCTGCATCGCCCCGGCGCTGATCAGCGGCTACACCCTGGTCGAGTCGCTGGTGCCCGCCACCGCCCGCACCGAGGCCTTCACCTGGCTGACGGGCGCCGTGGCGCTCGGACAGGCCGCGGCCGTGACCGTGGCGGGGCAACTCGCCGACGCCCACGGCGCGAGCACCGGATTCCTGGTGCCGCTGGCCGGAACCGCACTGGCTCTGGTGACCCTGCTGGCCCTGCGCTCACGGCTGACTCCCCGGTCCGCGGGACGCACCGTGGCACGTGGGATCGGTCACCGCGAGCCGGTCACGGTGGACTGATTCAACGGAATACGTCAGTATGGAGCGTCGTTAGCACTCATTGAGTGAGAGTGCCAGGAGGAGCAAGTGCCGACCTATCAGTACCAGTGCACCGAGTGCGGCGAGGGCCTCGAGGCGGTGCAGAAGTTCACCGATGATGCCCTGACCGTGTGCCCGAGCTGCGACGGACGCCTCAAGAAGGTGTTCTCCGCGGTCGGCATCGTCTTCAAGGGTTCCGGTTTCTACCGGAACGACAGCCGCGGCTCCTCGTCGAGCAGCACGCCGGCGTCGGCGACCTCGAAGTCGTCCGACTCCGCGTCGTCCTCGTCGTCGGGTTCGGACACGAAGGCGAGCGCATCGTCGTCGTCCTCTTCGTCCGGCTCCTCCTCGTCGTCGGCCTCCGCGCCGGCCTCGTCGAGCGGTACGTCGGCCGCCTGAGCCCGCGTACGCCCCACCCGCTTTTCCACCGGACCCCGCCGAGGCCACTCGGCGGGGTCCGGCCGTCCGCCCCGGGAAACGCTCCGCCGGATACGGTGACCGCATGGTGAACGCACATACGGAAACGGGCTCCGGTACGGGTACGGCGGGTACCGAGAGTTCCGCGGAGATCGGTGTCATCGGCGGCTCGGGCTTCTACTCCTTCCTGGAGGATGTCACCGAGGTCTCCGTCGACACCCCCTACGGGAAGCCGAGCGACTCGGTCTTCCTCGGCGAGCTCGGCGGCCGGCGGGTGGCCTTCCTGCCCCGCCACGGACGCGGCCACCATCTGCCGCCGCACCGCATCAACTACCGGGCCAACCTGTGGGCGCTGCGCTCCGTCGGGGTCCGGCAGGTGCTCGGGCCGTGCGCGGTGGGCGGGCTGCGGCCGGAGTTCGGGCCGGGGACCCTGCTCGTCCCCGACCAGCTGGTGGACCGCACCAAGACCCGCGTGCAGACCTATTACGACGGTGAGCCCCGGGCCGACGGGACCGTGCCGAACGTCGTCCACCTGGGCTTCGCCGACCCGTACTGCCCCGAGGGGCGCAAGGCGGCGCTCGCCGCGGCCCGTGGGCGCGACTGGGAGCCGGTGGACGGCGGCACCCTGGTGGTGGTCGAGGGACCCCGCTTCTCGACCCGCGCGGAATCGCGCTGGCACGCGGCGATGGGCTGGTCGGTCGTGGGCATGACCGGGCACCCCGAAGCGGTCCTCGCCCGGGAGCTGGGCCTCTGCTACACCACAATGACCCTGGTGACCGACCTGGACGCGGGCGCCGAGGCGGGCGAGGGCGTCTCGCACGAGGAGGTGCTCCAGGTGTTCGCGGCCAATGTGGACCGGCTGCGCTCGGTGCTGTTCGACGCGGTGGCCGGGCTGCCGGAGACCGGGAGCCGCAACTGCACCTGCGCCCACGCGCTGGACGGGATCGACACGGGGATCACGCTGCCGTAGCCGGCAGAGCGGGCCTCACCGGATCAGGTGACGGAGTTGTCCACAGCGCGAGGACTGTCCACAGGCCTCGGCGGGATCTGCTCGGACGGGGGAAAGTGAGGGGAGTTCGGCCGGGTCGCACCGGCCGGACTCCCCTTTCCCTTGCGCTTTCCCTGCGCTCGTCCGCCCCGATCCCAGGTGGTGCCATGTCCTCGTCCCTGCCCACTCCCCCGGCCGCCCGCTCCTTCCCCGCGCCGGTGCCTGCGCCGTGCGGGGTGGGGCCGTTCCCACCTCTGCGCGTGCGGGGCGCCGGCGCGGACCGGCTGCGGCGGATACTGCGCAGGCAGCGGCGTGCGGCGGCGGCCGGGCTCGCGCTGGCGGGTGCCGCGCTGGCCACCACGGGCCTGAGCAGCGCCGCCGGGGAGGCCCGCGCGCCGGACGATCCGCCGGGGGCCGGCCGGTCGTCCGGGCGGCTGGTCTCCGCGCCGGTCCGGATCGCGGACCCGGAGACGGTACGGCTGCTGCGGCCGGGTGACCGGGTCGATGTGATCGCGGTCGGTGACAGGGGCGGCGACGACGCGCGCGTGGTGGCACGGGGGGTGCGCGTGGCGAAGGTGCCACGGACGGCCGCGGGGCCCGGCGGCCACGCGGCGGGCGGTATCGGCGAGGCGGGGGCCGGGGCGCTGGTGGTGTTGTCCGTGGAGCGGTCGACGGCCACGGCGCTGCTCGGCGCGGGCACGTCGGCACGGCTGGCCGTGGCGGTGTCCGATGCGAACTGACGCCCTCTCACGTCACCCGTGGGAATCAGCGGATTGGACAGTGTCGCCTTCGCCCGCCTTAGGTGACGGAGCAGTTTGCTCCCCCTACCGCCCATGCGAAAGAAGGCTCACCTGTGAGCGAGAAGAAGGTCAGTCTGCTGGACGGCTTCAAAGCCTTCCTGACGCGCGGCAATGTGATCGACCTCGCGGTGGCCGTCGTCATCGGCGCCGCGTTCACCAATATCGTGAACGCGGTCGTCAAGGGCGTCATCAACCCCCTGGTCGGGGCGTTCGGAACCCAGGACCTGGACAACTACAGCTCCTGCCTCCAGGGCCCCTGCACGACCGACCCGAAGACCGGGGAGATGGACGGGATCGAGATCCTGTGGGGCTCGGTGCTCAGCGCCGCCCTCAGCTTCCTGATCACCGCTGCCGTCGTGTACTTCCTGATGGTGCTGCCGATGGCCAAGTATCTGGCCAGGCGGGCGGCGATGCAGGCCGCCAAGGAAGGCGTGCAGGAGACGCTCGAAGTGAGCGAGCTGGAGGTGCTGAAGGAGATCCGCGACGCCCTCGTCGCGCAGCGCATCGGTGGCGCACCGGGCCGGATCGGGCCGGACTCGGGCGAGGGCCCGGGCGGGACCGGCGGGGCCGGGGCGGGCCCGGTCGAGGACCGGTAGCCCTCCGGGCGACCGCTCAGATGTGGTGGGGCGGCTTCTCGTCCAGGAAGCGCGCGAGGTCCGCGGCGCTGCCGCCGGTCAGAGGCCGCTCGCCCCACCCCTGGTCCGTATCGTCCGCGGACTGCCGGTCCAGCGGATCGTCGAAGACCAGAACCGGCTTGGGCTTCGGTTCCTGTGGCGGCCGCAGGTGCGGCGGCTGCTGCTGCTTCGCATCTCGCGGGCGGGGGGCGGGGGCGGCGCTCATGTCTCCAGGGTACGGCGGCCCACCACGAGGTGTGAGCCGCCGTGGATCCGGGCGGCGGGCGTCAGCGGTCCTTCGGGTCGATGAGCCACAGGCCGAGCACGACGAGGAACGACAGACAGAGGAAGCCGGCCCCCCACCAGGCCGTGCCGGTGTTGCCCTCCATCCACTCGTCGATCAGGACCGTCAGTCCCCAGAGCTGGCCGATGACGACCGTCATGGCCAGGGTGAGCCGGGCGGTCAGTTTCGAGGAGCGCTCGGGGTTCTGGTCGGTGCCCGCTCCGGGCCCGGGGCCGGTGTGCCGGACGCGGGGGTCCCCGTATCCGCTGGTGGGGCGGATCTGCGGATAGCGCTCGTGGACGGGCCGGTTCAGCTCGGGGTCGGCGCTGCCGGGGTGGTAGGTGGGGTAGTGGCTGCCCGGGGGAGGCAGCGGCTGCTCGGGGTGCGGGGCGTCGTTCATGCCCGCCCGCCCGGGTTCTCGGCGGAGGCGGACGCAGCGCCGGTCCGCCGGCCGGGGCGGGCGGCCCGGGGCGGGGACTCGGCTCCGCTGCCGAGGGCCCGGGGCGGGGATTCGGCTCCGCCGCCGATGTCGGGGCAGCCGATACGGGTCGCGAGGTCGGGCCGCTCGCCGCCGAGCTGACGGCAGAGGCCTTCCTCGACGCTCTCGCCGGAGCGGGTGGTGCCCACGGCCCAGACGCTTCCGTCGCCCTGCTCGACGACCACGACCTTCGGCAGCCCCCGGGGCGGGGGTCCGGCGGTGACCTCGCCGGACCGGGCGTCGAAGACTCCTTCGTGGCACGGGCAGTACAGCTCGCCCTCGCTGCCCCGGTCCTTGCGCCAGATGACGGCGCACGCGAGGTGGGTGCAGACGGCGGAGTAGCCGACGAGGGTGCCGTCGTCGAGGCGGACGGCGACGGCCCGGTCCTCCTCGCCCGGGTAGCGGAAGGCGATCGACTCGCCGGGCAGGAGTCGCGGGGCGATGCGCTTCGGCTCGGGGGCCTTGCCGTCCTCGCCGTCGCCGTGGCGGTGGAGGATGCCGGCCGCCACGCCGATGCCGCCGACGGCGAGACCGCCGGAGACGGTGGTGACGATCCGGAGGTAGTCCCGCCGGGTGGTGAGGGAGTCGGCGGCGATCCGGTCCTGGAGTGCCTCGCGCGGGTCTCCCCCGGCGGGGTGCTCGCCGCCCGGCTGCTGGTCGGTGACGCTCATCGGCGGACGTCCTTCCCGTTGATCTCGACGACGGGAAGACCGCCGGGGACCGGCCACTGGACGCGTTCGGCGGGGACGACCATGGCCACGCCGGTGCGGACCTCGGTCTCGCCGAAGACGAAGGTGTCGGCGACCTGGACGCCGGGGCGCTCCGCCTGGAGCTCCTCGACGGTTCCGTAGAAGAGGGCCCCGGTCGGGCAGACGGTGGCGCACATGGGGGCGAGGCCGTAGGCGGTGCGGTCGTAGCAGAGGTTGCACTTCATCTGCAGCTTCGCCTGGAGGTCGATCTTCGGTACGCCGAAGGGGCAGGCGTTGACGCAGTTGGAGCAGCCGATGCAGCGGGTGGTGTCGGCCTGCTGCACCACACCGTCGGCGGTCACCAGGATCGCGTCGGCGGGACAGACCTCGGCGCACGGGGCGACCGGGTCCTCGCAGTGCATGCAGACGGTGGGGAGGGAGGCGACGGAGTGGCCCTCGTCGGTGTAGTCGAGGTGGATCATCGATTTGCCGCGGTGCGAGTCGCATTCGCGGCAGGCGGAGACACAGGCCTGGCAGCCGATGCAGCGCCCCGGGTCGATGAAGATCGTTCTGCCCATCATGGGGGGGATCAGCTCCTCTCCGAGGTGCCACGGCCCTGGGGGGCCGTGGGAGGCAGCGGGTCGGTACGGGAGACCTGGGTCTCCGGGTAGGCGACATGGCCGGGGGCGACCGGCGGGGCGGGGACCTCGTCGATCCGTTCGGCGTGCTCGATGCGGCAGGCGCACACCTTGTACTCGGGGATCTTGGACCGGGGGTCGAGGGCGTCGATGGTGAGGGCGTTGGCCGCGGTGGGGACGGGCCAGTGGTAGGGGACGAACACGGTGTCGGGGCGGATCGCCTCGGTGACCAGGGCGGGGAAGACCTCGCTGCCGCGCCGGGTGACGACGCGGACGGGCTCACCGTTGCGGAAGCCGTGGGAGGGGTGGATCTCGGCCCAGGGGCGCGGGGTCTGTTCGACGAGGGCGCCGAGCCTGCGGGTCTGGTTGCCGGAGAGGAAGTGGGCGACGGTGCGGCCGGTGGTGAGGGACATGGGGTGCTCGTCGTCGTACGGGTCCATCGGCGGGTGCCATTCGACGACCTGGAGGTGGATCTTGCCGTCGGGGTGGTAGGTCTTTCCGTCCTCGAAGAGCCGGGGGGTGCCGGGGTGGTCGGTGGTGGGGCAGGGCCAGGCGATGCCGCCGGTCTCCTCCAGCCGTTCGTAGGTGATGCCGTAGTAGTCGTTGACGGTGCCGGCGGAGGCGATGCGCAGCTCGTCGAAGACCGACCGGGAGTCGGGGAAGTCGAACTTGTCGCCGGCGCCGAGCCGGCGGGCGAGTTCGCAGATCGCCCAGGTGTCGGTGCGGACGCCGGGCGGCGGGTCCTGGGCCTTGTTGTGCTTGACCACGCGGGCTTCCGCGTTGGCCATCACGCCTTCGTCCTCGGCCCAGGTGGTGACGGGGAAGACGACATGGGCGTTGGCGGCGGTCTCGGAGAGGAAGAAGTCGAATTGCGCGTGGAACTCGGTGGTGTCGTACCCCTCCTTGACCACCCGGTAGTTGGGCAGGGAGACGAAGGGGTTGTTGCAGATGCCGATCAGGCCGCGGATCTCGCGGCGCTGCATCTGCCAGACCATTTCCATCATGGAGGTCCCGGCGAGCGGGAGTTCGGACTCCTCGATGCCCCAGATCTCGCAGATCTGGCGGCGGTGCTCCTCGTTCATGATGGAGCGTCCGCCGGGGAGGAGGTCGGACTTCTGGCCGTGCTCGCGGCCGCCCTGCCCGTTGCCCTGGCCGGTGATGGTGCCGTAGCCGGCGCCGGGTTTGCCGATGTGGCCGGTGGCGGCGCAGAGGCTGATCACGGAGAGGCAGTTCTCCACGCCCTGCGAGTGGTGTTCGATGCCCCGGGCGTGCCAGGCCATGGCCTTGGGTGCGCGGGCGAAGGTCCGGGCGACCTGGACGATCTGCTCGGCGGGGATCCCGCAGATCGCGGCGGCGCGGGAGGGCGGGTATTCGGCGGCCTTGGCCTTGACCTCCTCCCAGCCGGTGGCGTGGGCGGCGAGGTAGTTCTCGTCGGTGAGCCCTTCCTCGATGACGACGTGCAGGACGGAGGTGAAGAAGGCGGAGTCGGTGCCGGGCTTGAGGGCGACGTGGATGTCGGCGGTCCGGGCGATGGCGGTCTCGCGCGGGTCGATGACGATGAGGCTGGCCCCGCGGTCCCGGGCTCCCCAGACGTACTGGGTCATCACGGGGAAGCACTCGCCGACGTTGGAGCCGGCGATGAGCAGGCAGTCGGTGAGGAGGATGTCGGAGAAGGGGTTGCCGGCCCGGTCGATGCCGAAGGCCAGCTTGTTGGCGCCCGCCGCGCTGACCATGCAGAGGCGGCCGTTGTAGTCGACGTGCCGGGTCTTGAGCGCGACCCGGGCGAACTTGCCCACCAGATAGGTCTTCTCGGAGAACAGGCTGGCCCCGCCGAGGAGCCCGAAGGCGTCGTTGCCGTGCTTCTGCTGGATGCGCTTGATCTCGGAGACGGTGAAGTCGAGCGCCTCGTCCCAGGAGACCTCGCGGAACTCCTCGTCGCGGGAGCGTCGCATCAGCGGGGCGGTGAGCCGGTCGGGGTGGTTGACCTGCTGATAGGCGTTGATGCCCTTGGGGCAGAGCCGCATCCGGTTGATGTCGTGGTTGCGGGGTTCGACGCCGAAGACCTTGCCGCCCCGGTCCACGCGCAGATACATCCCACACTGGACTCCGCAGAAGCAGCAGTGGGTCGGTACGAGCGTTTCGCCGTTCTGGTCGGCGTGCCACTGGTCAGCCGGGATGCCGCCGGCGTCCCGGAAGGCGCGGGTGCCGGGTGGGGCGAGGGAGGGGTCCAGGGGGATGAAGGTGCGGCGGTCGGCAGCAGCTCGCGGATCCGCGGTCACTTGAAGCCCTTCTTCACATGGGAGAGGTAGGCGCTGCCGCGCAGCACCCGCTTGCAGCGCGGGCAGTACTCGGCCCAGGAGTCGAAGCCGAGCCGGAGGTCGCGCATGGTGCCGCGCAGGTTCTCGACGTAGGGCCCGGTGTCGATGGGTTCCTCGCAGCGGCGGCAGGCGAACACCTCGTCGTCCTTGCGGCCGGTGTACTTGAACAGCTGCATGCCGACCGCGGCCGGGCGCTGGACGATGTGGAAGAACTTGCCGAACGGGATGTAGATCAGGGTGAAGACCACCGAGACCATGTGCAGGATCGCCAGGAACTGGTAGCCGCCGCCGTGCAGGAAGACCGAGGAGAAGGTGAGCAGCAGGCCCGTCACGGAGATGACGATGAGCGCGATCAGCGGCACCAGGTCGTAGGCGAAGCGCTGGCCGGTGATGGCGCCGCGGTCCTTCATCCGGCGCCACAGGAAGTACGAGGCGCCGGGGATGACGAGGACGGCGGCGATGTCCAGGCCGTGGAACATCAGCCAGCCGAGGAGGGAGAGTGAGTCGAAGCCGAGGATCTTGAAGCCCCAGATCCGCATCTCGTAGCCGGGTCCCGAGCCGCTGCCGGAGGTGAAGGTGAACCAGCCCCAGGTGAGCGGGAAGGTGATCAGGGCGGCGAGGATGCAGCCCCAGAAGATCAGCTGGTGGGCGGCCCAGCGAGCATGGGAGCGGGCGCCGAGGAACTTCTGGAAGCCGAGGTAGGTGGCGATCATCTTCGGCAGGGCGGTGGGGGCTCTGCGGAAGTTGTCCAGGGAGAAGAGGCTGCGCCAGCCCTGTTTGAAGAGGCGCCGGGCGCCGGGGGCGGAGATCCAGACGGTGTACCGGTAGGCGACGCCGAAGGCGAGGAAGACCGTCGCCACGGCATAGGGGAGGAGGGCCGAGTCGAAGTTGCGGAGCATCCGGCTGCCGAGCACGATCGCGAGAATCAGCAGGGCGGAGACAGCCACTCCGGCGAGCGTGGCCCGGGTGGTGACGGACCGGGGGCCGGTCGCGGCGGGGGGCGTGGCCGCAGTGCCGTCGGGCGCGTGGGGCTCGGCTGCTGCGGTGGCTTCTGAGGGCTCGGTCACCCGGCCACCGTAGGACCGTTTGGGCCGATTGAACCCGTTTTAGGGGGTGAGAGGGTGAGCGGGTCGCCCGGACAGTCGCAAGGGTCGCCTTGCCCGGGCCGGGTCCGGGCACCCTGCTCGCGCGGGCCTTGCGCACCGCTCCCGGCTCGCCGGTACGTTCGAGGCGCATCGGCCCGCACTCCCCCGCGGGCCGCGATCCCGACCGGAGGAGCCGCACATGACCCGCGATGGCAAGGCACCCGCCCGCCCGCCCCTGCTGGACGCGTTGACCGATGTGGCCGGGATCCGTGTCGGCCATGCCGAGGTCGCGGGTGCGGGCGCGTTGAGCGGCACGACCGTCGTCCTGGCGCCCGAGGGCGGGGCCGTGGCCGCCGTGGACGTACGGGGCGGCGGGCCGGGTACGCGGGAGACGGACGCGCTGGACCCGCGCAATCTGGTGCAGCGGGTCGACGCCGTCGTCCTCACGGGCGGCAGTGCGTACGGGCTCGACGCCGCGTCCGGGGTGATGGCCTGGCTGGAGGAGCAGGGCCGGGGCGTCCGGGTCGGCGCGGGCCCCAGGCAGGTGGTCCCGGTCGTTCCGGCCGCTGCCCTCTTCGACCTGGGCCGGGGTGGCGACTGGCGGGCCCGCCCCGACGCGTCGACCGGCCGCGCGGCGGTCGAGGCCGCGGCCGCCACGGAGCCCGGGGAGCCCGTCACCGAGGGCGGCGTGGGCGCGGGCACCGGTGCGGTGGCCGGGCAGCTCAAGGGCGGCATCGGCACGGCGAGCGCCCGCCTCGCCTCCGGGGTCACGGTGGCCGCCCTCGTCGCGGTGAACGCGGCGGGCTCGGTGGTCGATCCCCGGACCGGGGTGCTGTTCGGGGAGTACGGGGCCGGGGAGCCACCGGCGCACCCCCCGGCCGAGGTGCACGCGGCGGCGGAGCGGCGTCTCACGCGGGAGCGGGAGGCGATGGAGGCGGCCGGGGGCGGGGCCCCGCCGTTCAACACGACGATCGCGGTCGTCGCCACGGACGCGGACCTGACCCGGGCACAGGCCCAGAAGCTGGCGGGCACCGCACACGACGGCCTGGCCCGCGCGGTGCGCCCGGTCCATCTGCTGACCGACGGGGACACTGTGTTCACGCTGGCCACCAGGCAGGTGCGGGTGGAGCCGGGGGATCCGGTCGCCGTCAACGAGATCCTGGCGGCGGGCGCCGACGTCCTGTCGCGGGCCATCGTGAAGGCGGTGCGCGCGGCCCGGAGCATCGAGGGGCCGGGCGGCAGGCTCCTCTCGTACACGGAGTTGTACGGCGACCGGGGAGCGCCGGACACCCCTTAGGATCGGACGCCTCTTGGGGCCGGACACCCCTTAGGGCCGGACACCCCTTGGGACCGGACGCCCCTCGGGGCCTGATCCGCGCGATGGGCACCAGGGGGCGCGCGGCGCGAGCGAGGGGCGCGCGGGCGGCCGACTCGTCGTCCACGCAAGGGAGTTCATCCCAACCGCCCGAAATGCACCGGGAACAAGCGGGGAACTTTCTGCGTGCGCCCTACGTTTTTACCAACCCCGGTCACGATGTCGGACCCAGGGACTACGTTAAGCACGCATCAAGTAACACGCGGCGACGGCCTGGAGACACCACCTTGAGCGATCCGTACGAGACAACCGAGCACCACCTCGACCGACTCCTGCGACGCGCCCTCAACTCCTTCGACCTTCCCGACAGTACGGTCGACCGCCTCGGCACGGCGCTCGCCCACAGCAGTTCGCTGCACTCGTCGCACCACAGCTCCGTGCTGCACCGCGAGACCTACCGTCACACGTATCTCCTCGCCGACGGCTCCGCCCTGACCCTGTGGGAGCTGGTGCACAGCGGAGGCCGCGACCTGCGGACCCCGCGCCGGCACGAGCTGTACGACGAGGAGGGCGATGCCCGCGTCGCCGCGTCCCGGCTGGCCGGGAGCTTCTCCGACTCCCCGGCCTTCGGCGACGACGGGATGATGCGGGAAGGACAGGAGGCGCAGGGGGATCTGGAGATGCTGACGCTCCTGATGTCCGCCCCGCCGGCCCCGCTCCCCCGGACGTACGCGCCCGACAATTCCGCGGACCACGCCCGCCGGGTGCTGCGCCGAGCGGAGAACGCCGACCGGCCGGGCGAGCAGAAGACGGGGCTGCTCCGGTCCGCCTTCGCCCACCACATCACCCAGATCTTCGGGCGTCAGTGCCACGTCGACGGCCGGGCCGCCGGATTCACGCTCTACGAGCACGCGTTCCTGCTGCTGGACGGCAGCGAGACGAGCCTGTGGGAGGTCGAGCACACGGCGACGCCCGACGGCCGCCACATGTGCGAGGTGTACGAGGACGAGCACACCGCCCGTGCGGCGATGGAGAGCCGCACCCGGATCTGCTGACCCTGCCAGATCTGCTGACCCTGCCAGCCCTGCAGACCCGAGGCGCAAATCCGCCGCCCGCGCAGGTCAGTTCGCGTCGCCCTCCACATGGGCGCGCGGCCGGGTAGGCAGGGCGAACATCACCAGGAAGATCACCGCGAGCACCCCGGCCACCCACCACAGCGACTGCTGGAACGCGTCGACGAACGCCGGGCCGACCGCTTCGGGGGCCAGCCGGTCGCCGATCGCGCCGAAGAAGACGACGGACACCAGGCCGAGGCCGAGCGCCGTTCCCATCTGCTGCACGGTGTTGATCAGTCCGGATGCCGAACCGGCGTGCTCCTTGGGCACCTCGGAGAGCACCGCGTCGGTCAGCGGGGCCACGATCAGTCCCATGCCCGCGCCCATGACCACCAGCGGGACGGCCATCTGCCAGGACGTGATGCCCATGCCGTACTGCTCGCTCTCCCAGAGGTAGATCAGCAGTCCGGCGATCATGAGGAGCGCACCGGCCTGGAGGACCTTACGGCCGAAGCGGGGCACCAGCTTCTGCACGGAGATCCCGGCGGCCACCGAGACGGCGACGGAGAACGGGATGCCCGTCGTGCCGGCGCGCAGCACGCTCCAGCCGAGCCCCATCTGCATGTAGAGGGTCCAGACCAGGAAGAAGATGCCGAGGCCGACGCCGAAGGTCAGCTGCACCGCGATGCCGGCGGCGAAGCTCTTCACCCGGAACAGGGACAGTTCGATCAGCGGGGAGCCGTCGGTCAGCGCCTTCTGCCGCTGGTACAGGACCAGCGCCGCGAAGACGAACAGGCTGCCCACCATCGACAGATGACCCCAGAGCGGCCAGCCCAGCTCGTGTCCCCGGGTGAGCGGGTAGATGAGCATCAGCATCGCCAGGGTGATCAGGGCGACGCCGACGAGGTCGAGACGGACCGCCTTGGGGGCCTTGGACTCGGTGATGTACTTCGCGCCGAGGAGCAGACCGGCGATGCCGACGGGCAGGTTGATCAGGAAGATCGGCCGCCAGCCGAGCCCGAAGAGGTCCCACTCGGTGAGCAGCGCGCCCAGCAGCGGGCCGGAGACCGCGCCGAGCCCGACGATCGCGCCGAAGAGTCCGAAGACCTTGCCGCGCTCATGGGCCGGGAAGGTGGCGTGCACGATCGAGAGGACCTGGGGCACCATCAGGGCTGCCGTCGCGCCCTGGAGGATGCGGGCGGCGACCAGTATCTCGGGGCTGGGCGCGAAGCCGCACAGGGCGGAGGCGAGGGTGAATCCGCCGATGCCGATGAGGAAGAGCCGCTTGCGCCCGTAGATGTCGCCGAGCCGGCCGCCCGTGATCAGCCCGGCCGCGAACGCGAGGGCGTAACCGGCGGTGATCCACTGGATCGCGGAGAGCGATGCCCCGGTCTCGCGCTTGATGCTGGGGATCGCGATGTTGACGATCGTGACGTCGACCAGGTCCATGAAGGCCGCGGTCATCACGATGGCGAGCGCGAACCAGCGACGCCGGTCCGCCGGGGCGGGTGTCGCGGGCAGCACAGGTGTTACGGGCGTGGTGGGCGGTACGGGGTGCGTTGCCCCGGGCAGCGGGGGTGCGGAAGAAGGCATGGGAAGAACCTATGCAGCCATTAGGTCAGATCATGACCTGATGGACCGGCATCCTGGGGCCATGTCCGATACCCCCGCACGACTGCTGAAGCTGCTGTCGCTCCTCCAGACCCCGCGCGAGTGGCCGGGCGGTGAGCTGGCCGAGCGGCTGGAGGTGAGCCCGCGCACGATCCGCCGCGACGTCGACCGGCTGCGCGACCTGGGCTATCCGGTCGAGGCCTCGCGCGGCTCGGTGGGCGGGTACCGCCTGGTGGCGGGCGCCGCCATGCCGCCTCTCCTGCTGGACGACGAGGAGGCGGTGGCCATCGCCGTGGGGCTGCGGGCCGGGGCGGGGCACGCGATCGAGGGCGTCGACGAGGCCTCCGTACGGGCGCTGGCGAAGCTGGAACAGGTGCTGCCCTCGCGGCTGCGGCACCGGGTCTCGGCGCTCCAGAACGCCACCGTGCCGCTGACCCGGGGCGACGGCTCCACCATCGACCCGCGGACCCTGACGACGCTGGCTTCGGCGGCCACCGGGCGGGAGCGGCTGAGGTTCGCGTACCGCAGCGGCGACGGCACCCGGACGAAGCGGCAGGTCGAGCCGTACCGGCTGGTGAGCACCGGGCAGCGCTGGTATCTGGTGGCGTACGACCTCGACCGGGAGGACTGGCGTACGTTCCGGGTGGACCGGGTCGGCGAGCCGTACGCGACGGGGGCCCGCTTCGCGCCGAGGCCGCTGCCCGTCGAGGGCGCGGAGAGCGACGCGAGGAGCAGCGGCGGCGGGGACGCGGCGAGGTTCCTGGCGCGCTCGATGAGGCGGATGCAGCCGGAACTGCGCCTCGATGTGTGGTTCGGGGCGCCGGCGGAGTTCGTGGCGGCGCGGCTGCCCGCGCATCTCGGGGTGCCCGAGCCGGACGGGGAAGGCGGGGAGGGCGGCTGCCGGCTGCGGTCCTCGTGCACCGACTCGCTGGAGTGGGTGGCACTGCGGCTGGCGTTGGTGGACTGCGAGTTCTCCGTACAGGGGCCGCCGCAGCTGGTCGCGTACCTGGAGAGTCTCGGCGCCCGGCTGACCCGCGCCGCCCGGCCCGGGCCCACCGCCCCGGAACAGGGACCGGAACAGGGACCGGGGCAGGGGCAGGGGCAGGGACCGGGGCCGGAACAGGGATGAGCCCCGGCGCCGGGGGGGGTGGGCGCCGGGGCTCAGCTCAGGGACCGGTGAAAACCGGTCGGGTGACCGGAATGACCCGGTCGGTCAGCCGGTGCGAACCGGCTTGATGGGGAGATTACGGGTTATTGGCTCACGCCGCAGCGTCAAAGCCCGTGTCGTGAGCCATTCGCTTCAATTCGAGCAGTGCGTGCTTCTCTATCTGGCGGATCCGCTCCCGGGTGAGGCCGTGCTGCTTGCCCACCTCGGTCAGGGTCCGCTCGCGTCCGTCCTCGATGCCGTACCGCATCTTGATGATGGAGGCGGTCCGGTTGTCGAGCTTGCCGATCAGGTCCTCCAGCTCCTCGCTGCGGAGCAGGGTCATCACCGACTGCTCGGGCGAGACGGCGGAGGTGTCCTCCAGGAGGTCGCCGAACTGGGTGTCGCCGTCGTCGTCCACGGACATGTTGAGGCTGACCGGGTCGCGGGCCCAGTCCAGGACGTTGCCCACGCGCTCGGTGTTGGAGTCGAGCTCGGCGGCGATCTCCGCGTGCTCCGGGTCGCGCCCGTGCTCGCGGTTGAACTCGCGCTGGACCCGGCGGATCCGGCCGAGCTCCTCCACCAGGTGGACGGGGAGCCGGATCGTGCGGGACTGGTCGGCGATGGACCGGGTGATGGCCTGCCGGATCCACCAGGTGGCGTACGTGGAGAACTTGAAGCCCTTGGCGTAGTCGAACTTCTCGACCGCGCGCACCAGGCCCGCGTTGCCCTCCTGGATCAGGTCGAGCAGAGGGAGCCCCGCGCGCGGGTAGCGGCGGGCCACGGCGACGACGAGCCGGAGGTTGGAACGGATGAATATGTCCTTGGCGCGCTCGCCCTCGGCGACCAGCGCCTCCAGCTCCTCACGCTTCGCGTCACCGGCGTCGCTCTCCACCTCGCCGTCGAGGATCTGCTGGGCGTAGACGCCCGCCTCGATGGTCTGGGAGAGGTCGACTTCCTTGGCGGCGTCGAGCAGCGGTGTGCGGGCGATCTCGTCCAGGTACATGCCGACCAGGTCGCGATCGGCGATTTCCCCGCCTCCGGCGCGAACACTGCTTGCCCGGCCGGTCCCACCGGAGGTGGTGGACGTACGACGGGCGACGGCACGGGTTGCCATGCGTGCTCCCTTGCTGAGTAGGTCGCGACACCTTTTCGGGTGCCCTGCATCCGATGGAAACAACGACTGGAATCCGGACAGAATTCCCATGCCGCACATTCATTTTCGTGACCATGCAGTACCCTGTCCGGCGCCGACCGCTGGATTCCACTTCCAGGTTCCGCCGGACCCGCAGGTCAGAGCCGGTGCCGGGGACGATCCGGCCGCTTTCCGGTGCTCCGGCCCGGCCCCCGGAATCAGCGCGTCCGTGAGACCGCGCTCACATACGCGCCCGCTTCTCCCCCACGCGGCCGTCCCGGGATCCAGGAGGGCCGCGCTCCCGCCGTGAAAGACGTACCGGGCGTCGTTCGGGTTGCTCAGGATGTCCGCGATGTGCACCCGGGGCCTCCGGACCTAGGACCGCCGACCCATCCGGCCGGTAACCGCGTCCCGGCGTACCGGGACCGCGGTCGGAGGCCGACCGGGACCGCAGCCCGATCCGCCCCGGCCCGCGCCTGCCTACCGTGATCGGCACGACGGCACACACAGCACCGGACGGCACGACAGCACGCACGGCACACACGGCACACACGGCACACACGGCACGCACGGCCGTGACCGGCACGGACACCACGGGAGTGTGATCGGCATGGACGACACCACGGGCACCCTCGACGAGGCGCTGGAGCGCATCCACGTCTCGGGACCGGAGCGCGACGGCTGGCTCAGCAATCACGCGCCGATGGCCGTGGAGGCTCTGGTGCGGCACGGCCAGGCCTCGGCCGTGCACCGCTGGCTGGACCGTTACGGCCCGAAGCTGGAGGAGATGCCGGTCACCGGCGCCCCGGTGACCGCACTGAACTGGCACGAGGCGCTCGGCGACCCGCGCCGCGTCGCCGACTGGACGGCGTACTTCGAGCGGGAGACGGCCCAGGCGCCCTGGCGGGACGTGCTCGCCGTGTGGTGGCCCCGGCTGCTGCCGGGCATCGCCGCGGGCGCCACGCATCCGGTGATCCGGGTGGGTCACTCCGTACGGACCCTGCTGACGGGCGAGGAGACCGCCCCGCGCGTCCGGGAGCTGGCCCACGCCCTCGGCTACTGGGCCGCCCGGCACCAGCCGCTGCCCGCCCTCACACCGCTCGGCCCGGCCCCGAGCGCGGCGGCGGCGCTGGACCGGGTGCCGCCGGTGCCCGACCAGAGCGGTGGCATCCGGGACCGGTTCGCGCAGCTAACCGGGTTCCCGGAGTGGCCGGCACCTGCGCAGGACATGGTCCCGCGCCCGGGCGAGGAGTCCGCCCCGGGGCCTGGGCAGGGCCCCACCGCTTCCCCGGAGGCCGCCCGGTCCGCGCTCCGGGAGCTGGTCCGGGCCTCGACGCACCGGTACGCGACCCACGCGCACGGCGAGCCGATCATGCTGGTCCACGCGGCGACCGCGCCCAACGCGGTCCTGCGCACCCTGCCGGCCCTCCCCGGCGACCTGTGGACGCCGAGCCTGCGGGCCGCCTGGGCGGCGAGCGCCGCGGTCACCGCCGCCTACGCGCCCCGCGAGGCGGCCCCGGTGCCCGCGTCGGCCGCGGGCGCTCCGGACGCCGGGGAGCTGTTCGCCCGGGCGGCGGCGCACGGCGACGACCACACCATCAAGTTCACCGACACGGCGCTGGATGTGGGCGACGCGCTCGCGTTCTCCGCCGCCGGGCGCGCGATCGAGCTGAACCCGCCGGTGTTCTAGGACGGCGAGGCCCCCGGCCCCCGAACCCCGTACCCCGTACCCCGTACCCCTCAGCCGAACTGCACCGAGCGCTTCGCCAGCCCCATCCAGAACCCGTCGATGACGCTCCGCCCCCGGTCCAGCTCGTCCTCGGCCGCGCCCAGCGTCACGAACAGCGGCGCGAAGTGCTCGGTGCGCGGATGGGCCAGCTTTCCGGCCGGGGACGTGTGCTCGAAGTCGATCAGCGCGTCGATGTCCCGGGCCCGCAGCGCGCGGTCGCCCCAGTCGTCGAACTCCGCCGACCAGCCGGGCACCCCGCCGCCCCGGTGCCGCAGCGCGGCCAGGTTGTGGGTGAAGAAGCCGCTGCCGACGATCAGTACGCCCTCGTCGCGCAGAGGGGCGAGTTTGCGCCCGATGTCCATCAGCTTCTGCGGGTCGAGCGTCGGCATCGAGATCTGGAGTACGGGGATGTCCGCGTCCGGGAACATCTCCACCAGCGGTACGTACGCCCCGTGGTCGAGGCCGCGGTCCGGGATGTCCTGGACCGGCGTACCGGCGCCGCGCAGCAGCTTGCGGACGCTGTCGGCGAGCCCCGGCGCGCCGGGGGCCCCGTACCGCACCGCGTAATAGTGCTCGGGGAAGCCCCAGAAGTCGTACACGAGCGGCACGGCCTCGGTGGCGCCCAGCGCGAGCGGCGCCTCCTCCCAGTGGGCGGAGACCATCAGGATCGCGCGGGGGCGGGGCAGGCCCGCGGACCAGGCGGCGAGCTCACCGGGCCAGACCGGATCGTCGGCCAGCGGCGGTGCGCCGTGCGAGAGGTAGAGGGCGGGCATCCGCTCCGCGGTGGCTGTCATGGCACTCCCATCCACTGGACGCGGACCCCGGGGCGGCGGGCGCCGCGCTGGGCGCACCGGGCACGGGATCCGGTCACGAGTTCGTCCGAGCAGGAGTTCCCCGAGGTCATCCGGGGGATCGTTGTTCAGGGGTCCTGCGGAACCCTGGCGCATCCATGCAGGATCCCCTTCGGGAACCTCCTCGGCAGGTCTCTTGAAACTTCAAGTTCCTACCTTCGGAGACCTTAGCCCTATCTAGTTAAACTTTCAAGAAAAGGTCGTACAGTGGAGTACATGACCACGGCACCCACCAGCGCGCCGCGCTGGCTCACCGACGAGGAGCAGCACGCCTGGCGCGCCTATCTGCATGCCACCACGCTGCTGGAGGATCACCTCGACCGCCAGTTGCAGCGCGACGCCGGCATGCCGCACATCTATTACGGGCTACTCGTCCAGCTCTCCCAGGCCCCCCGCCGCCGGATGCGGATGACGGAGCTGGCCCGGAACGCGAAGATCACCCGTTCCCGGCTCTCCCACGCCATCGCCCGGCTGGAGAAGAACGGCTGGGTGCGCCGCGAGGACTGCCCCTCCGACAAGCGCGGCCAGAACGCGGTGCTCACCGACGACGGCCTCGCGATGCTCCGCCGCTCGGCGCCGGGGCATGTCGAGGCTGTACGGCAGGCGATGTTCGACCGGCTCACGCCCGAGCAGGTGAGCAGCCTCGGGGAGATCATGCGGGTGCTCGCGACCGGCCTGGAGCCGGAGGGCACGGACGCGGATCTGCCCTGGCTCCGCTGAGCGAACGATCGCCGAGCGGAACCAGGGCAGAGAGCGACTAGCAACTAGCGACTGGCAAGTAGCGAGTAGCGAGTACGGAGAAGGATCGGGCCGCCGTCAGTGGGCGACGACCGGGATCCTGACCTCCTCATCGGCGCCCGCGTCGGAGGCGCCGCGCTCCCCGCCGCCCGACCCCGTTCCGGGGCGGCCGGTGTTGATGAGGGCGATCGCGATGGCGGCCGCGGCGACGAGGATGCCGACCGCCCACCAGATCGCGGCGGCGAAACCGCTGACCATGGCCTGAAGCTGCAGAAGCTCCGGGTCCGTGGCGCGGGCCGCGTGATCGGCGACGTACGCGGTGGTGGCGCTCGCGGCGATGGTGTTCAGCAGGGCGGTGCCGATGGCGCCGCCGACCTGCTGCGAGGTGTTGACCATCGCGGAGGCCACTCCCGCGTCACGCGGCTCGATGCCGTGCGTGGCCAGGGACATCGCCGGCATGAACGCCGTACCCATACCGAGGCCGAGCAGCAGCATGCCGGGCAGGATGACGGCCGTGTAGCTGGTGTTCAGGTCCAGCTGGGTCAGGAGCAGCATGCCGACCGCGGCGACCAGGAATCCGGGGCCCATCAGCAGCCGCGGCGGGACCCGGGTCATCAGCCGGGTGCCGATCTGGGTGGAGCCGGTGATCATGCCCACGATCATGGGCATGAACGCGAAGCCGGTCCTGACCGGGGAGTAGCCCTTCACGACCTGGAGGTAGTAGGTCAGGAAGAGGAAGAGCCCGAACATCGCGATGATGGCGAGACCCAGCGAGAGGTAGACCCCGCCCCGGTTGCGCTCGGTGAGGACGCGCAGCGGCAGCAGCGGCGACTTCACCCGCGACTCGACGACGACGAAGGTCACCAGCAGCACGGCGGCGGCGATGAACATGGAGACGGTCAGCGCGTCCGACCAGCCGGCCGACTCGGCGCGGGTGAAGCCGTAGACGAGGGCGACCAGGCCGAGCGTGGAGAGCACGACGCCGGGGATGTCCAGCGGTGCGCGGTTGCGGGCGCCGGAGGGCTCACGGATGACGAAGTACGCGCCCGCGGCGGCGACGATGGCGAACGGGATGTTGACGAAGAACGTCCAGCGCCAGTTCAGGTACTCGGTGAGGAAGCCGCCGAGGATCAGGCCGACCGCGCCACCGCCACCGGCGATGGCCCCGTAGATGCCGAACGCCTTGGCGCGCTCCTTGGCGTCGGTGAACATCACGGCGAGCAGGGACAGGGCGGCCGGGGCGAGCAGGGCGCCGAAGACACCCTGGAGGGCCCGGGAGCCGAACATCATCGCCTCGTTCTGGGCGGCACCGCCGAGCGCGGAGGCCAGCGCGAAGCCGATCAGACCGACGACGAAGGTGCGCTTGCGGCCCCAGAGGTCGGCGATCCGGCCACCGAAGAGGAGGAGCCCGCCGAAGGCGAGGGCGTAGGCGGTGATGACCCACTGCTTGTTGCCGTCGGAGATGCCAAGGTCGGTCTGGGCGGAGGGCAGCGCGATGTTCACGATGGTCGCGTCGAGGACGACCATCAGCTGGGCGAGCGCGATGAAGGCCAGCGCTTTCCAGCGACTCGGATCGGGAAGGGCCGTGTCAGCCGTTTTTGACATGGGTGTAGCCACCTAAGGACGTGCGAGGGCGCCGAGGCGTCGCGAAGTGGGCGTCGGCGGTACGTGCTTGTGTACGCGCGACGGGTGAAGTGAAGGTGAAGGTGAAGCGGACCGGTGGGGGCCGGGGCCCTCAGAGCAGGGCCCCTCGGAGCAGGGCCGGAAGGTTCAGGTCGGTGCGGGCGTCAGGGGCGCCGCAGGTCCTCCAAGGTCGCCGCCGATCCGGGCAGTTCGGAGCGGGCCGGAGCCTCCAGGCCGTCCAGGAACAACTGCAGATGGCGGTGGGTGAACCGGTCGATGCCCTGGCAGGCGATGCCGGGGAGCGGCCGGGTGAGCTGGGAGAGGGCGACGAGTACGTCACCGACACCGATGTCGGTACGCAGCCGCCCCGCGGACATGGCGCGCGCCACGAGCCCTTCGACGGCCTCTTCGAGGCGCCGGCGCTCGGCGAGCAGTTCGGGGTTGTCCTTGTCGAAGACGCCGGAAAGCATCGGGCACAGGGCGCCGATCCGTTCGTCGGCGGCCGCGTGCACGAAGCGGCTGAGCGCGGCGAACGGGTCGGACTCCGCGGCGACGGCCTCTTCGGCCCGGAGGGTGGTGCGGGAGGTGACCGCGAGGACGACCTCATGGGTGAGGGCGGCCCGGTCGGGGAAGTTCCGGTAGAGCGTGGCGTTGCCGACGCCCGCCCGCCGTGCGACGTCGTCCAGCGCCACGTCCGGCCCGAACTCGACGAACAGCTCGCGTGCGGCCGTGACGATCCGCTCACGGTTGCGCAGCGCGTCGGCCCGCGGGCGGGCCGTGCGGCACTGCGCTGCGGGTGCGGTGCCGGGTGCGGTGCCGCACTGCGCTGCGGGTGCGGTGCTCTCGGCGACGGTCTCCACGACGGCGTTCCTTCCCTTCCCCCTGTGTAGCCGGGCGGCCCCTGTACGTAACCGGGGACCACTTCCCCGTTTAGCGGGGACACGTATGCAAACGGGGAGAGGCTCCCCGGTTATTTCCGGCCACACTGTGGCCTGAGTCACATCGCTTCGCGGGAAAACCCTCCGATCGGCGCACCCAGCGAGCGGGCCCGGACCACCCGGCACAGGCTGATCGCCAGAGCGCAGTCAGGGGTCGGCCGACTGCCGCGGACCCCGAAGGCGCCTCTATGCAGCAGCCCCGCCACCGGATACGCAGTCACCGCCGCCCGGTCGCCCTGGCCGGAGCGACCGCGCTGGTCATAGCAGCCATGGCCTCGGCCAGCACCACGCTTCCCAGCGCCGGCCGCGCCTCGGCGGGACCGGCGGCCACCTCCCAGGACGCCGCGCTCGCCCCGTGCCGGATCTCCGCCACCATGGGCGTACAGATGTCGGAGGGCCTGCCGACCCCGCCCGGCTACGCCCGGTCGACCGGCGAGGTCAGGGCGCTCAACCTGATGATCGACTTCCCGGACGCGGAGGGCACGGAACCCGCGACGGACCGGTACGCGGAGTTCTTCCCACAGACCTCCGAGTGGTTCAGGGCCAGCTCCTACGGCCGGCTCGTCTACCGGCCCGAAGCCCCCGTCAAGGACTGGCTGCGGATGCCGATGCCGTTCACGGAGTACGGGATAGAGCGCGGCTCACCGTTCGAGCCGGGCTACCGCCAGCTGGTGAAGGACATCGTCGCGGCCGCCGACCCCCGGGTCGACTTCTCCGCGTACGACCTGGTCAACATCCTGGTCAGCCCGAACGCCGGGCCCTCCGCGCTGGACACCGTGCTCTCGGTGACCTTCTCCGGCAACGACGAGGCCCCGGAGGCGGACGGCGTCCCGCTCGCCAACACCTCGTTCGTCTACAGCCGCCAGGACGACGGATCGGGGTCGTACGCCGAGACCGGCTACCGCGTCCTGCCGCACGAGAACGGCCATGTCTTCGGGCTGCCCGATCTCTACACGATGGAGGGCGGCGGCTCGGTGGGGCACTGGGACATCATGTCCGAGGACTGGGGCGCCAACAACGACTTCCTCGCCTGGCACAAGTGGAAGCTCGGCTGGCTCGACAACGAGCAGATCAGCTGCGCCTCGCAGCCCGGCGTCAGCGAGCACACGCTCGGCCCGCTGGCCACCGAGGGCGGCACGAAGCTCGCCTTCGTCCCGCTGAGCGCCCAGTCCGGCTACGCCGTGGAGGTCCGTACGGCGGCGGGGAACGACGAGGCGGTCTGCCGGCCCGGGGTGCTGATCTACAAGGTCAGCTCCGATGTGGACACCGGCCAGGGCCCGGTCTCCGTCGCCGACGCCACCGAGGACAGCGGCGGCTGCACCCGGCGCCCCAACGTGCACGCCGAACTGTCCGACGCCCCGTTCCGCCCCGGCCAGACGTTCACCGACCGGGCCAACGGCGTACGGATATCCGTGCTGGACGAGGACGACGACGGGAACTACCGGATACGGGTCACGCGCCCGTGAGCGGCGGGGACGCTTCCAGCAGGACTCGGATCTGATCCTTGAGGAGCTTCCCGGTGGCGTTGCGCGGGAGCGGCTCGTCGGTGAACAGCACCCGGGCGGGCACCTTGAAGGCGGCGAGCCGCCCGCCGACGTGCTCGCACAGGGCCTCGGCGGTGACGGCGGCCCCAGGGCGCAGCCGGACGACGGCCGCCACCTCCTCCCCCAGCACCGGGTGCGGGATGCCGAGGACGGCGGCGTCGGCCACGTCGGGATGGTCGTGCAGGACGCCCTCCACCTCGACGCAGTACACGTTCTCGCCGCCCCGGATCACCACGTCCTTGAGCCGGTCGACGACCGAGATCCGCCCCTCGCGGCGTACGGCGAGGTCCCCCGTACGGAACCAGCCGCCGTCCCCGAAGGCCTCCTCGGTCGCCGCCGCGTCGCGCCAGTAGCCCCGGAACAGCGACTGGCCGCGCAGCCACAGCTCTCCCGCCTCCCCGTCGGGCAGTTCATCGCCCGAGGGCCCGGCGACCCGCACTTCCGTGACCGGGGTGGGCCGCCCCGCGCCGCCGGGCTCCGCCCGGTACGCGTCCCCGAAGTGCGCGAGGACCCCGCCGCTGGTCTCGGTGAGCCCGTAGCCGTTGCGGGGCTCGACACGCTTGCCGTACCGGGCGGTGAGGCGGGCGACCAGGGCGGGCGGGGGCGCGGCTCCCCCGGTGCTGAACAGGGTGAGGCTCTCCAGCCCGTCCCCCGCCCGCTCACCGGCCTCCAGCAGCTGGAGCCCGGTGGCGGGGACCCCGGCGAAGTGCGTGACGCGGTGCGTACGGATCAGCCGCAGCGCCTCGTCCGCGTCCCACTTGTGCATCAGGACGAGGGTGCCGCCGGCCGCCATCGCACCGTAGAACCCGGTGAACGCGGCGACGTGGAAGAACGGGAACGTCATCAGGGAGACCGGTGCGGGCCCCATCCCCGGAATGACGCCGCGCGCCAGTGCGGAGGCCGCCGCGTGGTAGCGGGGATTGAGCGCGGCCCCGGCCTGGGCGAGATGGGTGGCCACCGCGCCCTTGGGGCGGCCGGTGGTGCCGGAGGTGTAGAGGATCGTGGCGTCGTCCTCGGGCCGGGGCTCCACGTCGGGCGGCGCGGCCAGCGGATCGGGCGCGGGGAACTCCTCGTACCGCTCGAGGCGCAGGCCCGAAGCCCCGCCCCCCACACCGTCGGAGCCGTGGAAGAGGACGACGCGCGTCCCGGTCCGCCGGGCCCAGCCGGCGACCCGCCCCAGCCGCTCCCCGTCCACGAGGAGCACGCCCGGCTCGCAGTCGTCGAGGACGTGGACGAGCTCGTCCTCGGTCCACCAGGCGTTGAGCGGTACGGCGACGAGACCGGCCAACTGGGCGGCCCAGAAGGCGATCTGCCACTCGGGATGGTTCCGCATCGCGATCACGGCCCGGTCGCCGGAGCGCAGCCCGTACCCCTCCCGCAGGCGTACGGCGAGGGCGGAAGCGGCGGCGAAGAACTCCCCGTAGGAGTACGACCGTTCCCCCGCGATCAGGAACGGCGCGTCCCCGTAGGCCCAGGTGGTCTCCACGAACTCCCGGAGTGTCCGGGGCCCGTCGGCGTACTCCGGCGTCCCCTGCTCGCCGATGACCACGGCGAAGGGCGCGCCGGGCGCGGTGAGGGAGGCCTCGATGCGCGCGGCGCGCCGGGCGAGCTCAGCCGATGCGGCTGCTTCGGGGTCCGGGGACGGGACGGTGTGCGGCACGGACGGCCTCTCTCGCGCTGGCTCTGACACTGACTGACACACGCGACGCTATGCGGGCGGGGCCGAAGCGCCAAGGCCGCCGTCGGGCCTTCGCCACGACGGGCGGGCGCGGGGCGCCCGCGGCGGTCAGGCCGATGAGGGTGTAGAGGTTCACTTCGCCGTGATCCTCACCGGAAGGCTCTCCAGTCCGTTCACGACGATCGAGCTCAACGGCACGGCGGGGCCCGTCTGTTCGATGGAGCTCACCGAGTCCAGCAGCTCCGTGAACAGGATCCGCATCTCGGTGCGGGTCATCATCGCCCCGAGGCAGAAGTGCGTTCCGGCACCCAGCGCCAGGTGACGATTGGGGCGGCGGGCGATGTCGAACAGGTCCGGGTTCTCGAAGTGCCGCTCGTCCCGGTTGGCCGACGGGGTCCACAGCACGACGCGGTCGCCCGCCTCCAGCGGGCGGTCGCGCAGCATCACCGGCTCGGTCACCGTCCGCATGATGTGGGTCGCGCTGGAGGTCCAGCGCAGTACTTCCTCCACCGCCGTCGGCATCAGCCCCCGGTCCGCGCGCAAACGCTCCCACGCGTCCGGCCGGTCGAGGAAGGTCTTCATCCCGCCGGCCACCGCGAGACGGACGTTCTCGGTGCCGCCGACCAGGAGGTTGTCGCAGTTCAGGAGGATGTCCTCCTCGGTGAGCAGCTCCCCGTCGACCTCGCCGTTGACCAGCGCGCTGACCAGGTCGTCCTCGGGCCGGTCCATCCGCCGGTACATCAGCTCGACGAAGTACGCCATGATCTCCTGGTGCGCGACGCTGCGGACCTCCGGTTCGCCCGCCCCGAACGCCCTGCTGGTGAGGGCGAAGAGCATCTCCTGCTCATGGTCCGGCACCCCCATCAGCCGGCAGATCACATAGAGCGGCAGCCGCGCCGCCACGTCGGTGACGAAGTCGCACGTGCCCAGTCCGGCCGCGCGCGCCACCACCTGGCGCACCGCCCCGCGCATCGCGTCCTCCAGCGCCCGCACCGAACGGGTGGTGAACCAGTCGGCGACCAGCGACCGCAGGGCCTTGTGACGGGGCGGGTCGGTGAGGGCGAGGGTGCGGCCGCCGCCCGGGTCCCGGCCGTGCGACCGGGGACGCAGCAGGATGCCCTGCGCCGAGCTGAACACCTTGGCGTCCTGGTAGACGGTGCGGACGTCCTCGTACCGGGTGACCGACCAGAACGCCGGGTACTCCCCCGCCTCGTGGCGGCGGACCGGGTCGTGGTCGCGCATCCACCGCCAGACGGGGTGGGGATCGCCGGTCGCGTACAGCTCGGGTTCGACGAGGCTGACGGTCTCGGGGGCGAGGACGTTCATGACAGGTCTCCTTCGTGCGACGGCAGAGTGTGGACGAGGCCGGCGAGCCGCTCGGCCAGCTCGTGGGCGGTGGCGTGGCCGACCACCTCGGGGCGGTAGTTGACGGCGAGCCGGAGCCGGCCGTCGGGCAGCGGCCAGAACTCGGTCTGGACCTCCAGCGGGATGTCCAGGTAGGGCGGGCGCAGCAGCGTGGTCCCGAGTCCGGTCAGGGGCAGGTCGGGGATCGCGTTGTCCTGGAGCACCAGCAGGGTCTGGAAGAGCGGGGGCCGCCCGGTGCGCGGGGGGTTGAGCAGCCGGACCAGCTCGTGGAAGGACACGTCCTGGGCCCCGAAGGCCCGGTCGAGAACACGGCCCGCTTCGGCGGACGCCGCCGGCCCGCCGTCGAGGACCGCACCGCGAAGTCGCAGGCAGGCCATCTCGATGTGGCAGCCGACCGCGTCGTCGAGGCGGGGGTCGAAACGCTGGGCCACCGGAACGCCGACCGCGAAGTCGCGCCGGCCCGTGAGCTCGGCGAGCACCTGTGCGTAGCAGGCCAGCAGGACGGCGTACCGCGTGACGCCGGCCCGGGCGGCGGCGGCGTCCAGACGCGCCGGAGCTCCCGGCTCCAGCAGGCGCTCGATGCGCAGAGCGGACGGGAGGCCGCTGTCAGCGGGGGCCGCCCGGTCCGTCAGGAGCGTCGGGGCCGTCGGGTCTGCGGGGTCTGCCGGGGCCGTTGGGGGTGCCGGGTTCGCCCGGTCAGCCGGGGCCGCCCGGTCAGCCGGGTCGGACCGGTCCGGCCAAGCCAGTTCCGGTACGTTCGCCAGCTCATCGAGCAGCGTGGCGCGTTGGCGCTCCGCATCGGCATGCGCCAGGCGCTCCTCCCGCAGCCGCGCGGTCGCGGCCACGGAGAGCGCCGAGGTCGGAAGCGGTGCGCCGGACGCTTCGTCGGCGGCGGCGCAGGCGGCGTTGTAACCCGCCGCCAGGTCTGCGGCGAGCACCGACTCCGACCATCCGTCGAAAGCGATGTGGTGCACCACGCAGCCGAACACCCAGGCCCGGCCGGGCTCCAGTGGGACCAGCGCGGTCCGCCACACCTCGCCCTCGTCGAGGGCCAGGGGTTCGCCCAGGATCGTGCGGAGTGCCTCGACCGCACGATCCGCGTCCGGTTCCGGCTCCAGGACCTCCAGGACCGGGGCGGGGAGGTGCGCCGCGCGGGCCACGGGGTGCGGTGCGGCCACATAGGCCGTCCGCAGAGTTTCGTGGCGGTCGTGCACGGCCTCGACGGCGCTGTCGAGGGCGTCCAGGTCGAGGTCGCCGTCGATCCGGAAGAGCAGCAGGCAGTGCGCGGACCGGTCCTGCGGGCTCAGGAGGTGGTTGGTGAGATAGCCGGTCTGCATGGGCGTCAGCGGGATGTCGCCCCCTGCCGGTGCGGGGGCCGATGCGGCGGGCAGTGCCTCCGCCAGCCACTGGCCGAGGCCCCGGGCGGTCGGATGCTCGTACAGCCGGGACAGGGGGACGGGCCGCCCCAGTTCCGAGGCGAGCCGGGCGCAGACACGGCCCGCGGCCAGGGACGTGCCGCCGAGGTCCGTGAAGGAGGTGTCGAGCGGAACGGCGGGCAGGCCCAGGACCGCCGCGAAGACGGCCGCGGCGCGGTGGACCGGCGACGCCCCTTCGACGTACGCGCCGAGCGCCGCTCCCCCGCCGGAGGACACCGCGGCGGCGGTCACGGCCGGGTGCGCCGCCGCGCCGTCGGCCGTCCCCGGGGGCAGCAGGTCCAGCAGGGCCCGCTCGTCCAGCTTGCCCTGGGCGGTCAGCGGGAACCCGGCCACCGCCACCACGGCGTCCGGCCGCTGGTAGGCGACCAGTTCCGCCGCCAGCGCCCCGGCGGCCCCGCTCAGCGGGTCCCCCGGCCGCTCGGGCACGCAGAACGCCACCAGGCCCTCCGCATGGCCCGCCCCGTCGCGGCGTGCCACCACCCGGCAGTCGCGGACCCCGGGTAGCAGATCCTGGATCCGGCGTTCCACCTCTGCCGGTTCGATGCGGTGGCCGCGCACCTTCACCTGCCGGTCGGCCCGCCCCCGGTAGTGCAGCACGCCGTCCTCGTCCAGCCGGCCGAGGTCGCCGGTGCGGTAGACCCGGACCTCCTCGCCGTCGACCCGCACCCGGGGGAACCTGGCCTCGGTGAGCTCCGGTTCGCCGAGATAGCGCAGGGCCAGCCCGTCGCCCGCCACGCAGATCTCGCCGGCGATGACGTGGATACGGGTGCCGGGCACCGGGCGGCCGACGGGGATGCCGCCGGGCAGATCGCAGTCCGCCTCGGTGACGCGGTGCGTGGTGGCGAAGACGGTGCTCTCGACCGGCCCGTACCCGTTGATCAGGGCGATCCCGGGGTGGCGGCGGACGAAGGCGCGCACATGCGGGACGGACAGCCGTTCGCCGCCGGTCATCACCTGGGCCAGCCCGCGGAACGCGTCCGGATCCTCGTCCATGATCATGTTGAGCAGGCTGCTGGTGAGCCACACCGTGTCGGTCCCGTGTACGGCGACCGCCTCGCGCAGGGCCTGGCCGGACAGGTACGGCTCGTCGACGACGAGGGAGGTGCCGCCGCTGAGCAGGGCGCCCCACAGCTCCAGCGAGAACGCGTCCCAGGGAAGCGCCGCGGCCAGCGGGATCACGGTGCCGGTGCCGAAGCGGGCGAAGGTACCCGGGCGCACCAGGCGCGCGGTGGCCCGGTGCGGGGTCAGCACGCCTTTCGGCCGGCCGGTCGTCCCGGAGGTGAAGAAGACGCAGGCCGGGGCGGCGGAGGAGACCTCGCCACCGGCCAGGACCAGAGGCTCGGCGGAGACCTCGCCACCGGACGGCCGCGTGGCCGGGACCGGGGCGGCGGCCGGCGGCGCGGACGCCTCCCCGCCGGTGGGCGACCAGACCGGCAGGCCCGACCGCTCGCACTCCGGGTCCCCCGTGACGATCAGCCGCGCGCCGAGCTGTCCGGTGACCTCCCGGATCCGCCCGTCCGGCCAGGCGGGGTCGAGCAGGGCATAGGCGGCACCCAGCTTGAGGACGGCGAGGACCGAGACGATCAGCTCCACGCCGCGCGGCAGCAGGACGGGGACGAGGTCGCCGGCGACGACGCCCCGCCGCGCGAGGGAAGCGGCCCGGATGCCGGCGGCGCGGTCGAGCTCGGCGTAGCTCAGCCGGCCCGCCCCGTGCACGACGGCGGTCGCCGCCGGGGTCTTCGCCGCCCACCGGGCAACGGTCCCGTGCAGGGTCTCCGCCCGCTCGCCCGCACCGGGCTCCGCAGGCCTGCCCGCACCGGTCTCCGTTCGCGTGCCCGACGCCCGACCGGTGATCACCCCCGTGGCCGCGCTCATGCCCCCGCCCCCAGAACCTCACGCAGGGCACGCCCGAAGACGTCCATCTCCTCCGGGGTGTTGTAGTAGTGGGCCGAGACGCGCACGGCGGTATCCACTCCGCGGTCCGCCATATAGATCGGGGTGTGGTGACCGACGATCTTCCAGACATTGATCCGCCGCTCGGCGAGGCGGGCCATCACCGTCCCGGCCTCTACGCCGAAGTGGCGGAAGGTGAGGATGCCGGACTGTTCCGCGCCGGGGGCGATGAGCTCGACGCCCGGGGCGCCGGTCACCGCGGCCCGCAGGGCCTGGAACACATCTTCGTGGTCGAACGGCGTGCCCTCCTCGAAGAGGGTGAGCGCCGTGTTGAGACCGGCCACGGCGGCGGTGCTGCGCTCGGCCAGCTCCAGGGAGCGGGCGCTGCGGTCGTCGATCCGGTAGCCCGTGGCCGAGTCGATGTGGGCCACGTGCAGATCATGGAAGCCCGGCAGCAGGGCGGCCCGCAGTTCGGGCGCGACATAGGCGAACGCGGTGCCGCGCGGGCCGCGCAGGAACTTGCGGCCCGCTCCGGTGAGCAGCTGGCAGCCGATACGGGCCGCGCTGACGGGCGCCTGGCCGATCGACTGGCAGGCGTCGACGGCGTAGAAGCAGCGGTAGGGGGCGAGCAGGCGGCCGATCTCCTCGACCGGGTTGACGATGCCGCAGCCGGACGGGATGTGCGTCACGGAGACGAGGGCGACGTCGTCGGTGATGTGGGCGGCCATCCAGTCGAGGTCGAGGTCGCCGCCCGGGCGAAGGGGGACGACCTCGATCGTGCAGCCGGTCCGGTCGCGCAGGTCGAACAGGGAGATGAGGTTGCCCGCGTACTCGTAGGGCGTGACCCAGACCCGGTCGCCGGGGCCGAGGTTCAGCCGGGGCACGACGGCACACCAGGCACGGGTGGCGCTGTCGAACAGGGCGACGTCGGCGACCGGGGCGTCGAGGATCCGGGCGAGCCGGCGGTAGACCTCGTCGTTGACGACGCCGTCGTAGAAACTCTCGGTCTCATAGCAGCCGGTGGCCGCCTCGCGGTCGAGGACCTCGCCCATGGTCCGCCGCACCTCGGCGGGGACCAGGCCCGCTCCGGCAGTGTTCAGGTGAATCATGCTGTGCGCTCGCTCCGTTGGATTCGGTTTCGTGATCGGGGTACGGGTGCGTCGGGGTACGGGTGCGGGAAGGACGGCCGGCCGGCCGGCCGCTAGTAGCCCGCGCCCACGGTGCGGCCCTCCGCCTGCCCGCGCTCGGCGATGTCGGCCAGGGCGGTGAGCACCATCGGCGGGTGCTCGGCGAGGCGGTGCAGCAGATGCAGCCACCAGTTCTCGCCGTAGGTGGCGTAGATGCGGCAGGCGTGACCCGCTTCGCGGTAAGAGCGCAGCAGTTCGGGGCGTACGCCGTGGAGCATCTCGATCTCCTCGACGCGGTCCAGCAGCCCGCTCGCCGCGGCGGCCTCGAGGATCGCGGGGTCCTGGGTGGCCAGACTGAGCCGGGCACCCCGGTCCACCAGCGCGGCGGCGAGCTTCAGGTAGCGGGCGTCGAGGGCCGGGCCGCGCCCCAGGGCCACCTCGGCGGGCGCGACGAAGGCGCCCTTGACCAGACGGATCCGGCGGCCGGCGACCGGAACGGCGTCGAGGTCGGCCTCGGTGCGGTGCAGATAGGCCTGGAGGGTGACGCCGAGGTTGGCGTGACCGGCGGCGAGCTCGCGGTAGGTCCCGAGAACGTCGTCCACGGCGGCCGCCCGTTCCATGCTGAGGACGACCTCGCTGCCCCGGGCCGCCGCCGCCGCGGTGATCCGCGCGGTGTTGGCCGCGCAGAGCTCCCGCGAGAGGGCGAGGCCCACGTTGGAGAGGTCGAAGCCGAGCTGCTCGGGGACCGGTTCATGGGCGAGGACCGCCAGGTACTCGTCCACGACCCGCTGGACCTCTGCGGGGTCGGCGGCCTCCTCGCCGACGAACTCCACAGCGATCCGGTACGACTTGGCCCGCAGGACCCCGAGGTGGTCGAGGAAGGCGTCCCGGTCGGCTGCGAGGACGTACCGGTGCGCGGCGGGCGACAGGAGGTCCTGGAGAAGCGATCCGGGGGAGGTGAAAGCGGAGCGGCACCGAGGGTCGGCGGCCAGCATGCGCAGGCCGCGGCCGGCGGCCTCGTGCAGGGTGCGCCGGGAGACGGGCGCGTGCTCGGGGAGTGCCGTGTTCATGAGAGGACCTTGGCCTTTGCGTCGTCGCCGGAGGCGTTGCGGCTGATGTGACCGTCGGTGGGCAGGCCGGCCTCGGCGAGGACCGAGGCGGCCGGATCGGGAGCGCCGGACCGGGCGGCGGCCACCATGAGCTGGGCGAAGCTGGGCCCGGCCGCGGCCGGGTCGCCGCCGAGCTGTCGCCAGGTGCGGTACTTGGCGGCGTAACTGATCACGGTCTCCTTGTCGCGGCGGTCCCGCGGCCGGGTGAACGCGCCTGCCCACAGACCGTCCCAGGCGGCGTAGCCGGGATCGCCGAGGAGCACCTTGTGCGCGCGGCCGAGGTTCCAGAACGGGATGCCGGCGTTCATGTGGTGGACCAGGTGGTAGCGGTCGTTGTGGCGGCTGAGGAAGAAGCGCTCCAGGAGGATCCCGTGCCGGTTGCGGGTCAGCAGGATCTGCTTGTTCTCGCTCTCCGGCATCGGGTAGTGCTCGGAGAGCTCGGCGAGCCAGCCGATGGCCACGTTGGTGGTGAACAGCGGGACGAACCAGAACAGCAGCAGCTCGGGCAGCACGCCGAACCAGGCGCAGGCGCCGAAGATCGCGGCCCACTGGGCGACGAACACCTTCTGCTCGGTGCGGAGCGGGACGGGCACGGACACCGTGATCTGTGAGCTGTCGCAGAAGACCCGCTCGCGGGCTATGTAGCCGAGGTATGTGACGGTGCGCAGGCCCAGCGCGGAGGCGACGACCTCCTTGAGGAAGAAGTGCCGGTCGGAGCGTTCGGTGTCGTAGAGGCCGCACTCGATGTGGAAGCTGTAGTCCGGGTCGTTGACGGCGTCGCCCAGATTCCGGTGGTGGTTGCCGACGTGGGAGCTGCGGTAGGGCCCGTACAGGTGCCAGACGAGGTAGCCGGAGAACAGGGAGCCGCCGACCAGGTTCAGCGTCCTGTTCCGGGCGAACACCTTGTGGCTGGACTCGTGCAGGAAGTGGGCCAGGAAACGCTGCACGGAGCCGATGACGAGCAGGGCCACCGGATAGAAGACGTACGAGACCTGGGTGCACAGCAGCACGCAGCCGGCGATCAGCGCGTATTCGAAGAGGATCGCGAGCGGTGCGTGGTGGTTGTCCAAGGTGCGCAGATGACGCAGTTCCTTGCGGATGTCCGGGGCGAGCCGGTCGAAGTTCAGCTGCTCGAATGTGGACATGACGAAGCCTCCGTTCGGTACGGGAAGGTCGGGAGGGAAGGGTGTTGCGGGAGCTCAGGAGGGGGCGGGTGTGAAGCCCAGCGCGTCGGCGTACAGGCGCAGTTCCGCCCGCAGCGAGTCGGCGACGGTGGCAGAGCGGCGGAACCCGTGCCCCTCGCCCTCGAAGGTCAGAAAGCGGTACGGGACCGTGTCGGGGCCGATCCGCCGGAGCAGGCGTTCGGCCTGGGCGGGCGGGCAGACCGTGTCGTCGAGACCCTGGAGGAGCACGAAGGGGGTGCGGATGCGGTCGGCCTCGCGCAGCGGCGACTGCCGCGCGTACCGGTCGGCGGCCTCCGGCCAGGGGCCGATCAGTCCGTCGAGGTAGCGGGATTCGAAGTCGTGGGTCTCCTCGCGCCAGCTCACCGGGTCGAGCACCGGGTAGTAGACGGCGGCGGCCCGGTAGAGCCCGGGTTCGGCGGCGATGGACGCCACGGCCGTCCAGCCGCCCGCGCTGCCGCCGCGGATCGCGATGCGGTCCGGGTCGGCGATACCTTCGGCGATCAGACCGCGGGCTGCGGTGGCGCAGTCCTGGACGTCGGTCAGACCCCAGCGGTGGCGGAGCCGTTCGCGGTAGGCCCGGCCGTATCCGGTGGAGCCGCCGTACTGGACGTCCAGGACGCCGATGCCCCGGCTGGTGAAGTACGAGATCTCCTGGTGGAGCACCAGATGGGAGCGGCTGGTCGGCCCGCCGTGCGCGAAGACCAGGTAGGGCGGGAGTTCGTCGCCGGGCCCGGTGACCGCCGGGTGGTGGGGCGGGTACACGTGGGCGTGGACGGGTTCGCCGTCGGCGCCGCGGTAGGTGCGCCGGTACGGGGTGGTGGCGTAGACGTCCGTCGCGGGTGCGGCCGAGGCGGGTGCGTCCGCCGACGGGGACCGCGGGGACGCTCCCGCCGACGACGGGGCCCGGACGGTCCGTACGCTGCCGTCGGCCGGGTCCGCCAGGACGACGGTGCGCCGACGGCCGGGCGAGGAGGCCACCGCGGCGATCCGGCGGCCGTCGGTCGCGGCGAAGTGCCATTCCGTGGCGGGGTCCGCGAAATCGGTGAGGCCCCCGTCCGCCGCGAGGATGCCGAGGCGCCGCTCGCCGACGCCGTGGATCACCGCGAGCGTGCCGTCCAGCAGCGGAAGGCACCAGCGCAGGCCGATCCGCCACAGCGCCTCGCCGAACTCCTCCGGGCGGGGACAGAGCGACCGGATCCCGCCGTCCCGGTCGACCGCGTGGACGTTCCACCAGCCGTCCGGGTCGCTGACCGCGTACAGGGCGCCCGAGCCGTCGGCGGCCCAGTCCGCCTGGGTCACCGCCTCGCCCTCGCCGCCCATCCGGACGACGGGCGTGTCCAGCGTGCCGTCGGGGCGGACGGCGGCGACCATCAGCCGGGTGGTGTCCCACGGCATGTCGGGATGGTCCCAGCCGAGCCAGGCCACCCGGTCGCCGCCGGGCTCGACGCGCGGGCCGGTCATGAAGTGGTGGGTGGCGGCCAGTTCGCGGACCCGGGAGGGATCTTCGGCCGCGCTGCCGTCCAGCGGGATCGCCACCAGGTGGCGTCGGGCGGTGCGGGCGGTGTCGTCCGTCACGGTCTCGCGCAGGCACCAGACCTCGTCGCCGTGGACGGCGAAGTCCGCGTACCGCAGCGCACCGGGCCACTCACCCGGAGGGCTCAGCGGTACGGGTGCGGAGCCGGGCCGCCAGCGGTGGACGCGCTGGTCGGGCCCGTGCGTGAAGACCAGGCCGTCCGCCGCCCGGCCGGACAGCGCCAGCCAGGGCCGGCCGCCGTACTCGATGACCCGGGTGCGGACGTCCCAGCCCGGCGGCAGCACTTCCTCGACGCCGTCGGCGGTCCGCCGCATCAGACCACTGCGGCCGTCCTCCTCGGGAAGCACCTCGGTCCAGCAGACGTCGTCGCCGAGGAAGCCGACCCACTCCAGCAGGGCGTCGCCCCGGGCGGCGTCGTCGGCCTCGATCGGGGAGGGCCAGCTCCCGTACGGGAGCACCCTCTTGCGGTCGCTCATGCCGGCAGCACCTCCGCACGGGCGGGCTCCGGGGTGTACGCGATCCGAGGGATGCCCGGGGCGTCGCTGTCCAGCTCGTAGGAGGGGACGGGCCGGTCGTCGCCGACCCAGAAGTGGCCGTCCAGGTCGGACCAGTCGCACAGGCCCGCGAGCTGGGCGGCGTACGCGATGGCCCGGGGCGGCTCCAGGAAGCAGCCCAGCATCCGGGCGGCGCCCCTCTCGGTGGCGTCCGTGAGGGCGTCGAGCGCGGGGAGGATCCCGCCGAAACGCATCAGTTTGACGTTGAGGCCGCCTGCCGTGCCGACGGCGAACGCCGCGTCCTCGGCGGAGGCGATGCCCTCGTCGAGGACGATCGCGGTGCCGGGCAGCGCCGCGCGGATCGCGGGCAGCAGCGCCGGGTCGCGCACCGGATCCTCCAGGACGGCGGGGGCCAGTTCGGCGAGCAGGGGGCGCAGCCGCTCCCAGTCCTGCCGGTCCCAGCCCCGGTTGGCGTCGAGGATCAGCGGTGCGGGGACGCCGAGCAGCGAGCGCAGGATCTGCTCGTCGTCGGCGCCGCCCAGCTTGATCTTGAGCGGTCGGCCGTCGAGCGGGATGTCCTCTCCGATGGGCACGGTGTGCAGGAGCCGGACGCGTCCCGGCTCCGGCAGCCCGAGCAGCCGCCACACCGGTACGCCGGCCCGCCGGGCGGCGCGGTCCAGGAAGGCCATCTCCACGAGCATCCGGGCAGGCGCCCCGACCCCGTCGGCCGCTGCCTTCTCCAGGCCCGCGCGGAGCGGCGCGACCGGATCGGACCCGTGCTCCCGGTGGTGAACGTCGTCGCAGCTCCCGGCCAGGGTGCGGGCGAGCGCCTCCGCCTCGGCGGCGATGGCCGGGCCGTCCTGGCCGTAGCCGCTGTCGGCGGTGATCTCGCCCTCGCCGACGGTCCGGCCGTCGTGCAGGAGCCGAAGCCGGAGGTGGTCGACCGTCTCGATGGTCATGTGGGAGATCCGGAACGAGCTGGTCAGCGGCCGGGGTTCGAGGCTGACGCACACCTCGGGCGCTTCGGCCGACTCGGCCGACCGGGCCTCCCCGACCGGCTCGACCGTGAAGCGCACCGACGCGACCAGTTCGCGGGCGAGTTCCCGTGCCTCGGCCGGGGTGGCCGAGCCGACGACCACCGCACCCACCCGGTCGCCGCCGCTGCGGAAGTCGCGGACGACGTCGCCGGGTCCGACGCGCAGTTCGGCGTGGAGCACGGCGGGGTGCGCCCGGACCGCGTCCCAGCCGTCGATGGCGGTCACCCGGCCCGCCGGCGGCGCGAAGTAGCGTGCGGCGGCGGCCCGTTCGGGGGCAGGCAGCCGTTCGGGGAGGTCGACGGGCAGGCCGAGCGCGTCGTCGTAGACGGTTCCGTACAGCTCCAGACCGGGCCGGACGTGGGGCAGCATCCGGTGGATCCAGCCGCCGCCGACCCGAACGTGCACCTCGCCGAGGACGATGCCCTCGCCGGTGAGCCACAGCTCGACGTGGAACAGGCCGAAGCGAAGTTCCAGGGCGGTGAGCGCGGCGGTGACGGTGTCCTCGATGTCCCGGCGGGTGTCCTCGGGGAGGTCGGCGGGCAGGACGTGCCCGATCTCGACGAAGTACGGGGGCGGCAGCTTCTCCTTGGCGGTGACCGCCAGGACGCGCGGGCCGCCGCCGGCGAAGACGCCCTCGACGCTGAATTCCCTGCCCTCGACGAACTCCTCGACGAGGAAGGGCGCTGCACGGTCGGGAAGCTGGTCGAGCGCGGCGGACAGGTCCTCCGGTCCGGTCACCTTGCGTACGCCCGCGCTGTCCGCGCCGTCGCGCGGCTTGACGACCCACGGTCCCGCCGTGGCGGCGAGGAAGGCGCGGGCCTCGGCCGCGTCCCGGCACACCCGCACGGCGGGCTGGCGGAATCCGGCGGCGGCCAGTGCCGCCCGGCAGGCGTCCTTGGTACGGATCCGGCGCACGGCGGCGGGCGGGTTGCCGGGCAGTTCCAGGGCGTGCGCGGTGGCGGCGACGGCCTCCTGGGCCATCTCGCGCACGCCGAAGACGAGGGCGGGGCGCTCCCCGTCGGCGGCCCGCCCGGCCGCCCAGTCGGCTGTGTCGCCGGGGCGGGCGAAGTCGACGGCGGTGGCCGTGTCGGCGGCGGCGGTGACGGCCGGGGTGGCGGCGAGGGTGTCGGCCCGGTTGGTGACGTGGGTGCGCAGGCCGCGGGCGCGCGCCTGCTCCAGCGCCTGGACGGCGACGTCGACGCTGAGGGTCATCTCGCCGCCGCCGCCGATGAGCAGCAGTTCGCGGGGGTGGGGCGCTGTGGTCATGCGGCGGCCCGCCCCGAGTCGTCGCGCAGGCGGTAGACGCGGTCCTTGAGCTCCTGGATGCGCGCGTAGTCCCGTTCCACGGCCTCGGCCGACGCGTCGCACAGGTGCACGGCGAAGGTGGCGGTGTACAGGTCGACGGTCGGGCGGAGGCGCTTGCCGGGGCCCGACTTGGGGACGAAGGTGTGGACCGTCGGCAGGGCCTCGATCTCCGCGACGACGTCGGCGTCGATCGCCTCGACCACGCCGTCGAGTTCGGTGGCGGCGAGGATCCAGGTGGCGTGGGTCAGCTTGCGGTACGTCCCGCCGGCGTACCGGTCGAGGAACTCCTGCGGCCGGGCGAAGGCGAGCGCGGTGACGTCGGCCTGGTTTCCGCCGAGGCAGATGTCGTGGAAGTCGGGCAGCAGTCCGCCGCTGAGCCGCGCCCCGACCTCGACGAGGGTGGGACCCTCGGGGGTGACGATGACCTCGGCGTGGGTGGGGCCGTACTGGATGCCCAAGGCGTCGAGCGCCTCGTGCATGTACGCGAGGATCGCGGGCCCCGGGCCGGAGTCGGGTGGGGTGATCGAGTCGCGGTCGTAGATGCGGTGGGTGCCCTTGAGCCGCTTGTGGTACTGCCAGATGCCGCAGGCGTGCCGCTGCCCGCCGTACGAGACGAAGTCGACCATGTACTCCTCGCCCTGGAGGAAGGACTGGATCAGGACTTCGTCGTTGCGCTCGTGGAAGATGTTGACGGTGCCGAGGACGGCTTCGGCCGCCTTGCGGACCTCTTCGGGACCGGCGCAGATGGCGACTCCGTCGCTGGCGGCGGAGGACATCGGCTTGACGACGACGGGGTATGAGCCGCGGGACTCGGCCCAGGCGACAAGCTCCTCGGCGTCGTCGCTCTTGAACTGCTCGGCACAGCGGACGCCGGCGCGACGCAGCGCCTCGATCATCTCGTACTTGTCCCGGCGGGCGACGGACTGGGCTGTTCCGTTTCCTGGCAACCCGAGCAGTTCGGAGAGCTCGTCGGCAAGCGGTACGCCGGGTTCCTGTCCGGCGACCACGCAGATCGGGGCGAACTCCGCCAGCCGCGCGGCGGTTTCGGCCGGGGTGCCGTACGGCACGGCCGCCCGGTATGCGGAGAGATCGGGCAGTTTCATCGAGGTCATCAGCTCGGGGCTGCTCTGGACATGCACCACATCCACCCCCAATTTGGCAAATGCCGGAGGCAAATGATTTCCGGTGGTGTAGGCGTCAACCAGCACCGCCACAGGGCGTGTTCCGGGGCTCCTCATGTTTCTTCACCTTGCGCTCAGGGGTCAACCACAGCCGGATTCGGCCAGAGTGGCTCGCGGGGGTTGGCAAAACATTGCCACACCGTTGACATCAATGGCAATGTCTTAGGCATCATCGGTAGTGCCAGCCACCAGGGAGGACCGGCCATGACCTCCGCCGCACCGTCCGCAGCACCACCCGGCGCACCGTCCCGTTCCGGCCTGGGGCGGCCCGCCGCGCTGGCGTTCGCGGGCGCGAGCGCGCTCACGGTCGCCAACATCTACTTCCCGCAGCCCCTGCTGGACGCCATCGCGTCGGGACTGGGCGTCCCGGGGCCGGCCGCGGGCCTGATCGCCACCGCCGCGCAGGTCGGGTACGCCCTGGGCATCGCCCTGGTGGTGCCGCTCGCCGACGTGGCGCGGCTGCGGCGGCTGGCGACCGCGCTGCTGCTGCTGACGACGGCCGGGCTGCTGACCGCGGCGGCCGCGCCGAACATGGCCACCCTCACCGTCGCCACGATCGCCCTGTCCACCACGACCGTGCTGCCGCAGATCCTCGTACCGACGGCCGCCTCCCTGGCCGGGCCCGACCACAGCGGGCGCGCCGTGGGGGCGATCGGCATCGGCATCACCCTGGGCTCGACGCTCTCGCGCACGCTCTCCGGCACGGTCGCCGGGCTCAGCGGCGACTGGCGCACCGCCTATCTGGTCGCGGCGGCGCTCACCGGCGGCCTGGTGTTCGTCCTGCCGCGGCTGCTTCCCGCGTACGGCGACGACCGCTCCGTGCCGTACCGGCAGCTGATCGGATCGCTGCCCCGGCTGGTTCTCGCCCATCCCGGCCTGCGGTTCTCCGCCTTCCTGGGAGCGACCGTCTTCGCCGCCTTCAGCGCCTTCTGGGCGACGCTCGCCTTCCACCTGGCCGGGCCGCCGTTCGACCGGGGAGTGGCGTGGGCGGGGCTGTTCGGCCTGTTCAGTCTGCCCGCGGCGCTGCTCTCGTACGCGGCGGGCCGGCTGAGCGACCGGCGCGGCCCCCGGTACGTCAACACGGTGGCCCTGGTCTGCGTCAGCGCCGCGTTCCTGGTCATGGGGGTGTGCGGCGACTCCATGACCGCGCTGGTCATCAGCGCCAACCTGCTGGTGTACGGGAGCAGTTCCTCGCAGATCGCCAACCAGGTGCGGGTGTTCCGGCTGGGCGAGAAGGTCCGCGCGCGGCTCAACACCCTGTTCATGCTGGCGAGTTTCACCGGCGGAGCGGTGGGTTCACTCACCGGCGCCGCACTGTACGCGCGCTGGGGCTGGACCGGGATGGTCCTGGGCTGCGGGGGCTTCCTGCTGCCCGCGGCCGTCGCACTGGCGCGCGGACGCCGCTTCGGCTAGGGCCTGGCGCGAGAGGCGGCCAGCGTCTCGGCCAGCAGCCGCCAGATGTCGGCGGCGAGATCGATGCTGGAAGCCGCCTGGGCCTCCTCCGCCAGGGCCCGCATCCGCTCCACCCCCTCCTGCTCACGGCCCTCGATGACCAGCAGGCGGCTGTCGAGGATCTCCAGGCTCACCCGGTTGCGGTACGTCATGCGCGGATCGGCCGCGCGTACCCGGTCCAGCAGGACGCGGGCATCGGCGAACCGCCCCCGCTTGAAGGAGATTTCAGCCTTGCTGAAGGTCACCTCCTGCTCCAGCGCGGGAATGCCGACGAAGGCCACACCCGTCTCGGCCTGCTCGGTGTACCGCTCCGAAGCGTCCAGCCCCGGCGGGGACTTCTGCAGATGCAGCCGTGCCGCCGCGACGCGCAGCCGGGTCCAGAGCGTCAGGTTCTCCGCTCCGGCGAAGCCGTCGAGCGCCTCCTCCAGCAGCTTCTGCGCGGAGTCGAGATCGCCCTGCCGCACCCGTACGGCGGCCGCCGTCCACAGAACTTCCGCCCTCAGCGGTTCCGACCGGGGCACGTTCAGCGCCGTCAGCTCGTCGGCGTGGACCCGGGCTTCGGCCAGCCGCCCCGCCTCGGCCTCGGCCGACACCAGGGCCAGCAGGCTGGTCGCCACGTCCGGCACCGGGAGCTCGTGCTCCCGGGCCAGCCCGTGGGCCGTCGTGGCCGCCTCGACGGCGGGGACGATCTCGCCGCACGCGCGCAGGCAGCGTGCCAGCTGGGTGGAGCCGCGGGCCCGCAGGGCCGGCAGGCCGAGCTCGTCACCCAGCGCGACGAGCTCCTCCAGGACGACCCGCTCCCTGGCGTGTTCGCTGTGCCGCCGCAGCCCCTGCGCCACCAGCCAGAGGGCCTGCCAGCGCAGCAGAGGATCCTGCCCCTCGGCCGGGTGCAGCGCGCGTTCCAGCGCTTCGAGGGTCTCGTCGGAATCGGCGGAAGCCGCGATGGCGAGGGCCTGCGCCAGCGAGTCGGCGGGACCCTCCTCCTCGAACGCGGCGGCGTTGATGCCCAGCCGGGAGGCCAGGTGCTGCACGGCGCGCGCGGTCGGCTGCCGCGCTCCGGACTCCAGCCGGGAGACATAACCGGTGGACATGCCGTCGCCCGCGAGCGCGGCTTGTGACAGGCCCCGCTCGCTCCGCAGCTGCTTGAGCCGCCGCCCGAAGTAAGGCTGTTCCAACACGTGATCAACCCCATTGGTCGCACTGGGAAGGGGGAGCGGGAGGGGGGCGCCCGTAAGCGCGCCTTGGTTCGTGATTGAGGACGAGGCTAGCCAGGATCAGGCTGGCTGGGCAAATTCTTGCCCCGGATGTGGACAGAGTTGGCGGGGAATGTGCACGCCCCTGCTCGACCAGAATTGCCAAGACTCTGGCAATATCTTGCCAAGTCAGTGACCGCTCGACTAGTTTCCTCGGCAAGCGGCGCTGCCGAGGGCACGCCGCGCAAGATTCTTCCGCTTCCGCCTAGGAGTAGTTGTGCAGTCCTTCCTGCGTGTCACCCGGATCCGTGTCGCCGCCGGCGCCTTCGCCTTCGTGGCCCTGTTCGCCGTCGCCGCCGGGGTGGGGGCGGACATCGACCGGCCCCTCTCGCCCGCCGGATCCGTCGTCGCGACCGACATCGGCTGGCCCGCACCGGCTCCGGGAGCGAACGCGCGCATCCTCGCGGACGGCGACATCGGCTGGCCCGCCCCGCCCACCGCCTGACCGAACGCCCCATGCCCGACCCCGCACAGAGAGTGATGGACCCGATGGCTTCCGACTCGCCCCCCGCTCCCGCGGGCAGGACCGCAGTGATCGTCGACGGGTACTCGACCGGTACCTTCCTGCCCCCGGCCTTCGCCCGCCTCGGCATCGACGTGGTGCACGTCCACAGCACCGCCGAACCCATGACGACGATGCTCCAGCCGGACCTCGACGCCTACCGGGCGGGCTTCAGCTGTCCGCCCGACGCCTTCGAGCAGACCGCCGACGCCCTCGCCGCTCTCGCTCCGGTGGCTGTCCTGGCCGGTCAGGAGCCCGGGGTCCCGCTCGCCGACGCACTGGGCGAACGCCTCGGACTGGCCGGCAACGGCACCGCGCTGTCCACCGCCCGCCGGGACAAGTACGAGATGATCGAGGCACTGCGCCGTGCCGGGGTGCGCTGCGCCGACCAGTACAAGAGCGACGATCCGCAGGCTCTCGCCGACCGGGCCGAGCGGGCCGGCTCGTACCCCGTCGTCGTCAAGCCGCTCAGTTCGGCCTCCACGGACCACGTCTACCGCTGCCACGACCGGGCCGAGGTGCTGGCCGCGGCCCGCTCCGTGACCGGCTCCACGGACATCTTCGGCCGGCCCAACACCGAAGCACTCCTCCAGTCGTTCCTGCACGGCACCGAGTACATCGTCGACACCGTCAGCGTCGACGGTGAGCGGTACGTCTGCGGGGTCTGGGAGTACGAGAAGCAGATCCTCCCCGGCGGCAGGAACATCTACGACCTCGACGTGCTGCTCGCGCCGGACGCCGATCCGGTACCCGAGCTGATCGCCTACGTGGACACGGTGCTGGAGGCCCTCGGCATCCGCCAGGGCCCCGCCCACGCCGAGGTCATCATGACCCCCGAGGGCCCGGCGCTCGTCGAGATCGGCGCCCGGCTCAACGGCAACATGAACCCCGGCTTCCACGACCAGTGCCTCGGCACGAACCAGGCAGACCTCACCGCCCTCGCGTACGCCGACCCCGAGGAGTTCACACGCCGCTACGCGGGCCGCGTCTACTCCCCGCGCGCCGCGGCCGCCGTCCACAGCACCCGTACGGACCGCGACGGCGTAGTGGAATCCGTCGACCGGGAGGCGGTCGACCGCATCGCGGCCCTGCCCAGCGTCCATCTGGTCGGCGTCAAACTCACCGCGGGCAAGCGGATCAGCCCCACGGCCGACCTGCTCACCAGCCCCCTGCGCATCTTCCTGACCGCCCCCGACCTCGCGACGGTCCGCGCGGACCACACCCGTATCCAGGACCTCAAGGACGCGGTCTACCGGGTGGCCGAAACGGGCCCCCGCGTGCTGCTGCTGGGCACCGACAAGTACGTGATGCAGGCCTGCGTGCGCCACGGGATCCCGGCGGTCGTCGTCCAGGGCCCCGGCGGTTACGACCACGGACTCGCCGAGATCCCCGAGGAGCTCGACCGGCTGTTCGTCGACGACCAGAACAGCCCGGAGGCCATCCTCATGGCCCTGCACCGCGCCGGGCTCGGCGAGCACCGGTTCGACGCCGTCCACACCTCCGACGAATGGGGCCTGGTGACGGCGGGCGTCCTCGCCGCCCACCTCGGCTGCCGCGCCCTCGACCCGGCGACCGCCGTCCATTTCCGGGACAAGTCGCTCCAGAAGCGCAAGGTCGCCGAGGCAGGCGTCCCCACTGCCCGCGTCACCGTCGTCGACGACGTGCACGACGTCTCCGACGTCCCCTGGGAGTACGAAAAGGCCGTGCTCAAGCCGGTGGCCGGCGCGGCGACCGCGCGGACCGCCATCGTCGAGAGCCCCGAGGCCCTCGCAGCCCTGAGCCGCCGCTACCGCGACGACCGCACCGCGCAGCGCACCTTCGTCCTGGAGGAGTACGTCGGCGGCGAGGAATGGATCGCCGACGGCTTCCTGCACGACGGCGAACTGCGCTTCCTGGCCGTCGGCCGGTACGGCGCCCCCTGCCTCACCATGATCGACGAGCAGACGCCGCTGTGGATGCGGCACTTCGACCCCAAGTCCGAAAGCTGGGCCTACGACCGGGCCGAACCGGTGGTCCGCCGCTGCCTGGAGGCGCTCGGCCTGCGGGACGGCGTCTTCCACATGGAGCTCTTCCACGACCCGGAGACCGGCCGCCTCACCTTCAGCGAGTGCGCGGCCCGGCGCGGCGGCGCCCTGCTCCACGAACAGGTCCAGGCGAAGTTCGGCGTGCACCTGGGCGAAGTGGCCCTGTTCGGCGCGCTCGGCCGGGAACCCCGCGCGGAGGTCGACCACCGCCCCGGGCTGTTCGGAACCACCTACCTCAAGGGCCGGGCGGGCACACTGTTCTCCTGCCCCACGCCCGCCGAACTACGGGCCCTGCCCGGGGTCGAGTTCGCCCGGGTGGAGTTCCCGGCGGGCGGCACGTTCCTCGGGGACATCGACAACACCAACCACCGGATGG
Organism: Streptomyces sp. NPDC091289; assembly: GCF_044757365.1. Taxonomy (NCBI): domain Bacteria; kingdom Bacillati; phylum Actinomycetota; class Actinomycetes; order Kitasatosporales; family Streptomycetaceae; genus Streptomyces; species Streptomyces sp. NPDC091289. The sequence continues at coordinate 112,231 of NZ_JBIVUT010000005.1, forward strand.
GCCAGGTCCTGGTGTCGGCCGACAGCGAGGACGAGCTCGCCGCCCGGTTCGACGAGGTACGCGCCTGGTTCGACGAACGCCTGATCGTCGCCCCGCAGAATGTCACCGGCCGCGAACTGCGGGCCTGGGGACGCGAGACCCGCCCCGACGCCGACTTCCGGGACCCGCTGTGGAACTGACCTCGAAGCCGCCGGCGGGCGCGCCCGCCGGCCGTCCCGGGCCGATCGCCCGCCTCCTCCCGGACCGGGGCCCCCGGCGCGTCCTGGCCGGAGCGACCTTCGTGAACGCCCTCGGCAGCGGCATGTTCATGTCCTCCAGCGCCCTCTACTTCACCCGGGTCGTGCAGCTGCCGATGTCCCAGGTCGCGTTCGGGCTGTTCGCCGGCGCGATGGTCGGCCTGGTCGCCGGGATTCTCGGCGGCCGGGTCGCCGACCGCTGGGGCGCCCGGGAGACCCAGATCGGGGTCATGTCCGCCGGCACCGTCTTCATGGGCTGCTTCCTGCTGGTCGACGCCTTCTGGTCGTTCGTCCTGATCTCGGTCCTCACCGGTGTGGTCTTCGCCGCCGACAAATCCAGCCGGGCCCCGCTGATCCGCGCCTTCGGGGGCGACGACCCGGCCCGCTTCCGTGCCTATCTGCGGGCCTCCACCAACCTCGGCATCTCGCTCGGCGCACTCGGCGCGGGCGTTGCCATCCAGCTGGACACCGCGCCCGCCTATCTGAGCCTGGTCGGCGGACGGGCCCTGGCCTTCGCGGGCTGTGCGGTGGCCCTGCTGTGGCTCCCCCGCCCGCCGCGTATCCCCGTACCACCGCTGAGCGGCCGCTGGGAGGCTCTGCGGGACCGTCCCTACCTGGCGGCGACCGTCCTCAACTGCCTGATGTCCCTGCACTTCGCGGTGCCCACGTTCCTCCTGCCGCTGTGGATCGTCGAGCACACCGACGCTCCCCGCTGGATGGTCTCCGGGGTGCTGGTGCTCAACACCGTGCTCGTCATCACGCTCCAGGTGGCGGTCAGCAAGAACGTCTCCGACCCCGGCTCGGCGGGCACCCGCATGCGCTGGGCCGGTATCGCCGTCGGCGCCGGACTGCTGCTGATGATGGCGGCCGGGGACGTCTCCACCTGGGCTGCGGCGGCCCTGCTCGTCGCCGCGACGGCCGTCTACACGCTCGGCGAGCTGTGGCACGCCGCGGCCGCGATGGAGTACTCCTTCGGGCTCGCCGCCCCGCACGCACAGGGCCAGTACTCCGGAGTCTTCGGGCTCGGCAGCGGCGTCGCGGAGGCCCTGGCCCCCGCCCTGCTGGGTCTCCTCGCCTTCAGCCTGGGCCGGCCCGGCTGGTTCCTGCTGGGCGGACTGTTCCTCCTCGTCGGCTTCGTCAGCCGCCCGCTCGTCGCCTGGGCCGTGCGTACGTCACCGCGGACCAGGACGTACGAAGTCGCCTCCGCGTAACCGCAGACGCACCGCGCCCGCATCCGCACTCCCTCTCTCTCACACCTCGGAGATCACCATGGCCACGCCCACCCTCAGCACCATCGACACCGATCTGGTCGAGATCGTCGACAGCATCCGGCTCGACCACGACGAGATCGTCACGGCGTACGCGCAGTACCTCGACCGCCTCCCGGACGCGCCGTCGGGCAAGCCCGAGGACCGGCTGCGGCGACTGGGTCTGACCCACCGCGCCGGAGCGGAGGACCCGTGGCGCGACGCCGGCACCGGCCAGTTCGACCAGCGGACCGGGGAGAAGAACTTCGAGGAGCGGGAGTTCGCGTTCTTCAACGAAGCGCTGAAGGACACCTACTTCTACGAGCTGTACCGCCAACTCCCCTTCCGCGCTGGCCGGATGCGCCTGGTCACGCTGAACCCGGGCGAGATCTACCACATGCACACCGACCACTCCCGGGTCGCCCATGTGTCGATCACGACCAACGAGGACAGCCGGCTGCTCTTCCGCAGCGGTCACACGTACCACGTGCCCACCGACGGCCGGGTCCACATCCTCAATACCCTGCGCCACCACTCCGCTTACAACGCGGGCGGCACGGAGCGCGTCCATCTCACGATGACGCTGGCCGACTGACCCCGCCGCCCCGCGTCCCGACCGTCACCCAAGGAGTTCTGATGTCATCGCCGTCCGCCGCAGACCACGGCCGGCCCCCGGCCGGGGGCCGCAACGAGGAGTTCCGGCAGGGGGCCGACGAGGTCCGCGCCGCCGCCGACCTGCGGGCTCTGCTCGCCCTGGGAACCGGCAGCCCGCTGCCGGAGACCGGCCACGTGGCCGTACCCGCCCAGGTGGCCTCGCTCGCCGCGGCCGACCCCGGCCGCTCCGCCGTGGTCTGCGGCGAGGACCGCGTGACCCGGGGCGAACTCGACGCCTGGGCCGGGCGGATCGCCGCCCGGCTGGCGGCTGCCGGAATCGCCGCCGGGGACCGCGTCGGCATCCTCGCCGACCGCTCGACGGCGATGGTCGCCGCCGCGCTCGGCGCGATGCGGGCCGGGGCCGCCTACGTTCCCGTCGATCCGGCGAACCCGCAAGAGCGGATCGCCGCGGTACTCGCCGACGCCCGGGTCGCCGCCGTCCTGGTGACCGATGACACCGCCCACCGGGTACCGGACCACGCTCCCCAGGTGCTGCGCGTCGACGGCGCGGACGTGCGCGGCCGGGGGGAGATCCCGCCGTCCGCACCGGTCGGCCGGCAGGACGCGGCGTACCTCATCTACACCTCCGGATCCACCGGGGCCCCCAAGGGCGTCGTCGTCGAACACGGGCAGCTGTCCGCGTCCACCCGGGCCCGCCGTGAGGTCTACCCCGGCGAGCCGGTCTTCCTGCTGCTCTCCCCGCTCGCCTTCGACTCCTCGGTGGCCGGCCTCTGGGGCACGCTGACGGCGGGCGGTCTGCTGGTCGTCGCGGGACCTGACGAGTACCGCGACCCCCGGGCCCTGCTCGGCCTCGCCGAACGGCACGGCGTGACCCACCTGCTGGGCGTCCCCTCGCTGTACGACGCGCTCCTCGCGGCCGCCGAGCAGGCCGGTCCCGCCCGCCTCGCCTCGCTCACCACGGTCATCACGGCCGGCGAGCCGCTGCCCGAGGCCCTGGTACGGCGGCACTTCCGGGCCTTCGGATCCGGCACCGCGCTCGTCAACGAGTACGGGCCCACCGAGGCCACCGTGTGGTCCAGCTACCGGCGGTTCGAGGAGCCCGGCCCCGTCGACATCGGCGGCCCCGTGCCCGGAGTCCGCCTGTACGTCCTGGACGAGGCGGGCCGTCCGGCGCCGCGCGGCGTCACGGGCGAGCTGTACATCGGCGGCTCCGGTGTCGCCCGGGGCTACTTCGACCGCCCCGACGCCACCGCCCGCGTCTTCACCCCGGATCCGTTCGCCGAGGCCGCGCCGGACGGCGCCCCCGCCCGGATGTACCGCACCGGGGACATGGTGCGCTGGAGCGAAACCGGCGGGCTGGAGTTCCTCGGGCGCCGCGACAACCAGGTCAAGATCCGTGGCCATCGCGTGGAACTCGGTGCGGTGGAAGCCGCGTTGCGCGCCTGCGACGGCATCCGCGACGCGGTGGCCGTGGCGGACGCGGCGGGCGCCCGGCTGACCGCGTTCGTCCTCACGGACGCACCCGACGCACTCCCCGGAGTACGCGAGAGCCTGGCGCGGGTGCTGCCGGAGGCGGCCGTCCCGGCCCGGCTGCGGGCACTGGACTCCTTCCCCCTCACGGTCAACGGCAAGGCGGACCGGGCCGCGCTCGCGGCACTCCCGGACCCGAAGGCACTCCCGGACCCGGCGGCCGAGAAGCCGGCCCCGGTACGGACCGCGGCGGCGGACCCCGTCGCACAGGTCTCGGCCGCGTGGGCGGAAGTGCTGGAGATCTCCGCGGTGCCCTCCGACGTGAACTTCTTCGACCTCGGGGGCCACTCGCTGCTGATCATCCGGCTCCAGGAGGCGCTCGGACGGCACGCCGGTGTGCGGCCATCCGTGGTCGCGCTGTTCCGCCGCACCACCGTGGCCGCCCAGGCCGAACTGGTCCGGGAAGGCGCCGCGGCGGGCACAGGCCCCGGAACCCCGGACACCGGCCGCGCGCAGCGGGCCCGCCAGGAACGCGCCGCCCGCGCCCGCCGCCGCCGCGTCGAGCAGGGAGCAGCCTGATGACCGCGTCACCGCACACCCCCGCCGGACCCGCGCCGGACGGCACGGAACCGGACCGCGACCGCTCCCTGGACATCGCCGTCACCGGCATGGCCGGACGCTTCCCCGGCAGCCCCGACATCGCGTCCTGGTGGCAGGCCCTGCTCCGTGGGGAGATCCTGACCACCCGCCTCGACCGGGCGGGCCTGCTGGCCGTGGGCGAAGCCGCCCCGGTCGTCGACGACCCGGACTACGTACCCGTACGGGGACTGCTCGACGACGCCGACCGGTTCGACCACGAGCTGTTCGGCATCAGCCCGCGCGAGGCCGAACTCATGGACCCCCAGCACCGGTTGATGCTGGAGGCGGCCTGGACGGCGCTGGAGGACGCGGGCTGCGACCCGACCGCCGAGTCCCGGGTCACCGGCGTCTACGCCTCGGCGAGCAGCAGCGCGTATCTGCGTGCGATGCTCACGTCCGGCACGCTGGACGCGGCCGGCGTCGAAGAGGCCCTGCGCGCCAATGAGCCCGACTACATGGCCACCCGCATCGCCTACCGGCTCGGCCTCACCGGCCCCGCCCTCAGCGTGCTGACCGCCTGCTCCTCCTCCCTCGTCGCGGTCCATCTCGCCGTCCAGGCGCTGCTGAACGGCGAGTGCGAGCAGGCCGTGGTCGTCGCGGCGGCCGTCGACTTCCCGCAGACGGGACACCTGCACCTGCCGGGCGGCATCCTGTCCGCGTCGGGCGAGTGCCGCCCGTTCGACGCGGAGGCCGACGGCGCGCTCGCGGGATCGGGTGTCGTGGCCGTGGTGCTCCGCCCGTACGAGGACGCGGTCACCGAGGGCGCCGACGCCTACGGCGTCATCCTCGGCACAGCCGTCAACAACGACGGTTCCGCGAAGGCCGGTTACCAGGCCCCGTCCGCCACCGGCCAGGAGTCGGTCATCCGTTCCGCCCTCGGCGCCGCCGGCATCGACGCCGGTTCCCTCGGCTATCTGGAAGCGCACGCCACGGGAACGCGGGTCGGCGACCCCATCGAGTGGTCGGCGGCCTCGGCCGTCCTCGGCGAACTCGGCGCCGGGCCGGGACAGATCGCGGTCGGCGCGGTCAAGGCCAACATCGGCCACCTCGACGCGGCTTCGGGCCTCGTATCGCTGATGAAGGCCCTGCTGGTCGTCCGCGACGGCCAGGTGCCGCCGGTGGCCGGTTTCCGCAGCCTCAACCCCCTTCTGGAACCATCGGGTTCACCGCTCTATATCCCGACCGGACGCCAGGATTGGCCCGGCGGCCCGGCCGGCCCGCGTCGTGCGGGAGTCAGCTCCTTCGGCATCGGCGGCACGAACGCCCACGTCGTCGTCGAGCAGCCCCCGGCCCGGCCCCCTACCGGCGAGGCGGAGCCGGACCCTGCGGGCGACCGCCTGCTGCTGCTCTCGGCCGCAAGCCCCGAGGCCCTCGGCCGGACCGTCGAGCGGCTCGCCGACCGGCTGTCCGGAGACCTGGCCGCCGTGCCGCTCACCGACATCGCCCACACCCTGGCCACCGGACGGCCCCGTCTCCCGTACCGCACCGCCGTGGCGGGGCGCACCCACCGCGAGCTGGCCGACCGGCTACGGGCCGCCCCCGTGCGGGCGGCCGGACCGCCGCCGCCCGTGGTGTTCCTGCTCCCCGGCCAGGGCAGCCAGTACCCGGGCATGGCCCTGCCGCTGCGGGACGCGCTGCCCGGGTTCGCCGAGGCGCTGGAGGAGTGCCTGGAGCACTTCGAGCCGGCTCTCGTGGCCCGGCTGCGCTCCGCTCTGTTCACTGCGGGCTTCCCGGCCGGCGAACTGGCCCGTACGGAACTGGCGCAGCCCGCGCTGTTCTGCGTCGAGTACGCGGCGGCGACGGCGCTCACCGCGCTGGGTCCCGCCCCGGTGGCGCTCGCCGGGCACAGCCTGGGCGAGGTCACGGCCGCGGCCCTGTCCGGTGTGCTCGGGCTCGCGGACGCCGCCGAACTGGTCGCCGTACGGGGCCGGTCGATGCAGGAGTGTCCGCCGGGCGCGATGGTCTCCCTGGCGGTGAGCGAGGAGCGGGCGCTGGCACTGGCGGAACGGTTCGCCTTTTCGGCCCACGGGCACCGGCTGGAACTCGCGGCCGTGAACACCGACGAGAGCGTGGTGCTGGCCGGCCCGGTGGACTCCGTGGACGCCTTCGAGGCCTGGCTCGGCGACGGGCTGACCGCGCGCCGGCTGCGTACCAGCCACGCCTTCCACACGACCATGCTCGCCCCGGCCGCCGACCGGCTGCGCGAGTCGGCACAGAAGCTCCGCATCGGCCGGCCCGCGCTGCCGTACCTCTCCAACGTCACGGGCGCGCTGCTGCCCGCGGGCAGCACGGTCGAGCCCGGCTCGTTCGCCGAACAGGCCCGCGCCACCGTCCGGTTCGCGGCCGGCCTGGCCGACCTCGCCCATACCTTCCCCGGCGCCGTGGCGATCGAGACGGGCCCCGGCAAGGCGCTGAGCGGGATGGCGGAGGCGGCCGGGCTGACCACGGTCCCGCTCGCCGCGGGGCGTTCCGAGCGCCCTGCCGTGGAATCTCTCCTCGCCCTGGCGGACCTGTGGTCGGCGGGCCTGCCGCTGTCCCCGGCCGCGCTGACCGCGCCGGGCCGCCCGGCACACCTGCCCGGCCATGTGTTCGCGGGCCCGCGCCTGCTGGCCCCGGCGGCGGTACGAAGGACCCCGGACCGGACGCCCCCGCCCGGGAACCCGCCGACGGACGGGCGGACCGCCCCCACCCCGGCACTCTCCACCGGGACAGCACCGGCGGGCACCCCTTCGGCCGCACCGGCGGGCACACCCCCCTCGGCGGCGGAGGCCGTGGCCGCCCGGTGGACCGAACTGCTCGGCTGGTCCGATCTGTCGGCGGACTCCGACTTCTTCGAACTCGGCGGGGACTCGCTCCTCGTGGTCCGACTCGCCAGGCGGCTGGGAGAGGACCTGGACGTCCGCGTCCCGGTCCGCGCCCTGATGACCGCCACCACGCTGGCCCGGCAGACGGCCCTGGTGGATTCCCTCGTCCCGGCAGGAGACCGGCGATGAACAGGTGGCTGCAGTGCGCAGCCCCGCGCCCCGATGCGAACGACCGGCTGATCTGCTTCCCGCACGCCGGAGGCTCGGCCTCCTTCTTCCGCGACTGGACCGAGGGCCTGCCGGGCCACGAGGTGCACGCCGTCCGCTACCCGGGGCGCGCGGCCCGGCTGGAGGAGCCGCTGCCCACCGACCTGCGGGCGCTGGCCGCCGACATCGCGAGGGCGCTGCGGCCGTTGCTGGACCGGCCCGTGGCCCTGCTGGGGCACAGCATGGGCGCGGTGGTCGCCTACGAGACCGCGCGGCTGCTCCAGGCGGAGGGCACTCCCGTGACGCACCTGTTCGCGTCCGGGGCCCGCGCCCCGCAGCTCGCGCACCCCGAGGGCCCCGGCGCGGCGGCCATGGACGACGACGCCATCGCGGATGCCCTCACGGAACTGGGCGGGACGGATGCCGAGCTGCTGGCGGACCCCGACTTCCGCGAGCTCGTCCTCCCGTACGTCTGCGGGGACTTCCGGATGTTCGACGCGTACGTCCACCGCCCCGGGGCACCGCTGACCTGCCCGGTCACCGCCGTGGCCGGGGACGCGGATCCCCAGGTGGGCCCGCGGGAGGCGGCAGCGTGGGCGGCGGCGACCGAAGGCCCGTTCACGCACCACACCGTGCCCGGGGACCACTTCTACCTGACGCCTCGTCCGCCGTTCCGGCTGGTCGAAGAGGCCTTCTCGCACCCGGGGGTGCACCGTGTTGGCTGATCTGCTCCCGGCATCCAGGAACGGCCGGATCATCGCGGCCGGATCGGCGGTGGAGGCGGTCGCGGTCGGCATGTTCCTCGCCGCCGCCACGCTCTACTTCGTCGGCATCGTCGGCATTCCGGCGGTGGCGGTGGGCGGCGCGCTCACGGTCGCCAACGTGCTCGGGCTGCTCAGCCCGGCGCCGACCGGCGCCCTGGCGGGCCGGATCGGCTCCCTCCCGGTCTATGTGGGCCTGACGCTGGTCCGGGCCGTCGGCTTCGTGGCGTACGCCTTCGTGGACGGCTACGCCGGCTACTTCGTCGTCACCTGTCTCATCACGGCGGCCACCCGCGCGGCGATGCCGTTGCTCCAGGTGATCGTGGGCGAACTCGAACCGGCGGACCGCCGCACCCGGACCATGGCGTCGCTGCGCGCGGTGAGCAACATCGGCATGACCGCGGGCTTCCTGCTCGCGGCCGTCGTCCAGGCATCCGGCTCCCGCCCCGCGTTCATGGCGCTCTTCGGCTTCAACGGCGCGGCGTTCGTGGCGGTGGCTCTGCTGATCGGCAAGGCGGGCCGCTCCACGACCGTGCGCCCCGCCCCGCCCCGGAAGACGGCACCGCCCCCCTCCGGTGTCGTGCGCCGGGGCGGCCGCTCCCCCTACCGGGACCGCAGGTTCCTCACGGCGGCGCTCGCCAACTCCGTACTCCTCCTGCACGATTCGATCCTGTTCATCCTCGTACCCCTGTGGATCACCCAGCAGGCCGGCCTGCCCGGCGGGGCGAGTTCGGTGGTCCTCGCCGTCAACACCGTGCTGACCGTGGTGCTCCAGGTGTACGTCGCCCGCTTCGCGCAGGGCGTCACCAGATCGCTGCGCCTGTTGCGGCTGGCCTGTCTGCCGCTGGTCCTGAGCTGCGTGCTGTTCGCGGCGGCGGACGGCCGGAGCATGGCCGTCGCCCTGGTGGCGGTCGGCCTGGCGGTGGTGGCGCTGACGGTCGGCGAGAACCTGCACGCGGTGGCCGCTTGGGAGCTGTCGTACGAGATGGCCCACCCGGAATCGCGACCGCAGTACCTGTCCCTGTTCGGCATGGGCATGAGCGCGCAGCTGATCGTGGGCCCCTTCATGATGACGGCGTTCGTGCTGTCCGCGGGGACCGTCGGCTGGCTGGTCGTCGCCCTGCTGTTCGCGGCGGCGACGGCGGCGTTCTCGCTGGCGGCAAGGCCGTACGCCACGAGGCCGCCCACAGCGACGGGCGGGCACACCGCGGAAACGCCGACGTCCCAGCGCACCGGCACACCGAGCGGTGCCGCGGTCCCCTCCTGAAGCACGCTCCCCTCTCCATCTCCTCCCCATCTCCCTCTGAAAGGCAGGCACCCGCCATGTCGGACCACTTCCTGATGTTCGCGATCGGCCCCAAGCTCGACTTCGCCGCCCGTCTGCGCGCCCTGGACGAGTCGGCGCGGATCTCGGTGGTCTGCCGCCCCGAGCACCTGGCCCGGATCACGGAGTCCGGCAACTACCAGCGGGTCGTCGCCGTACGCCAGGACGCCCCGATGGACGAGGTCCTGGCCCTGGCTCGGGCGGTGCACGCCCTGGAGCCGGTGACCCGGATCACGACGTTCTGGGAGCACGACCAGGACCGCGCCGCCGCCGTCGGAGCCGCGCTCGGTGTCGCGACACACCTGCCCGAGACCGTGTCCCTGGTGCAGGACAAGCACGCGATGCGCGAGCGGCTGCGGGCGACGGGCGTCGAGGAGACGGCGGCCGGCAGGGCCTATGGTGAGGCGGACCTGGTGGCCTTCGGCGAGAGCGCTGGATACCCCTTCATCGTGAAGCCGACGGCGGGCACGGCGAGCTTCGGCGTCACCCTGGTCCACTCACCGCAGGAGGCCGCGGAGGCGTACCGCAGGGCGACCGGCGACTTCCCGGGGATCACCCGGCTCGGCGTCCTGGCGGAGCAGTACCACGAAGGGCCGCAGTACAGCGTGGAGGCGTTCTCGGAGACCGGCGAGCACGTGATCGTCGCCGTCACCCGGAAGTACTCGGATCCGGAGAACATGGTGGAGCTCGGCCACGTCCTGCCGGCCCCGCTGGACCCCGCGGACCAGGAAGCGATCGGAGCCCATGTCTCCCGCGTCCTGGAGGCCCTGGGAGTGGAGTTCGGTCCGACGCACACGGAGATCGTGCTGACCGACGAGGGCCCGAGGATCATCGAGACGCACCTGCGGGTGGGCGGCGACGACATCTTCAATCTGGTCAAGGACGCCGTCGGCGTGGACATGCTCGACTTCCAGACCCGCCAGACATTCGGCGAGAAGGTCCTCCCGGACATCCGGGCCATCCTGGAGTCGGACCGCGAGCCCCGCTGCGAGGCGATCTGGTACACCGCCCCGAAGGCGCACGGCACGTTCATCGGCCCCGCGGACGCCGAGGCGGTCAACCGCAACCCGGACATCGCGGTGCTCCTCACCCCGGGCTCGGAACTGACGGGCCACGGCTCCTTCGCCCGCATCGCCCGCGCCAGGTCCTCGGCCCCCACCGCGGCCCAGGCCCTGGAGAAGGCCCGCTCGACGGTGAACGGCCTCTCGTTCCTGTTCACCGTCTCGTCGGACGAACCCGGGACAGTCTGACGGGCCGGAGACGCTGCCGCCGGCCCGAGGACCGGCCGCCGCCTCACCCGCTACAATGTCGGCGGCGGCCCAGTCCTCGCGACGGGGCCTCCGACACATTCCGGCCTTCGTAGCTCAGGGGATAGAGCACCGCTCTCCTAAAGCGGGTGTCGCAGGTTCGAATCCTGCCGGGGGCACAGTGTTTGCACAGGTCAGAGCATATTTCGCCCCCTCGGAGAGGTCTTCCGAGGGGGCGATTTGCCTTGCCCGGGGCCAGCAGGGGACAAAGATCCTGCGTCGTGGAGCGTCGCAGTCAGGTATGGCGTGGGTGGGAGTCGAGCGAGATGTGCGGGGCGAGTGCGTGCAGGAAGTTCGGTGCGTCAAAGATCTCACCGGCGGAGGCGACGCCGACGGTCTTGGTACGGCCGGTCAGGACACGTTCGAGGGCCTCTACGACGAGAGGCGCGGTGACGGCGTAGATGTCCTGGCCACTGGCCGTGGCCCGGCGTTCGACTCCGCCGGAGCGTACGACGACGTCGACGAGGAAGGTCTGGTCCGAGCGCCCGCGCCTGTCGGCGGCGGTGGGGGCCGGCGTGTGCGGGGCGGCGACGTCGCGGACCGCCTCGGCGTTCATGTAGGTGATCACGTCGGGGATCGACAGGTGCTGGGGGACGGTGACGACGTCCGCCATCGTGAACTCTCCGATCACTTCCCGGACTCCCATCGGATGGGGGAAGGTCCACTGAAGGGTGGGCGCGTCGTCGGTGCGGCGCTCCCACTGTCCGCCCTTGTAGCGCAGCCGGACCTCGCCGCGCCGCTCGCGGGAGACCGCGCCCGAGAGCCGGGTGCCGGCGGTGGGGTGCCAGTTGCTGAGCGCGTAGGCGATGTGGGCCTCGTCGGCTTCGGTCCAGTCGCCCATCGCCGCGGTGGCGAGCAGATCGCCGAGACCGCCGAAGAAGGCCATGGCCGGGACGATGACCGCGCCTGCTTCCCGGGCTCGGTCCCGGTAGTGGGCGAACGTGTCGAGGTTGGCCTCGAGCTCGGCGGCCACGTCCAGGTACGGGATCCCCGCGCGCAGCGCGGCCTCGATCACGGGGCCGGTGGTCGAGGCGAAGGGTCCCGCGGTGTTGATGACCGCGACCGTCCCCGCCAGGGCCCGGTCCAGCGAGGCCGGGTCCTCGACCGTCGCCACCCGGGCCTCGAGTCCGTGCTCGTCGGCCGGCTTCCGCAGGGCCTGCTCGTTACGCCCGGACAGCACCGGGACGAACCCACGCGCTGCCAGCTCCGCGACAACGAACCGCCCGGTGTGACCGTACGCGCCGAACACCGCCACCAGTTGACCCGACTGCTGTTCCGAACCCATGAGACTCTCCCCTGCACTACGAAGGCGCCGAACACCCGCCGCGATCTCGATCCGCCGCGGTCCGACACCTGAATCCTGTCCTCTGGGCAGCACCCCGCACGAGCGTCGGAAACGCCATGGTGCGTACAGTTTCGGACATGCATAAAGTCGCGCTGGCGATGACGGACGGCATGCTTCACTACGAGCTGTCCGTGGCCGTCGAGATCTTCGGGGCCGACCTGACCCACATCGTGAACCCCTGGTACGACTTCTCCCTCTGCGGAAGCGGCCCGGTCCGCATCGACCGCTTCCGCATCGATCCGGACCACGGACTCGACCACCTCGCGCACGCGGACACGGTGATCGTCCCGGGCTGGGCCGACACCGATCGCGAACCGCCCGCCGAACTGGTCGACGCGGTGCGTTCCGCCCACGAGGCCGGTGCCCGCGTGGCCTCACTGTGCACGGGCGCCTTCGTCCTTGGAGCCGCAGGACTGCTCGACGACCGGCGAGCCACCACACACTGGGCGCACACGCGGGAACTGGCCCGGCGCCACCCGGCGGCCACCGTCGATCCGGACGTCCTCTACGTCGACAACGGTGACGTCCTCACCTCCGCGGGCAAGGCCGCCGCCATGGACCTGTGCCTGCACCTGGTCCGCCTCGACCACGGTTCGGCCAACGCCAACAAGATCGCCCGCCGTCTGGTCATCCCGCCCCACCGCGACGGCGGCCAGGCCCAGTTCATCGCCACCCCCCTGCCGGAGCCCGGCAACCACCCCCTGCGTGACCTCTTCCCCTGGGCGCTGGAGCGACTGGACCAACCGCTGTCCGTGGAGGACCTGGCCCGCCAGGCCCGCATGAGCTCACGCCACCTTGCCCGCCAGTTCAAACACCTCACCGGCACCACACCACTGCAGTGGCTCCACACCCAGCGCATCCGCCGCGCCCAGGAACTCCTGGAAACCACCGACGCCACCGTCGACACCATCGCCACGACCACCGGCATGGGCACCGCCACCACCCTGCGCCGCCACTTCCACCGCAGCGTAGGGGTCCCACCCGACTCCTACCGCCGCACCTTCCGCCCCTGAGCCCGGCCCTACCGGCCGGCGGCGCAGCCACCCGAACCCTGATCAGCACACGCCGGCCAACTACTCCTGACGCCTCTCCTGAGAGGAAGGGATCCGAACGGCCGGGATACGCCGGTGGATGTCCGTCAGCAGGTCGCACATCGCCATGTGGAAGATCTCGGCCTGGTGGTCGCCGAGGAACGCCGTGTGCCCGAACACCTCCAGGACGACGAGGCCGTGCATGTGGCCCCAGGCGCTGAAGAAGAGCGCGGTCGCCGGGGGCGGCAGGGTCGCCAGGTCGTCCGCCGGCCGGTGTTCCAGACGGGCGCGGAACGCGGGCGAAAGTGTGCGGGTGTCCGCCGCGGCCAGTTGCTCCGGGGTGAAGTCGCCGAACAGTACGCGCTGGAAGACCATGCTCATCTGCCGCACCGCGCGGGTGGTCGGGCCCTCGACGGGTGCCGCGTAGCTCCGCAGCGGTGTCCCGTACAGGAGTTGGAACCGCTCGGGGTGGGAGATCGCCCACCGGCGGTAGCCCTCGGCCGCGATCACGAAGCGTGGCACGGCCGGGTCCGGCGGGGTGGTGTCGGCGGCGGTCTGTACGGCGGTGGCGAGGTCCTCGTACGCCTTGGCTATGAGCACCGTGACGAGGGCGTCCCGGTCCGGGAAGTAGTGGTAGAGCGCCTGCACGCTCATGCCGAGGCTGCGGGCTACCGCGCGCAAGGACAGGGCCGCCGGGCCGTGTTCGGTGATGTGGCGCTCGGCGGCGTCCACGATCTCCTGGGTGGCGACGGCCCGGCGCCGCTGGCGCAGCGAAGGCACGGGCGGCACGGGCGGCACGGGCGGCGCGTGTTCGTCTGCGGGCATGCGGCCGAGCCTACGACGGACCCGGCAGCGCCGAGGAGGCACCGGCCGTGCCGGGGGAGGCATCGACGACCGCCCGACCGGAAAACTTGACGGTGTCAGATAAATCTCGCACTGCTCAACAATCCGCCGCCTCACTAACGTCGTTCACGGCGACGAAGCATGCGACACCGCGCCCCTCCCCGACGGGGAGAAGGGCTCTGCGGGGCACTGCGCCGGCTCCCCTGTGCACCGGGCAGACACACGTCGTTCTCACTGTTGGACGCAAAGGAGTTCTGGCGTGTTTGAACGCTTGGCCGAACTGGCGATTCGCCGTGCCCGGTCGGTACTCGTCGTGGCCGCCCTGGCCGTGGTCCTCATGGGCGTGGTGGGCGCGGGCGCGTTCGGCAAGTTGCTCGGCGGGGGCTTCGACGATCCGTCCTCCCCGTCCTCCCGGGCCGCCGTGGTCATCGACGAGAAGTTCGGGGGCGAGACGAACCTGGTGCTGCTGGTCCGAGCCGCCGACGGGGCCGTCGACTCCCCCGCCGTACGGCAGAACGGGCAACGCCTGGTCGCCGACCTCAAGGAGGAGAAGGGGCTCACCAACGTCGTCTCGTACTGGGACACCGGCAGCCCCGACCTCCGCTCCGAGGACGGCCGGGAAGCCATGGTGCTCGCCCATGTGACCGGCGACGAGACGCGGCAGCAGGAGAACGCCCAGCAGATCATCGACGCCTACGCCGGAACGCGGGACGGCTCCCTCACGGTCCGGGCCGGGGGCGGCGCGGCCGTGGGCAGCGATCTGTCGAAGCAGGTGGTCGACGATCTGATCCTGGCCGAGGCCATCGCGATACCGCTCACCCTGATCCTGCTCCTGTTCGTCTTCGGCAGCGTGGTCTCGGCCCTGTTGCCGCTGGCCATCGCCGTCATCGCCATCCTCGGCTCGTTCGCCCAGCTCTCCCTGCTCGGCAGCGTCACCGATGTCGCCAACACCGCGACCAACCTCACCACCGCCCTGGGCCTCGGACTCGGCATCGACTACGCCCTGTTGATGGTCAGCCGCTTCCGGGAGCAGTTGTCGGCGGGGGCGAGCGTGGACGACGCCGTCCGGCGCACGGTGAGCACCGCGGGCCGCACCGTCGCGTTCTCCGCCGCGACCGTGGCGGCGGCCCTCGGGTCGCTCCTGGTGTTCCCCCAGTACTTCCTCCGCTCGTTCGGATTCGCCGGAGTCGGTGTCGTCGCCGTCGCCGCCGTCAGCACCCTGTTCGTGATGCCGGCCCTGTTCGTCGTCCTGGGGCACCGCGTCAACAGCGGCCGGCTCCCGTGGGCGGGGCGGCGGCGCGTCGATGGGCGGACGCCCCTGTGGGGGCGGCTGGCCCGCACCGTCATGCGGCGGCCCGCGATCACCGCGCTGCCCGCGCTCGCCGTGCTGCTGCTCGCGGCGAGCCCGCTGCTCGGCATCACCTTCGGCACACCGGACGAGCGCGTGCTGCCCGAGGGCGCCGAGAGCCGCCAGGTCGCGACGGCGCTGCGGGAGGACTTCGACGGCAGCGAGGAATCGGCCGTCCACGTCGTCATCGACCAGCCGGTGGCCCGGGCCCCGTTGGCGTCGTACGCGGTCGGACTGTCCGGGCTCGACGGTGTCGTACGCGTCGAGACCAGCTCCGGAAGTTACGCCGGCGGAGAGCCCACCGCGGCCGGCCCCGGCAACCCCGCCCTCGGCCGGCCGGACGCGCAGCAGATCACCGTGGTGAGCGCTCTGGAACCGAAGTCCGACGCCGCCCAGAGCCTGGTGAAGGAGGTGCGGGCGGCCGACCCGCCCGCCGGGGCGAGTCCTCTGGTGGGCGGCACCGATGCCCAGTTGATCGACTCCAGGACCTCCATCGGCGACCGGCTTCCCCTCGCCCTGGGCCTGATCGCCCTCACCACGTTCGTCCTGCTCTTCCTCTTCACCGGCAGCGTCGTGCAGCCGCTGCGGGCCCTGGTCCTCAACATCGTCAGCCTGGCGGCGACCCTCGGCGTGATGACCTGGATCTTCCAGGACGGCAACCTCTCCTCGCTGCTCGGCTTCACCGCGCAGCCCATGGAGATGTCGATGACCGTCCTGATGTTCTGCATCGCCTTCGGTCTCTCGATGGATTACGAGGTGTTCGTCACCAGCCGGATCAAGGAACTCCACGATCTCGGCGAGGACAACGAGTCCGCCGTCACCAACGGCCTCGGCCGCACCGGGCGCATCGTCAGCGCGGCGGCGCTCCTGCTCGCGGTGAGCTTCTTCGCCTTCGGTACGGCCGAGATCAGCTTCATGCAGATGTTCGGCCTGGGCAGCGGGCTGGCCATCCTCATCGATGCCATCGCCGTACGCGGGGTGCTCGTCCCCGCCGCGATGCGTCTGCTCGGCCGCTCGGCCTGGTACGCGCCCGGGCCCCTGCGCAGGTTCCACGACCGGTTCGGGCTCAGCGAAGGCGGCCCCGGGGTCGCGCCGGCGGCCGACGCCGTGGATCCGGATCCGTCACGGGTGAAGGACCCGACCAGGGTCTGAGCCGTACGGAGACCCGAACCCGTGCGCCCGCCCCCACCGGTTCGGTGGGCGCGGGCGCACGGGCTCGGGCCTCGGGGTCAGCCGCCCGGCGTGGCGTCGACCTTGAAGCTCATCTGGACGGTGCCGTTGAGGACCGACGTCGCGGTGACCGTCACGCCGTACTGCTTGCCGTCCGCAGCCAGTTGGCAGCGGACGGTGGCGTTCACCCGGGCCGGGAGGTCCTGGGGGCAGGAGAAGGCGTCGGGGGCCTGGCCCGTCTGCGCCGTCAGGGCGGCCTTGCCCTGCCGGGCGACCTCCGCCTTGTCCACCGCCGGCTCCCCGCCACCGCCACCGGCACTCGGCGTGCCGGAGGGCTGAGCGGGCTCGGTGGGCTGGGTGGACCCGGTGGGCTCCGGGTCTGCGGAGCTGCCCGCGCCGGGAGCGTCGTCGACCTTGAAGTCGATCTTGACCTTGTCGCCGTCGACCGACGCCGCCGTGGCCGTCATCCCCTGCTTCTGGCCGCCCACGGTCAGCTCGCAGCGCGTGGTCTCGCCCTTCTTGGCCTTGAGGTCGTCCTCGCAGGTGACGTCGTCGACCTCCCGGCCGATCTTCTTGCTCAGGGCCGCCGACGCCTGCTTCGCGACCTCGTCCTTGCTCACCGCCTTGGGGCTGCCCACACTCACCGAGCAGCCCGCGACGACCAGCACCGCCAGCACCCCCGCTGCCGCTCGCGCCACGATCCGGCTCCGTGCTGACTGCTGCATCGAACTCCCCCAAGATATGCTCATGTCAAGCCTCTGGCCGGTCAACGTATCACTCGGTTCCGGCCTCACGGCTCACTCGGCTCCGGCCTCACCGCGCGACCGGATTCCCTCCTCAGCCCTGCGCCTTTCGTCCTCCCTCCGTCAGGATCTCGTCGATCACGTGCGCCGCGATCCCCGCCATCACCGGGTTCGTGTCCCGGTAGTGCGCGAGCTCCATCAGCGCGATGGACAGCGCCCAGCCCCGCCCCCGCGTCCAGGTCGCGTCGTCGGCCGCGACCGCCGTACGGAACGTCTCCCTGGCCCCGGCGGTCAGCAGGTACCAGGCCGCGATCAGGTCCACGGCGGGATCGGCCAGGCCGGTGCAGCCGAAGTCGATGACCCCGGTGAGGCGGCCGTCCGCGACCAGGACGTTGCCCGGCTGGAGGTCCCCGTGCACCCAGACGGGGGCGGACGTGCAGGGTGGGGCGGACAGGGACTCGCTCCAGGCCGCTGCGACGGCCTCCGCGTCCAGGACCGCCTCCAGGGTCGCGAGCGCCTCGCGGGTCGCCCGGTCACGGGAGGCCAGCGGCTCGCCGCGATAGGCGGGCGGGGCGTCCGCCGGGTCGGTCCGGCGGAGCGCCAGCACGAACTCCGCCAGATCCGCCGCGAGCAGGTCGGAGGCCGAAGAGCGGTCGCCGGGGCCCGGGTTCGTACCGTCCAGCCAGGTGCAGACCGACCAGGGCCGGGGAAAACCGGCGCCCGGAACGCCCTGCGCGAGCGGTACCGGTACGGGGACGGGCAGCCGCGCAGCCAGCAGCGGCAGCCAGCGGTGCTCCGTCGCCACATCCGCCGCACTGCCCTCGGTACGCGGCAGCCGTACGGCCTTGTCGGCTCCCAGACGGTAGATCGCGTTGGCGGTCCCGCTCGCGTCGACCGCCTCCACGGGCAGGTCCGCCCAGTGCGGGAACTGGGCGGCGATCAGGCCGCGTACGAGCGACGGTTCAATGATCATGCGGCGATCGAACCAGGTGGCCCGGGCCCGCACAACGCATCCCCTCGCGCATCCTTCTTCCGGGGCCGTCCCGCCGCGCCCCCGCCCCGGAAAATCGGTGGGGCGCGCCGCACCCCGTACGGGAGGATCAGCGCCCATGACCCGCCCCCCGCGCATCCTCGTCCTCCCGCCCCGACTCACCGCCTCCGCCCGGACGTTACGCACCACCGCGCTGCGGCGCGGGCTGCGCATCGTGGAGGCGACGGCCTCCGCCGTATCGGAAGGGCTGGGCAGCCCGGGAAGCACCGAGCGCGCAGGCCATGCCGTGCATCTGCACGCCGGGCCCTCCTTCGCCGACGTCGTGGCCCCCGCGCTCGGTGTCGCCCTCCTGGAGGCGCCCGCCGACTGGCTCGCACGGCTCCCCCGGGCGCTCACCCGGCGGGAGATCCAGGCGATGCCCATCGGTGAGGCGTACCGGCTGCGGCGCCCCGCCTTCGTCAAGTCGCCCAACGACAAGAGCATTTCGGCGCTCGTGTACGCGGACGGGTCCCGGCTGCCCGGACCGGATGCCGTCGACCCGGCGACCGTGGTGCTGGTGAGCGACGTGATGACGTTCGCCGTCGAGTACCGGCTCCATCTGCTCGACGGGGCCGTCCACACGGCCGCGCGGTACGCCGAGGGCGGCCGGCTCCGGCTCGGGCCGCCGGACGGGGACGCGCTCGCCTTCGGGCGTGAGGTCCTGGCGACCGCCGGGGAGACCCTGCCCTCCGCGATCGTCGTCGACATCGGCCGGGACGACACAGGAAGATGGGCGGTGATCGAAGCCAACGCGGCCTGGGCCAGCGGGTGTTACTCGGCCGATCCGGAGCGGGCCCTGGACACGGTCCTCCGCGCCGCCGGGCCCACGTCGGAGCTGTCGCGGCACGACCGCGCGTTCATCCGGTAAGGACCCTGCCGCCGCTCAGTGGCAGGGCGTTCTCAGTGGCAGGGCGTTCTCAGTGGCAGGGCGTTCTCAGCGACGGCCGCCCCCAGCGAGGCCGCCCCCGGTGACGGCCGCCCTCAGTGGCAGGCCGCTCTCACCTGGGCCGCCGCGTGGTGCGCGCCGACCCGCCCCGCGTCGCCCCAGTCCCGGCCCCGGTCGAGGAGCTGGACGGCGAAGACGTCTCCCTTGACCGGGTAGCTGCCCACCGGGACCGCGCTCCCCCGGTGTTCCGTCTGGAGCACCGCGAAACCGGTGTACGCGGAGTCCGCGTCGTCCGGGTCGGAGAGCACCCGGTAGACCGTCGGGTCCCCGGCGGCGTCGCGCGGGCGGCCGCCCCCGGGGACGAAGACGGTCAGCGCGCACTCGCTGAACCCCCGGCCCGGCCGCCAGGACCAGGTGGCCGTGGAGCCCTGGTCCTCCGTCGGGCTGCCCGACATCGGGACCGCGCTGAACCGGCCGTCGCACCCGCCGCCGTCGAAGCCGCCGGAGTCGACCGTGTACCAGCCCGCGTCCCCGCTCTCGAAACGGCCGCGCTCCTTGTACGTACCGTCCGCGCAGCCGGGGCCCGCCCACTGGGAGAAGCGGGGCCCGTCCGCCGAGGACTCCGACGGGCCGGGAGTGTCAGGCGCTCCCGCACCCGTCCCCGTATCGTCCGTTCCCGGGCCGATCCTCGTGGGGGCCGCGCCGCCGACCCGGTCGGGCAGCGCGCCCGCCCGGCCCGCCGCGTCCGTACGGCTGCCTCCGCCGCCCACGCTCCCGCCGCCGGAGACCAGCAGCGAGGCGACGGTGACCAGGCCTCCGGCCGCCACCACGACACCCGCCGTGAGCAGGGCCTTGCGCCGGCGGGGCAGCGTGGAGAGACGGCCCGTCAGCGTCTCGCGCACGACCCAGGAACCGGCCGCGTCGGGCACCCGGGACGCCCCCGCACCGCAACCGGGGCAGACCATTCCGGGCAGCGGACCTCGTCGCCCGCCGCCGCAGTGTTGGCACTTCGTGGCCCTCATGGCAGGACACCTTGCCAGTGCGCCGCCCGCAGAGGGAGATGCCGTATCCGATGGCTCGTACACGGGACGCCGACGGGGCTCCCGGGGGAGAGCCGCCGTCTCCGGCTCAGCTCAGTTCTTCGGGGCAGGGCGTGCCCGGCTGGAGCTGGTACGGGGCCGCCAGCCGGTACACGCCCGGCCGCGGTGCGAGCAGTTCGGTCCACTCGTCGCCGTACGGGCCCTCTTCCACCTTGTTCAGGCAGCCGTGGGTGTTGAGATAGGTCTTCGGCGCGGTCTCGTCCACCGCCGACCGCTCCTTCGACTCCTCGGTCTCCTGCGGGCGCTCCACGCTCGTGCCGTCCTCGTCGACGAGGGCGAGCCAGCGCGTGTACGGGATCCGGACCAGCACCCGGCCCGCCGACTTCACGGTGATCGTCAGCTCGTCCGCGCCCGCCCGTTCCACCGTCGCGGGCGGGTCGGCCAGCGGCACCGGGTCCAGGACCCGGAAGAGCTTCCAGTTCGCGTCGCCCCAGATCTCGCGCAGGTACGGCTGCCCCTGCTCGACCAGCTCCGCCTCCTGGATCGCCCCGTTGTCCGGGCGGTCCTTGGGCAGCACCACGTAGTGCACGGCCCAGCGGTCCAGCCACTCCCGGTAGTTCACCGGGTCGAGCGTGTCGTCGTAGAAGAGCGGGTTGCGCTTCATGTCCGCCTGGCGGTTCCAGCCGCGCGCCAGGTTGACGTACGGGGCGAGCGCCGATGACTCGCGGTGACTGCTCGCGGGCACCACCTCGACCCGGCCGCGCTCCGCCTCCACCTGCTGGAGCTGGTTGATCAGCGGGGCCAGTTCGCGGTTCCAGGACGCGGCGGGCGCGGTCCGGACGATGTCGTCGACGCCCTTGAAGCCGATCCAGAAGTTGAGGCCGACGAAGGCCAGGACCAGGGCGTACCAGCGGCGGCTGCGCGGCGCCGTGTACGGCAGCGCGGCGAGCAGCGCCACCCCGGCGAACAGCATCGCCATGCGCGTGATGTTCGACCCGATCTGCGAGTCGACGACGTACGTGAGCAGCGTGCCGAGCCCGTAGACGGCGGCGGCGGTGCGGACCGTGCTCCAGTCGCGCGGTACGAGGAAGAAGACGAGGGCCGCGAAGAGGAACGGCAGCGACAGCGTCCCGAGCGACATCGGCTGCGTGCCGGAGAACGGGAAGAGCCAGGCCGACACCCCGACCACGGCGACCGGGGCGAGCCCGATCGCGTACGCCCCGGGGCGTCGTTTGTGGAGGAACAGCGCCGCCGCGACGACGCCCAGGAAGAGTCCGGCGACCGGGCTGGACGCGGTCGCGAGCGCGGCGAGCGGGGCGGCGACGCCGGCCTTGGCCCACCGCTTGTACCGCCACCGGTAGGGCCAGCAGAACACCGCGGCCACCGCACCGACGGCGAACATCATGCCGAGCCCGAACGTCACCCGGCCCGACAGCGCGTTGCACAGGAACGCGAAGACCCCGGCGAGCGAGCAGGCCAGCGGATTGCGGACGGCCGGGACCCGCACGAGGATCAGCGCGGTCAGCGCGGAGGAGACCGTGCCGACGATCATCATCGTCGTACGGACGCCGAGCAGCGACATCAGGTAGGGCGAGACCACGCTGTACGAGACGGGGTGCATGCCCCCGTACCAGGCCAGGTTGTACGCGGTGCCGGGGTGCCGGCCCACGAACTCGGCCCAGGCGTCCTGCGCGGCGATGTCGCCGCCGGTGTTGGCGAAGAAGAAGAACCAGAGGACGTGGAGGACCGCGGCGGCCGCCGTCGCGATGGTGACGGGGTGCCGCAGCAGCCGTCGGGCCCGGGCGTGCGGCGAGGGCGGCTCGGGGGAACCGAGCGAGTCGAGGGAGTCATCCGATTCGGATGACTCAGGCGACTCGGACGACTCAGCAGATTCGGGGGGCTCCGGGATACGGGGAGACGGCACGCGAGCGTGCAGGGCGTCGCCCCCGCCCCCGGCACTCTCGTCCGCCTCGCGGCCGGGCTTCGGCTCCGCGGTGGTCACTACGGCTCTCCCCGTCCTCCGCCGGCCCCGTACCTCTTCAAGGACGCGTCCCAGCGTCCCTGAGTTGTCCGGGGACGCTAACACGTACCTCTGACACCTATCTCTGTCATAAACGGGGGAGGGAGGGGCTGACGGCGCCGCCGGCCCCTCCCCCGCTTCCCTGGCTTCCCCGGCTTCCCCGGCTTCCCCGGATCCGGTGGCTCAGCCGATCCTGGTCAGCTTGTCGCCGAAGGCCGGCTCGCTCAGATCACTCTGCAGCACCACCGGTGCCGTGACCTTCCCGGTGCCGGTGCCCACGGTCACCATGCCGACCTCGCTCCCGGCCTTCGCGGCGTGGTCGATGCCCTTGCCGTTGTCCGTGACCTTGAGCTCGACCTCCAGGCCGGACCAGCCGACCGCCTTGAGGTCCTTGGTGGCGACCACCGGGGTCTGCCCGCCGAATCCGTTGTCCACGTACCCGACGACATCGCCCTTCTTCACCACCGTCGTCGAGGTGGCGGCCTCCTGCGCGTCCTTGATCAGCTTCAGGCTGTTCTGGAGGGACAGCTCCAGGCTGTCGTAGACCCGGCCGGTACCGGCCTGCTGGCCCATGACCGCTCCGTAGATCCACAGCACCTTGCCGTCGACCTTGGTGTTCGCGGACCAGAGCAGGTTGCCGCCCGCCGGGGTGGAGGAGCCGGTCTTGATGCCGCTCACGCCCGGCTGCAGCAGCAGGTTGTTGTTGTTGTAGATCTTGCCGTCGATGCCCTCGATCTCGACCTCGGGCATGTCCACGATCTCCCGGAAGACCTCGTTGCGCATGACCGCCTGCGCCAGCTTCAGCTGGTCGGTGGCGGTGGAGACGGTGGTCTTCTCCAGGCCGCTCGGGTCCGTGTACGTCGACCCGGTCATCCCGAGGTCCTTGGCCGCCTCGTTCATCTTGTCGATGAAGGCGTCCTCGGTGTCCGCGTCCCAGCGGGCGAGCAGCCGCGCCGCGTTGTTCCCCGAGGGGATCATGAGCAGCTGGAGCATCTGCCGCTGGGTGAGCTCCTGCCCCTTGGTCAGCGGGGCCGTCGACTCGTCGGGACGCTTGGACTCGTCCTCGGCCTTCTGGTCGACGACGATCGTCTCGCCCTCCTCGTCACCCTTGAGGGGGTGCTCCTTGAGGATCACGTAGGCGGTCATGACCTTCGCGACGCTCGCGATCGGGGCCGGCTTCTGCGCACCCTCGGAACCGAGCGAGCCGACGCCGTCCACCATCACGGCCGACTGTCCCTGGCCCGGCCAGGTCAGCTTCGTCGCCCCGCCCTCGAAGGTGTACGTCGGCTTCGCCGTGAGCTCCAGCGAGGGCTCCGGGAGCGGGCGCATCACCTGCACGATCGCAAAGACGATCAGCAGGAGGAGCACCAGCGGGGTCCAGATCTTGACCCGTCGGACGGCGGTCCGGACCGGGGTCTCCGGGGGCGGCGGGGTGTTCGTCAGCTCGGCGAGCAGGTCGAGCGGCGGCCTCGGCGGCAACGGCTGCTGCCGGGTCCGCTCGGCCGCGGCCCAGGAGGGGGCGGCGGGCACCGGAGAGGCGGGCGAGCCGGTCTCCGGGGTGCGCACGGGCGCCTCGGTCTCCGACTCCGGCTTGGCCTCCGATTCCGGCTTGGCCTCCGGCTCCGGCTTGGTCTCCGGCTCCGGCTCCGGCTTGCGGGGCGCGGGGGCGGACCGTACGTCGTCGGAGCGCAGCGGCACGAACGTGCTCGTGCGCTCGGCCTCGCTCTCGGGCTTGCTCTTGTCCCCGGGCTTGCTCTTGTCCTCGGGCGGCGGGAGCTTCAGCGCGGTCGTGGCCTGGTCGACCCGCTCGGTCGGCTTGACCGCCTTGAAGATGGCGGTCGGCTGATCGATTCCTCGCAGGTCAGAGGCCTCGTCGGCGTCCGGCTCGGGCTTCGGCTCGACGTCCGCCTCGGCCTCGGGCGTGGGCTCGGGCTTGGCGTCCGGCTCCGCGTCGGCCTTCGGCTTGTCGTCCGCCTCCACCTCCGGCTCGGGCTCCGCACCGGAGCCAGCGTCGGAGTCCGCACCGGAGTCCGCACCGGAATCGGAATCGTCGCCCTCGGCGTCCGCCGTCGGCTTGTCATCGGCCGCGGCATCGACCCAGGCGGCCACCGCGGCACGCAGCCGGCCGTCCCCGTCCCCGCCCTCGGGCTCGCTCTCGGCCTCGTCCGCCGGCCCCTCCGCGTCCGCGTCCGGGCCCGTGCGGTCCTCAGCGGCTCCCGCGGCCTTCGAAGGCTCGGCGGCCTCCTCAGAGGCCGTGGAGGCCGCTACAGCCGCACTCTCCGGCTCGGACGCGCTCTCCGGCTCCTCCTCGGGCCCCGGCTCCGCCTCAGGCTCGCGCCGGGCGGCGTCCTCCGGAAGCCGGGGGCGGAACACAGCGGTCGCCGTATCGGACGTGGCTCCCGAGCCCGCACCCGCTGCCGCACCCGCGTCCGCGGCCGCATCCGTGTCCACGCCGGGATCACGGAACACGGCGAAGCGCGGGTCGCGTTCCTCCGCAGCCGTCCCCGACGACTTCTGCTGCTCCGTTTTGTCGGGGGACTCGCCCGCCACCGATGCCTCCTCATGCGCTGCGGGGCAACCCCGCGCTGTCCGAACCATCTACCAGTGTCCTGTGTGAACCCCTGGCCGAGCTGCTAGACGAGAACGACATACCTACTGGTTCCCGTACAAAGCAGTCAGGCGCTCTCGACAGATGAATGTGAGAGGGGTCACCCTGTCAGACATCCACGCGGGGAGGCATGGATGGGCAGGAGCCGCAGAACAATCCCGGAGGAGCTTTTGCTGCTCGCTCTGGACCCGACCACGGGTACCACAGCGCAGCCGCAGTCGCTCGACCTCGGCCTGGCCGGGGCACAGCTAGTGGAGCTGGCTCTGGCAGGACGGATAGCCCCTGACGGGGATCGTATCGCCGTGGTGATGCCACGGCCGACAGGAGATCCGACTCTGGACTCCGCACTGGAACTGCTGCGCCGTCGTGGCAGTCCGGTTCGGGCGGTCCACTGGATCGGCGGGCCCCGCCTGGGGCTGCGCCAGATCTATCTCGCTCATCTGGAGCGGTGCGGCATGGTTCATGCCGTGGCGGGCCAGATGTGCGGAGTGCTGCCGACGACTCGCTACCAAGCGACGGAGACGGCGATCAGCCGGGACATCAGGAACCGGCTGGACAGTGCGATCCGCACCGGCGTACCGCCGGACCCGCGGACCGCGGCGCTCGCCGCACTGGCCCACGCGGTCGGACTCGGCAAGCATCTGTACCCCGGAAACGAGGGGCGCTCATCGCGCTCCCGGCTCCGGGACCTGATCAGGCACGACCCCATGGGCGGTCTCGTGGCGCACGCCGTGATGGACGTCCAGAACGGTGTGGCCGTCCAGCCGCGCCGTACGCAGCAGGCAGCGGGCGTTCCGTTGCAGCCGCAAGCACAGGCCCGTCGCGGCAGCATGGCGCACACCGCCGCAAGCTGACCGCCCGGACCTGGAAACACCGGAAACAACAGCACACCGCCGTACCGTCGTCAGTCATCACAGGACCCGGTCCGGGAGCCGCACCACGCACGGGGCAGCCGGTAGTCACCATCACCGGCTGCCCCGTGCGCTTGTGCGCCGTCCCGCGCACCGGTGCGCACGCCCCCCGCGGCCTGCGTGTGGCCGTTTTCCAGCGCGGCCGGGGCAAGGGGTGGCAATCTGCTGAGCAGTAGATACGCACAGCTACATAGCCGGAGGTGCCGTCCCCGTGGCGTCCAACGTCAATCCCACTGTCAGGCGACGCAGGTTGGGCCAGGAATTGCGCCGCCTGCGCGAGCTCAAAGGCATGACGGCCGAAGAGGTGGCGGAGCGACTGCTGGTCTCGCAGTCGAAGATCAGCCGCCTGGAGAACGGGCGCCGCTCCATCAGCCAGCGCGATGTGCGCGACCTCTGCGGCGTCTACGAGGTCGAGGACGTCCGCATCGTCGACTCGCTCATGCAGATGGCCAAGGACTCCCGCCAGCAGGGCTGGTGGCATGCCTTCGGCGACATCCCGTACAGCGTCTACATCGGCCTGGAGACCGACGCGGAGTCTCTGCGGGTGTACGAGCCCCAGATGGTTCCCGGCCTGCTCCAGACCCGGGCGTACGCCGAGGCCCTGATCAGCGGCGCGCTTCCCGAGGCTCCTCCGTCGGACATCGAGAAGCGCGTCAACGTACGGTCGCGGCGGCAGGACCGGGTCAACGCGCCGGAGAATCCGCTGCGGCTGTGGGCCGTGATCGACGAGTCGGCGCTGCGCCGGCGGGTCGGTGACAAGCAGGTGATGATCGACCAGCTGGAACACCTCGTCGAGCAGTCGCACCTGCCGCACGTCACCGTGCAGGTGCTGCCGTTCGACATGGGCGCGCACCCCGGCATCAACGGCCAGTACGCGATCCTGGAGTTCCCGGACGCGGCGGACTCCAGCGTCGTCTACATCGAGGGCGTCACGAGCGATCTCTACCTGGAGAAGGCGAACGACGTGCAGCGCTACAGCGTGATGTACGAGCACCTGCGGGCGCAGGCGCTGAACGTGGAGCAGACCCGGGAGTTCATCAGCAAGATCGCCAAGTCGTACACGAGCTGACACGCCGTATACGAGCCATCCCGGAGCGCTCGGGGGCGATGGAGAGTGATGGGGCGGCGGGATGGTACACCGCCGCCCACTCCCCGCGGAAGGCTTACCAGGGAAAGACCATCCGGTCGAGTGAACGGCCATCTCATGGACGGGGCTTGGCGAGTAGCGTCGATCACGCCAATCGGAATCAGGTTGGTGCGACTCACCCAACTCTCTGAACCGGAGTGAACATGGCAATTCTTCAGGGTGCTACGGACAAGTGGACGAAGTCGTCGTACTCCGGGGGCAACGGCGCGTGCGTCGAGGTCAAGTCCCCGGTCGCTCTGTCCATCGCCGTACGTGACTCGAAGGCCCCCGAGGGCCCCTCGCTGACCTTCGTCCCCGGCGCGTGGAACGCGTTCGTGCGCGATGTCGCCACGGGCACGGTCGACGCCTGATCACGCACCACCGATCGCGCGTCACCGCGTCACCACGTCAAAGCACCACCGCACCACCGCACCACCTGATGGAGCCCTCTCGACCGGTTCGCCGTCCTGGCCGAGGGGGCTCGGCACGATCGGATGCCGCTCCCCGGCGTCGCACCCGGCGTCACCGCAGTTGATCGACGTACCGGTCCGTCCCCGGCACGGTCGGCACGAACGGCGCGACCAGCTCGACCCGCCCGAGACCGGACTCCGCGACCGCCGCGTCCAGGCCGGTGAAGTGCTCCTCCCAGCAGGTCCGCGGATCCTCCTGGAGGAACCACAGCAGCGTCAGCCGGGTGCCGACCCCCTCGACCTGCTTCACGTACGTCATCCGGTCGCCGGGCAGCGGCGTCGGCCGGAACACCGTGACCATGGCCGCGGGCGACCCCTTCAGCCGCTTCGGAAGATGGCGCGAACGCAGCCATTCCAGCAGCTCCGCCCGCTGTTCGGGCCCCTCGGCGTCGACGACCTGGAGGACGAGGCCCGCGTACGGGTGGTCGAGCGCGTGGAAGTCCCGGGGGCCGGCGGCTCCATCGCGGTAGACGGTGGCCTCGTGGTCCTGGAAGGCCGTGAAGACGTGGGTCCGGTCCTGGTAGACCCGGCCGTCGCGGTTGAGCCGCTTGTTGATGGCGACGGTCCACTTCATGTGCTCGTCGTAGCGGCCCTCGGTCACCCAGTACGTCGACAGATAGCATCCCGCGCCGACCGGCCGGGCCACCGCCGACTTCTCCGGATAGCGCAGCTCCTGGAGGTCCTTGGTGGCCACCCAGCGCCGCCCGGCGAACATCCACGGCATCGCCGTCGCACCCGCGTAGTAGTGGTCGTCCTCGTACCAGCGGTTGTACGCGTACTCATGACCAGGATGCGGTTCGACCATGGTGATCAGGGCATGCCCCGGCCGGACCCCGTAAGGCCCGACCGCAGCCAGCTCCGCATACCTCTCGCTGTACCTCTCACCCTGCATCCCGTCATCGCCCACCGTGTCTCCCTTCCCCTTCCATCGGCTCGCGCTCCCCCTTACTCTGACGCTCCGTCAGATGAACTTCCAGGGCCGGGAGGCGCCGATGTTGCTCGCGGGGAAGACCGTCATCGTGTCGGGCGTCGGCCCGGGGCTCGGGCACCGGGTCGCGGAGACCGTGGTCCGGGACGGCGGGCGTGCGGTGCTCGGCGCGCGTACGGCGGCGAATCTGGCCAAGTCGGCGGCGGAGATCGACCCGGAGGGCCGGCACACGGCCCATCTGCCCACCGACATCACGGACGAGACGCAGTGCGAGGCGCTGGCCGCGCTGGCGGTGGAGCGGTTCGGCGGGATCGACGCGGTGGCGCATGTGGCCGCCTGGGACAGCTACTTCGGCGGGCTCCAGGACGCGGACTTCGCCACCTGGCAGTCGGTCATCGACGTGAACCTCCTGGGCACGCTGCGGATGACCCGGGCCTGCCTGCCCGCACTCAAGGAGCGGGGCGGCTCGGTGGTGGTGATCGGCACCCAGTCCGCGGTGGCCGCCCCCTCCCAGGTGTGGCAGGCGGCGTACGCGGCGTCCAAGGGGGCGCTCACCTCGGCGATGTACTCGCTGGCCCGGGAGCTGGGCCCGGACAGGATCCGGGTCAACACGGTGCTGCCGGGGTGGATGTGGGGGCCGCCGGTGCAGGCGTACGTCCAGTTCGCCGCGCACTCCGAAGGCGTACCGGAGTCCGAGGTGCTGGCCCGGCTCACCGAGCGGATGGCGCTGCCGGAGCTGGCCACGGACGGGGATGTGGCGGAGGCCGTCGCCTTTCTGGCCTCCGACCGGGCCCGGGCGATCACCGGCCAGTCGTTGCTGGTCAACGCGGGCGAACTGATGCGCTGACGTACTCGTACACGAGGCACCCTCCCTCTCGACTTCGCGAAGGCCGCACGGGACCCGCATCCCGTGCGGCCTTCGCGCGTCGTCGAAACGCGCTGTCGCGCGCTCCCCGACTTCTCCGAACTTCTCTGCACAGCTCTGCACAGCCTGACGAAGTGCCCGCCCATCGTGTGGCCGCGATCACGGTCGCGACAACGCCCCACAAGGTCAAGACCAAGTAAAATCGTTCGCCTTGTTGATTGTCGTTCACATCCATGACCGCCGATAGCCTTGACCGAGGCCCCTCCCAGAGGGTTCAATCCCCGAAGTCCCCGCTCCCGCACGGGGACACCGCTGAACGGCCGTACCGACGAAGTGCGTTCCCGTTCACAAGGCGGACCCCTGGAGGGGGACATGAACAGTCTCGACTGGGCTGTACTCATCGGCTACTTCGGCGTGATGGTCGCGATCGGACTCTGGTCGCACAAACGCGTGGACAACGTCAGCGACTTCTTCACGGCCGGCGGCAAGATGCCGTGGTGGCTGTCGGGCATCTCGCACCACATGTCCGGCTACAGCGCGGTGATGTTCACCGGTTACGCCGGCATCGCGTACCAGTACGGGGTCACGTCCTTCGTGACCTGGTCACTGCCGATCGCCATCGGCATCTTCATCGGCGCGAAGCTCTTCGCGCCCCGGCTGAACCGGCTGCGCTCGCGACTCCATGTCGCCTCGCCGCTCGAATATCTCAAGAACCGCTACAACATCCAGACCCAGCAGGCGCTCGCCTGGTCGGGGCTGCTGCTGAAGGTCGTGGACGTCGGCGCCAAGTGGGCGGCCATCGCCACCCTGTTGTCCGTGTTCACCGGCCTCTCCCTCACCCAGGGCATCCTGATCACCGGCGTCGTCACCGGGATCTACTGCACGGTCGGCGGGCTGTGGGCGGACGCCCTCACCGAACTGGGCCAGTTCATCATCCAGTTGTTCGCCGGACTGGCGATGCTGTTCGCCGTGATGAGCAAGCTCGACGGCTTCTCCACCCTGTGGACGGTCTGGGACAAGCTCCCGGAAGGACACGCGGACCCGACCGCGGGCCCGTACACGGTGACGTTCCTGATGGCGTTCCTGTTCATCAAGACCTTCGAGTACAACGGCGGCATGTGGAACCAGGCCCAGCGGTACATGGCGACCGACTCGGCCGCCTCCGCGACCCGCTCCGCGCGGCTCTCGGCGGCCCTGTGGCTCGTCTGGCCGGCAGTGCTGTTCTTCCCGATGTGGTGCGCCCCGCTGCTGGTCGACGCGCAGAAGCCGGACGCCTCCGACAGCTACGCCCTGATGACCGAACAACTGCTGCCGCACGGGCTGTTGGGCCTGGTCATCGTCGGCTTCTTCTCCCACACGATGGCCATGTGCTCCTCGGACGCCAACGCCATCGCGGCCGTCTTCACCCGGGACATCGCCCCGACCCTCTCGAAGGCGGCGCGCGGCTGGAGCGAGCGTGCCGGGCTGATCGCGGCCCGCTGGACCACGGTCGCCTTCCTGGCCCTGTCGATGGCGATCGCCACGCAGATCAACTCTCCGGCGTTCAAGGACATCATCACCGTCGTGATCAAGTGGGTCGCCGGGCTGATGGGTCCGATCGCGATCCCGTTCATGCTGGGCCTGCTGCGCCCGTTCCGGAAGTCCGGTCCGACGGCGGCGCTGGTCAGCTGGGCCTCGGGCCTGTTCGCCTTCTGGCTGGTCAACTACCCGATCAACTGGGCCGTCGAGGGCGGAGTCCCGCTCCAGTACCAGGTGTCCGTACCGCTGGCCGTCTCGCTCGTGCTCTACATCCTGATCGGCTTCGTGAAGCCGGAGGACACCCCGGAGCGCGACGCGGTCCTGACGAAGATCAACGAGGGAGACGGGGACGACGACGGGGATGACGGCGGTGACGGTACGCCGTCCGCCGCCGCGATCCCCGCCCAGGACGGAGGCCCGACCCCGGCCCCTCAGCCGCGCGGGTAGCGGATAGCGGGTAGCCGATAGCGGGCCGGCCGCCCCTCAGCCGCGCGGGTAGCGGGCCAGCCAGCCCGGGGCGACGGCCGCCGGGCTGTGCAGGGCGGGGCCCTGGGTCATCTCCATCGCGAAGTCGTCGGCCAGTTCGAGGAGGGTGGACCGCCCCTCCAGCTCCGCGAGCCAGGCCGGCGGCAGCGCGGTCTCGCCGTGCAGCGCCCCGAGCAGCGCCCCGCAGACCGACCCGGTGGCACGGGAGGGGCCGCTGTGGTTCACCGCGAGCCGCAGCCCGTGCCGGATGTCCTCGCTGACCAGCGCGCAGTACACGGCGACGGCGAGGACCTCCTCGGCGGCGTCGCTCGCGCCCAGCGCCTCGATCAGGGCCGGGCCCGGGATCCCCTGCCGCACGGAGCCCAGCGCCTGCCGCAGGGCCTCGATCACCGGTTCGTGGCCGGGGCGTTCGGCGAGCAGGGCCAGCGTGTGCTGCACGGAACCGTCCAGGCTGTCGCCGCGCGCGAGCCCGTGCACGAGTACGGCGAAGGCTCCGGCGGCCAGCTGGGCGGCGGGGTGCCCGTGGGACTGGGCCGCGCACTCCACGGCCAGTTGGAACACGAGCCCCGGCTCCCACCCCACGAGGAGCCCGAACGGCGCGGACCGGGTGAGCGCGCCCGCGTCCCGGGCGGCGGGGTTCTTGGGCCGGTCCAGGGTGCCCATGACGGTGTCGCCGAAGCCGCCCAGGCATTCCCGCGCGGGGTCGCGGCGGGCGTAGAGCCACTCCTCGGCGGCCAGCCAGCCGTTGTCCTCGCGCCGTTCGTCGGGCCCCCAGTCGTGCTGGGTGGCGGCCCAGCGCAGATGGGCCCGGTGCACATCGGTGGGCGGGTGCCAGGCTCCGGTGTCGCGGCGGACCTGGGCGCGGATCAGTCCGTCGACGGTGAACAGGGTGAGCTGGGTGAGGGCGGTGACGGCGCCGCGTCTGCCGTGCGCGACGACATAGTCGGTGACCCCTTCGACCCCGTGGGCGGCGCGGATCTCCTCCAGCACGAGCCCGCTGACCCCGGCCCCGAGCGCGTCCCCGACCGCCCCGCCGAGCAGGGCCCCGCGGACCCGGCTGCGAAAGTCCTGCTGCTCGGCCCGGCCCCAGACCGCCGTGGTCCCTGTGCTCACCCCGCCCCCTCCCCGTCACCACGTGCTCGCCTCTGCGGGCGACCGCGCAAGCACTGTAATCGAACGGGAACGGGCGGTAGAGGGCGCGACCCGGGTACGTACGGGTATGTCGACGGACGTCCTTGAGGTCACTTTTGGGCCGGTCGGGTGCGCCGCACCCTCACCTGTCCCGCATCCCGTGGAGGGCCGTCAGCTGTCGAGCGACTCCCAGAGCGCGATGAGCTCCCGGGCGACCGGATCGGCGCCCGCAGCCAGGATCGAGGACTGCGAGGTGAAGGCGCCCCCGCCCGCCCCCAGCACCGCCCCGCCGCGCTCCCTCACCAGGGCGACGCCCGCCGCCACGTCCCAGGGGCCCGGGTCGAGGCAGACGCAGGCGTCCAGCCAGCCCTCCGCCACCCCCACCAGATCCAGGCTCATCGCACCTTGCAGCCTGATCCGGTGGGCCACCTCGTACAGCCGGCCGATGAGCCGGGCGGAGCGTGGACGGCCGGAGCCCGTTCCCGTCAAGCCGACCACCGCCCGGGTGAGACTGCGGCTGCCCTGCACGCCCGCAGCCTTCGCTCCCCCGACTCCCGTGGTCCAGCGCCGGCCGAGAGCGGGTGCGTGCACCACGCCGAGCACTGGCGTCCCGTCCACGACGCAGGCGAGCGAGACGGCGTACCCGGGGGCTCCGCGGGTGAAGTTCATCGTGCCGTCGATGGGGTCCAGCAGCCAGCACGTTTCGGGTACCGGGCCCGCGCCCGCCGATTCCTCCCCGACGACGGGGATCTCCGGTGTGCGGTCCACGAGGATACGGGTCATCCGACGTTCCACCTCGATATCGGCAGCGGTGACTTCCTCCCCCGAAGGCTTGAACCGCCTGTGCGTCCAGATCCGGCCCGACCCCTCCCCGGCCAGCCACTCCGCCCCCGCGTCCACGGCATCCCGGGCGAAGCGGTGCAGGGCGGGCGCGTCGTACAGCGTGTGCCGGGGACTCATACGGCGGCGACCGGTCGCTCTGCCAACTTCTCCGCGTGGGCGCCGTGCTCCCCCATCACGTAGAAGCTGAGCCGGTCGAAGGTCCACCCGTCGGGTACGTGAGTGCGCTCGGGTGCGGTCCGTACGAGTTCGAGGGCCGTGGCCTCGTCGGTGCGCCCGAGCGTGATGTGGGGAGCGTAGGCATCGCCGGTGTAGCGGTAGCCGTACCGGTCGAAGCTGACGCGTTCGGACTCCGTGAACCTGGAGGTGTCCTTCGAGGTGTCGAACGCCTGCCGGTCGAGGTGGGGGGCGAGGCCGGCGAGGACGACTTCCTGGAGCTTCTCCAGCAGCGCGGGCCGTTCGACGGACATGAACAGCCAGCCGGTCGGCTGGTACACGATGCCGACGGACGCGAGCCACAGCTGCCCGGGCAGGCTCGCGGATGCTCCGATCCTCGCCAGTTCCCGCTCGGGGTCCAGATCGTCTTCGAAAGGCCCCTGGAAAACGGTCAGATGGGGAAGGTTGCCGTCCTCGCTCAGTAGTGGTTGCAGGGGGCGGTCACTCCCCAGACTCTGTTGCAGCCGGATGGCGGCGCGCGTGTGGTCCGCGCGCGGAAGCAGGGCGACGCCAAGCCACCTGGTCATGGATGAGCTCCTATCTTCGTGATCACGTGCAACGCGGCATCGAGCCCTCTGCGCATGCACGCGGACGGCGGCTCGCCGAACAGCCAGCCGGCGATGACCCCAGCGTTGAAGGCGTCACCGCCCCCGGTACGGTCCACGGGCTCCACGACTGTCGTCGGTTCGCGCACCAGGGCACCGGACTGCGCGGCCCAGAGGGCGCCCTCGGCACCCTGCGTAAGGATCACTTCTCCCGACAGCCGCTCCGCGTAGCGCAGGGCGGTACCGGCGGCGTCCCCCGGCAGGGCGCGGGGAAGCCGGCCCGCCTCGTCGGCGTTCATCAGGTTCAGCCCCGGTCCTTCCGCCAGCTCGCTCATGTCCCGGCCGTTCCACTCGACCGAGACGGTACGGCCGGTCCGGCGTGCGAGACCCACGACGCGGCCGAGCTCGGGCGTGGGCACTCCGACGACGTGGACATGGTCCACGGCCACCACGTCCGACTCCGTCACTGCCAGGAACGCCTGATCGCGGTCGGCACCGGCGAACGTCATCATCCGTTTGCCCGTCCCGGACGAGATCACAATGGCCATACTCGTCCGCAAGGAGGCATCCACGCGCATCAGCGCTGTGTCCACGCCTCCGTCCCGCAGGTCGTCCAGACACAGGCGTCCCAGCGCGTCATCCCCCACCGCTGACACGAGCCTGACCTCGCAGCCCTGACGGGCGAGCCCCAGGGCCGTGTTCGCCGCCGACCCACCGGGACGCGCCTCACAGGCCTCGCCCCGGACCTTCTCGTGTTCCTGGGGGAAGTTCTCCGCCTGCACGATGATGTCGAAATTGGTCCCGCCCAGCACAAGGACGCGTTTCTCGCCGGTCACGGTCACGGGTCTCCCAGGCGGTAGCTCTCGAACAGGACGTGCCGCACCAGCCGCTCCCGGCTGCTTCGAGTGCTCTGGAGAGGGAACGAGGCATGCGCGATCAGCTCATCGACGGTGGCCTCGAAGCGGTCCGCGTCGGCACCCATGTCATGGAAGCGGCGCATCAGTTCACGGAAGAGGTCGTTCGGTCGGAAGCCGATGGAGGACAGCCAGGCTCGATTCGCGATGAGCACGTTGGCAGCCGCCGACCGTAACCGTGCCTGGGCCGGAGCCGGAAGCATGTCGGAATTCAGCAGCTCGAAGTAGCCGTCCTCGTCCCGGGCATGCATCCGAAGGTTCTGTCCGCCGACGGCCAGGACGTCCGGGTTCAGATGGAAGAGTTCGAGCCCGAGGTGATGCGGCACGTCGAGAATCCGTACCCCTCTCTCCCGCAGCCCGGCCTCGTCGGTGGCGAAGGCGGTGAGAACGTTGGCGAACATGTCGCTGTGCCTCGGTACGGCAATCTCCGCGCCTGCCGGGTCGGCAAGGAACTCCTCGGCCGTCGCGCCGCCCCAGCGCCCACCGCGCGCCGCGAGGAGGTAGAAGTTCCGGCCCCCCATCGAGTGGCCGAGGCGGCCCACGGAGGCCACCCGGTGCGCCAGCTCCCCATCCTCCTCGATCATGCTCAGGAGGCGTTGCTCGTTGTAGATCGCCAGGTCCAGTCGCCCCTCCGCGACTTCCTCGACCAACTGGTCCGACCACGGAAGCTGTACGCGCACGAGGCGGTGGTTGCGTCGGGCGAGCACCTCGTCGAAGTCGCAGCCCAGAATCAGCGCCTTCACCACGATCAGGGTGGAGTCGGCCAGACGGCTCGTCCCGGCCGTGTTCTGCACGGCGGCCAGCGCCTCACGCCCCTCGCTCTCGGCGAACGACGAGCTGGTCCGTCCGTACCAGGCCGCCAGCTGCGTCAGGGCGTTGAGACAGGGCTGTACGTCCTCGGCGGAGATCTCGTCGCCCGAGCCGTCGAGTGCGTGGCTGCCGAAGTTGCCGTAGTTCTGGATCGTGCGGATGGCGAGCACCATCTTCGGCGGCACGATCCCTTTGGCAGTGAGGGCCGTGAGTAGAGGCTCGAGCGTCCGCTTTGAGCCGACGGCTTCCCTCAAGGCAAGGTCCAGAAGAATCGCCTCTGCTGCCCGCCGTGCCGTACTGAGGAACACCTCTGGATCCGATTCGGCATAGCGCAGTGCCTTCTTGTAGAGCCGGAGGGGCTCGCCCTCGTTGACCGTCACGTCGACCGTGTCCTGTTCGGCAGTTTGTACCTGATGCTAACAACTGGGCTTTGGAGAACATCGGTTGTCCTCACTCGCCGGAGGTGCGGCTCCCGCGCAGCGAGGCGAGGACGAGGCGCCCGTACCGAGTGGTGAAGGCGGCTGCCGTGGCGACGAAGGCGATGACCAGGGCGAGCAGGAGGTGGCGGACGTCATCGTCGCCGAGCACCTGGAGGATGCTCAGTACGGTGCCGAGCGGCAGTCCGAGGATCGTGAGCACGCCGAGGGCACCGGCGATCTGCTGCCCGTCCTGCGTCTGGACGAGCCGGGAGTAGTCGGCGGCCTCCGCGAGGATCTCCTGGAACCGGGCGGGCAGCCGGTACTGCTCGTGATAGGCGAGCAACAACTCGTTGGCCGGGCCGTGGGCGGTGAGGTGTTGACGCCAATAGGTACTCCGGAACCCGGCGATGTCCCGTTCGAGGTCGGTGACACGGCGGGCGAGCCCAGGTCCGTCGAAGATCCCGGAGAGCCCGTCGGTCAGCTCGTCGATGTGGTCCCGCTGGGCGATACCGAGAAGGAGGGCGTCCAGGTAGACGGAACGGACGTGCAGGGCAGCGAAATCGTAGAAGTCTCCGTCGCCCTCGTCGGGACGGTGGCCGAGGAAGGCGGCACCGTGGCGGAGGACAAGAGCGCTCCAGTCGGCCGAGATCCGCACGGCACGCTCGGCCTGGCCGGGCAGCTGCTCCGGGGCGATGGGAAAGTCCGCCTCGTTGGACCGGGAAGCCAGTGCCCAGAGCCAGCGGTCGGCCGTCTCCGGAAGCACACCGCCGGAGCGCAGAGCGGCGGTCTCGGCGGGGCCGGGGGTCAGGAAGGCAACGGTGTACGGGCGCGTGGCGGCACCCGGGTCCGTCGGTGAAGCAACGCCCGCGAGAAGGGCATCCGGTGCGAGCGGGCCGTCCAGCGGATCGGGCCCGGCACCGGCCCGGCCTCCCAGCGCCCGGAGCACGTCCAGCAACCCCGCCGAGGGGACGCTGAAATGCAGGACCGCCTGGGCGTGGTGCGGATGCAGGTCCGTCGGGGTGCGGAGGATCTCCAGGCCGTGCAAATGGAGGGGTCCGTGGACAACGTCGACGAACAGATGCCAGCGACGCGGCCGTTGCGGCGACCCGTACAGCGCACGACCCGCGGCCGGTGTGAAATACGTCTGGCGCGAGGACACATCCGTCCGATGGCCGCCGGCCTCGAAAGGAATGGGGCCCTCGGCCCACACATCGGGGGCGGCGTGGAGCCGGATCGGAATGATGAGGCTGACTGACTGCCGTAAGCCGACGCCTGAACCCATGTCGCCGGTCATCCGCGACCTGCCCGGTAAGAACGACCTCCGTGCATACGGTGTTCGCGCACCGACACCCCCGTCTTCAGTGCTCGCTGTACGAAGCAGGGAAAGGTTACCGGGTTCCGCTCCACCCACGGCAGGAATTTCGTGGCCGCTTCGACATCGCCACGTTCCTCGCCATGCCCCTTGTCGCGGCAGCAACGGAGCGCCCGGATTGC
The DNA here is from genome assembly GCF_044757365.1 of Streptomyces sp. NPDC091289. Classification (NCBI taxonomy): domain Bacteria; kingdom Bacillati; phylum Actinomycetota; class Actinomycetes; order Kitasatosporales; family Streptomycetaceae; genus Streptomyces; species Streptomyces sp. NPDC091289. The sequence goes on from NZ_JBIVUT010000005.1 coordinate 149,578, forward strand.
ATGGCCGCGCCCGACCCTACGAGCCGCCCCGGGCCCCGGGCTTCGCGTTCAGCCGCCGCCCAGCCGCCGGCGCTGCGCCCGCGCCCACGCATATCCCGGGTCCAGCTCCAGCGCCCGGTCCAGGTCCGCGCGCGCCTCCGGGATCCGGCCCAGGGCCTCCAGCGCGAGGGCCCTGCTGCCGTGTGCCCAGGCGTAGTCGGGGTCCAGGGCCAGCGCCCGGTCGTAGCAGCCCACGGCCTCCTCGTGCCGGCCCGTCGCCCGGTACACCTCACCCCGCTCCCCCTCCGTCCCGGCGAGCCCGGGGGACAGTTCCTCGGCCCGGTCCAGGTCGGCGAGGGCGCCCACCGGGTCGCCGAGCGCGGTGCGGACCCGGGCCCGCCGGACCAGCGCCCAGGTGTACTCCGGCCACAGCGCGAGCGCCCGGTCGAAGTCGTCGAGCGCGTCCTCGTAGCGGCCCAGGACGTGGCGGACCAGGCCCCGGCTGCCGAGGGGCACCGCGTCGGACGGGTCCAGGGCGTGCGCCCGGTCCAGGACGGTCAGGGCCTCCTCCGGGCGGCCCATCCGCCGGTACGTCTCACCGCGCTCGCGCACCGCCCAGGCCCAGTCCGGCGCGATCTCCTCGGCCCGGTCCAGGTCGGCGAGGGCCTCCTCGTAGCGGCCGAGCGACCGCAGGATCACCGCCCGGCCCTGGTGGGCGCGTTCGCTGCGCGGGTCCACGGCGATGGCCCGCCCGTGGTCGGACAGTGCGGCGTCCAGCTCCCCGGCCCGAAAGCGGTCCCAGGCCCGCGCCACGAGGGCGGCCGCCCGGTCGGTGTCGGTCAGCTCGGCGCGGGTCAGCAGGAGCCCGAGGGCGGCGGTGGGGCGGGGCCCGTGCTCGGCTATGGCGGCGAGCAGGTCCCGGCCCCACTCCCGCAGTACGGCGTTGTCGGCGTCCTCGCCCGCCTCCGCGAGGGTCTGGGCCCAGTGCCGGGCACGGGACGGCCGCTGGTCGCACAGCGCGATCCCGGCACGCAGGGCCTCGGGGAGCGCGGTGCGGGGGCGGGCGCAGAGCCGGTGGTAGAGCACGTCCAGGGCCGCCCGGCGCCAGGGCTGGGAGGCCCAGAGGCGTTCCGGGTCGAGGCCCTCGGCCGCCGCGTCCCGGCGGGCGGCGAAGGCCTCGGCCAGCCGGTCGTGCGCCGCCTTCCAGCGCCGCGGCGATCCGGTGCGCTGGAGGCGGAGCATCGGGGCCCGGACGACGGCGTGGTAGCGGGAGTGGCCGGAGTGCCGCTCGGCGACGAACGGCAGTTCGTGCAGCCAGTCGTAGAGATCGGGCACGGCGTGCGGCCCGTTCCGGGGTGCGGCCACGGCCACGGCCACCAGGTCCTCGTCGAACCGGCGGGGCAGCGCGCAGGCGAGCGCGGCCGCCCGGCGGACCGGGTCGCTCTCGCCGGCCAGGAAGCGTTCGACGGCGGTGGCGTTCGCCTCTCCGGCCGCGCCCGGGTTGGCGGCGAGCGTCGAAACCAGGACCGGCAGCCCGCCGGAGAGCCGCAGCACCTCCCGTACGACGGACTCCGTCACCACACCGCGCCCCCACAGGAGTTGGCGCGACTCGGCCTCGGTGAACGGCCCGAGCGGTACGTCGGCGACGAGCCGGCCCCGGTCGCCCCAGTGCACGGGGTCGAGGCGGCGCTGACCGGCCAGGGTCAGGACGAGGTTGGCGGGCAGTTCGCCGTACCGCCCGGGGGTCAGCAGGTCCGCCAGCCACCGGTCCAGTTGGGGCGCGGTGCGTTCGTAGGTGTCCAGGAACAGGGCGACCCAGGGCACCGCGTCCGCGACCCGGTCGATCTCGGCGACGAACACCGGCGTGAGGGCCCGTACCGGTTCCGCCAGCAGCCGGGCCTCCTCCTGCTGTCGGGCCCGCCCCCCGAACACCGCCCGCAGCCCGCCCGCGCCCCGCGCCACGACCGCCGGGTCGATGCCGCCGGCCAGCGCCCCGACGACCGGTATCGCCCCGGCCGCGATCAGCCCGGCCTGCGCGGCGGCGAGCGCCCCGGGCGAAGGGCCCCCGGCCGAGGCCGTCTCGTTGTCCGCCGCGAGCCGGCCGGCCGCGTCGTGGAGGGCCCGCCGGTACGCGACGAGCAGCCGGTCCAGCGCCTTGAGCGGGTGCCCCTGCTCGGCGAACTGCGCGGCGATGGCGGCGAGTACGTCCGGCACGGAGTCGGCGCTCTCGTCGACCGACGCGGTCAGCGCCCCGAACTCCCCCGCCACCTCCCGCCATTCCCGTACGAGCGAGGTCTTGCCGACCCCGGCGTTGCCCCGCACATGGAAGACGAACCGGTGCCGGGGATCCTCGGGCGGCAGCGCGAAATTGGCGCGGAACAGGGTGAGTTCGGCCTCCCGACCGACGAAGGCGGCGCGACGCTGCCCTTCGATGATCTGCTGGAGGGAGAGGCGACGGGGGCTGGACGGCGGCATGGGGCCAGTCTGTCAGCGGACCGGGGCGCACGGGGAGCCGTACGCCTTCCGGCCCGTGACCGTCATACGCCGAGGCCCTGGCCGAACCCGCCGTCCACGGGCAGTTCCACGCCGGTGGTGAAGGTGGCCTCGACGGCCAGGTACAGCGCGGCGGCGGTCACCTCTTCCACGGTGCCTCCCCGGCCCATCGGCGTGGAGGCGTTGCCCTGTTCGATGAACTCGGCGCGCTGCTCCTCGGTCAGTTCGGCGACGCCCATCGTCGGGGTGAGGATGAATCCGGGGGCGATCGCGTTGACGCGGATCCCGCGCGGAAGCAGCTCGGCGGCGAGCACCTTCGCGAAGGCGGAGACGGCTTCCTTCGCCGCCGAGTAGGCGCTGAGACCGGGGAAGATCTGGTCGTTGGAGACGGTGGTGAACACGATCGAACCGCCCTCGGACATCAGCGGCGCCAGTCGCTGGACGGTGAAGAAGGCCCCCTTGGCGTTCACGTCGAAGATGCGGTCCCACGACTCCTCGGTGACCTCTTCGAGCGTCTGGAACTCGGCGATGCCCTGGTTGACGAACAGGTAGTCGATGCCGCCGAGTTGGCCGGCGACCTGGTCGCGGAGGGCGTCGATGGCCCCCGCGTCCGTGGCGTCGGAGCACACCGGGTGCGCCAGCGGGGTGCCGAGCGCCGCCTGCGCCTCGGCGAGCCGCTGGTCGCTGCGCCCGGTGTACATCACTTCGGCGCCGCGGTCGGTGAGTGCCTGGACGATGGACCGGCCCATGCCGATGGTGCCGCCGGTGACGACCGCCTTCTTACCGGCCAGGGCCTTCGGGTCGATGGTGGAACGAAGTTGGGTGCTGTGGTTGGTTGCCATGGCCGTTAAGCTAGACCTTGACATTGATGTCAAAGTCAACCTTCTGTGCCGGGGAGTCATATGTTCATCGGCGAGCTGTCGAAGCGCACCGGCGTCAGCACGAGGAGCCTGCGGTACTACGAGCAGCAGGGGTTGCTGCGACCGCAGCGGCGAGCCAGCGGCTACCGCGAGTTCGACGAACCCGACGTGGCCGCCGTACGCCGGATCCGGATCCTGCTCGCGGCCGGGCTGAACACCGACCTGATCCGGGAAGTGCTGCCCTGCATGGCCGAAGAGGGAGCCATCCTGGCGCCGACCTGCGAGGAGATGGCCCAGGACCTCAAACACGAACGCGAGCGCATGAGCAGCTCCATCCAACAACTCCAGGACGCCCACGCCATGCTCAGCTCGATCATCCACGCCGGCGAAGCGCTCACCGGCAGCCGGCCCGCCTGAGTCACCCGCTCCGGGGCGGCCGGGAACCCGTCCGCCGGGCCGGCCCGAGGCCCGCGCCGGTCATCGGTCACCGGCGTCCGGGAGCCGCCGCCCCCGGCTGTCCGCGACGACCAGCACCTCCCGCAGGGACACGACGGCCTGCGTCAGCGCGAACCGTACGGCGACCTCGCCGGCCGCCTGGTCGGCCAGCACTTCCTGCGCTCCTTCGAGTACGACGTTGCCGCACTCGATCTGCTCCTCCTCCATGTCGTCGGCGAGCCGGGAGAGCCTGCTGTTCGGGTCGCGGGTGCTGAGGTAGCAGGGCTTGCCTTCGGCGGACCTCCAGGGGAGGAGGCGGAGTTGCGAGGTGTCGATCATGTCGGTGTCCTTAGCGCGTGGGGGTGCGTGACCCTGACGGGTGGCGATTACCGTTCGTGCCCTCATCGTCACGCTCGCCGCCCTACGCTCGACAGAGGCACGCGATTGCCTGCGAACAGGACAACGGCGAGGGGTCGGGGATGCGGGGATGACCGAAGTCGCGGAAGCGGAAGCGGAGTCGGGGCGCGCGGCACTGGGGAGCGCCCTGCGGTACTTACGGCAGAAGGCGGGGCTGTCGCTCGGCCAGCTCGCCGAGAAGACGCGCTACGACAAGAGCTACCTGTCACGCCTTGAGGCGGGGAAACGGCTCTCGAAGCTGGCGGTGATGGAGGACCTGGACCGGTTCTACGACACGGGCGGGCTGCTGGTCGAGCTGTGGAAGGTGGCGCGGCGAGAAGTCTTCAAGGACAAGTACAAGGAGTTCATGCGGCTGGAGTTCGGGGCGCGCATCATGCACCTGTTCACGCTAGGCATCCCGGGGCTGCTCCAGACCGAGGATGTGGCGCGTGCGATGTTGTCCGGCGACCAGGAAACAGAGAGCGAGGCGGAGTCGGTCGAGGAACAGGTCATAGCGCGTCTGGGCCGCCAGCAGTTGCTCTTCCGTAGTCCGGCCCCCACCGTCCGCATCATCATGGACGAGTACGGGTTGCGTCGTCCGGTAGGTGACGCGAAGGTGTGGGAAGCCCAGTTGGAGCATCTGATCAAGATCGCGGAGCTGCCGATGGTCACCCTTCAGGTGCTGCCGTTCGCAGCCGGAGCCCACCACCTGATGGACGGCTCTCTCACGCTGATGTGGCAGGAAGACGGGAGTGCCGTTGCCTACATGGAAGGCAATCAATGCTCCGAGTTGCTCGAAGATCCGGCAGACGTCACGCGCGCCCGGCTGTCCTACGATCGGGGACGGGATCTGGCGTTGCCCCCGCCCGACTCCATCGCGTTCATCAGGGGCGTCCTGAAGGAGTTCAGAGGATCATGAAGCGCACGCCCGACCTCTCCACCGCGACCTGGCGCAAGTCGAGCTACAGCGACGGGGGCGCAAACAACTGCGTCGAGGTGGCCGACGGCTACCCCGGCCTCGTCCCCGTACGCGACAGCAAGGCGGCCCCCACCGGCCCCGCGCTCCTCGTCACCGCCCCCGCCTGGGCGGCCTTCGTGGAGTTCGCGGCCGAGCGCTGACCCACCCTCGTACACCGCAGGGACCGTGCCCCCAGCCCTCCCCGGGCGGGGGCGCGGGCCCTCGTGGCGCGACGGCCGGTCGCCCGTGAGATGGTGGCCGGCATGTCAATCGGCACGCCGGGCAGCGAGGTTGTTCTTGAGACGAGTCGCCTGCTGCTCAGGCCTTGGCGGGTAGCCGAGGCTGCCGTCCAGCGTGAGCTGTGGACCGAACGTGATCCACGCGTGCCCCCGCATCGCCGAATCGACGCGGATGGGCACCCCACGGTCGCGGAGCTCGAGGATTCGATCCGGACCAACGAGCTGTGGTCGAGCGGCCTGCTGGCGGTCGAGCGGAAGGCCACTCGTGACGTCGTCGGCTACTGCGGGATTGTCGACAGCGGGCGAGGACCGGCAGGGGAACCGGAGTTGGCGTTCGAGCTGCTGCGCCGAGTCTGGTGTCAGGGGTATGCGACCGAGGCCGCGTCGGCGGTTCTGGAAGGGGCGAGAGCCTCCGGGTACGAACGTCTGTGGGCCACGGTCTGGGACTGGAACTCCGCTTCTCGCCGTGTGCTGGCCAAGATCGGGTTCACCGAGACCGACCGGCAGGAAGTGGACGCGGTGCACGGGATCACGCTGTTCACCGTGAAACAGCTCTGACGCACCCGATGCTCCGCTTGCGGAGGCTCCGTTTCCGGGGCGAACAACGGGACGAACAAGCTGAGTACGGGCGCTCATGATCTCGCCCCGGCCGCTGCCTAACGTGGCGCCCATGGACACGGAAGAAGTCACCGCAGCACACACGTCACCCGCCGCGAGCTCGCGGGGGTTCTACGGCTGCGTGATCGCCCTGATCGCCTTCTTCACACTGATCGCGCTGGGAGCGCATGCGCTCACGGAGTTCGAGAAGGGCCTCGACGGTGACGGACAGCTGGAGCAGCCCGGCCTCTCGGGCAGCTCGTACCAACCGCTCGGCCCCGGCATGACGGCACGGTACGAGGACGGCCTGTGGGTCACCGTCAGCATCCCCGAGCGGCACGACGACGGGACCTACAGCCTCACCGTGACCTTCAAGAACGGCACCGACGAGGAACTGCTCCTCGGCGAGGAGGCGTACTCCGCCACGCTCGACGTCGAGTCCGGCGAATCCGGCAAGGACTACGCCCCCGGCCACTACGTGGACTGGCTGAACCGGGACGGTGCGCGCCACGCCCTCGTACTGCCTCTTCCTGAGGGCGACGAGCGCACCGTCCCGGTCCGTCTGAAGCCGGAGCGGAAGGGCGACCCCGTCACACTGGAGATCACCCCTCCGAACTCCAACTACCGGGAGACGGCCCACTTCCAGCTCACCCTGGGCTGACGGGCCGCCCGCGACCGGCCGGGGTCAGTCGCCGGCTCGCTCCACCGGGATCCACACCTCCGCGTCCGCGTGCGTACCGTCCTCGGACACCCGGGTGCGCGAGAGCGACGGGCCCGGCCGGCTCCGGTACGGGTTCGACGGGAACCACTGCGTGTACACGTCCCGCCAGAGGTACTGGACCGCCTGCGGAAACTCGCCCGAGGACTCGAACACCGCCCACGTCCCCGGCTCGATGTCGAGGCTCTCCGAAGCCCCGGGCACCTCCGCTTCGCTCACCACTCCGTGGAAGTAGTCGAGCTCGGTGCCTTCCGCGTCTTCCGCCGAGTGGTTGCTGACGGCGGCCACGACACCGTCGGGCTCCCCGGCCGCCTGCTCCTCCCAGCGCCCCAGCGTCTCCTTGCCGATGCTCTTGACGAACTCCACGATGGCCGGGTTCATCCCCTCGTAGACCAGCGGGATCCGTGTCCCCCTGCCGACGAGCCGGAACCTGTCCTTCTCCACTACCCGGTACCGCATGCTGCTGCTCCCTTCGACGATCAGGCGGAAGGACATCTTCGGCTGGGAGTGCAGCGCCGCACCCGTCCGCCGCGCCTCGCCGGGGCCGACCCCGTGCACGGCGCGGAAGGCACGCGCGAACGCCTCGCCCGAGCTGTACCCGTACCGCACCGCGACATCGAGCAGCGTCCGTTCCCCGGCGAGCACCTCGGCCCCGGCGAGCGTCAGCCGCCGGCGGCGGATGTACTCGGAGAGCGGGATGCCCGCCAGTGCGGAGAACATCCGCCGGAAGTGGTACTCCGACGTCATGGCGATACGGGCCAGCTCGGCCGCTTCGATGGGCTCATCGAGATGGTCCTCGATGTGGTCCATGGCCTCGTTCAGCCGTTCCAGCACTCCTGGCCGTCCTTCCCTTTACTGATCTCCACGCTAGGAAAGACCCACTGTGCCGGACCCGACATCCTGTGCCCGGTGCGGTCGGGTCGCCGTCCGGGCCGGGCCCCGCCCTCAGCCGTGCCCGGCCCGCAGGCTCGCCACGGTGCTGAGCAGCAGTACGCCGAGGAAGGCGAGCAGCGGCGCGGTCCACGCGCCCGTCACGGTGTGCAGGACGGACGCGGCGAGCGGGCCGGTGGCGGCGATCAGGTAGCCGCCCGTCTGGGCCGCCGTGGACAGGGCGGCGACGTGGTCCTGGTCCCGGCCCCGCTTCACGTACAGGACTCCGGCGACCGCCTGCCCGCCGCCGAGGCCCGCTCCGAGGACGAGCGCCCAGAGGGCAGGGAGCGCGGCGGGGGCGGCGAGGAGACCGGCGTAGCCGAGGCCGCAGACCAGGAGGACGGCGAGCAGGTGCGGGCGCTGGTCGGTACGGGCGGCGGCCAGGACGGGGGTGAGGAAGCCGCCCGCCGCGACGCCGAGGATGAACAGGGACTGCATGGTCCCGGCCGTCGCCTCGGCCACCCCCGCGTCGACGAGGATCGCGGGCAGCCAGGCGAGGGTGGTGTAGAAGAGCAGCGTCTGCAGGCCGAAGTAGCCGATCAGGCTCCAGGCAAGGCCCTTCCCGCGCCCGACGAGGACGCCCACCCCGGGCCCGACACCGACGCCAGCCCCGGACCCGACGCCGACACCGGCCCCGGCCCGGGCCCGTGCCGGGTCCGGGCACTTCCCCCCTCTCCCGTACGGCAGTTGGGGAGCGATACCCACAGCGGCGAGCGCGGCCGGAATGACCGCCAGGGCCACGGCCGTACGCCAGGAGTGGCCGGACGCCTGCCAGACGGGCACCATCAGCGCGGCGACGAGAGCGGATCCGGCGCCCATCGACAGCGCGTAGACGCCCATCATCACGCCGGCCCGGCGCGGAGCGAACCGGCTGCGCACGAACACCGGGATCAGGACGTTCACCACGGCCGTGGCGATGCTGACGAGCACGGTGCCGGCGAAGAGACCCGGCAGGCCGATGACCCGGACGACCGCCCCGGCGAGCAGGAGAACGCTCGCCCAGAACAGACCGCGCTCCTCGCCGAGCCGACGCCGTACGGTCACGGCGAGCGGGGCGAAGAGGCCCATGCAGAGCGGGGGCAGCAGCCCGAGGACCGTCAGCGTGCCGGTTCCGAAGCCGGCGACCGGGGCGAGCGGCCCGAGCTGCCCGAACGCCACCCGGGTGTTGAGGGCGACCAGGACGAATCCGGCGGTCAGGAGGGCGGCCGACGCCCTTGCCGGGGCGGACGGTCCGGGGCCGGGGGTGCGGGACGGGGAGGCGGGAGTGGTGAGGGGCTGTGGCTGGGCCGGCATGGCTGACCTGGACCTTCCGGTGGGTGCGACGACCCGGCACAGCCTTCACGCTCAAGTAAGCTTGAGCGCAAGCGCTGGATGGATGGATCGCGGTTCCGGAGGTGCCCGTGCGGGATCTGTATTCGATCAGCGAGGTCGCGGAGGCCTTCGGGCTGACGGTGGCGGCCCTGCGCTTCTACGAGGAGCGCGGCCTCGTCCGGCACAGCGAGCGCCGGGGCCGCGTCCGGCACTACCGCCGCGCCGACCTGTCCCGGCTGGCGTACGCGCAGCTCTGGCACGAGGACGGTCTGCTCACGCTCGCGGAGACGAGCGCCATCGTGGACAGCGACCGACTGGACGACCGGCTGGCCCTGATCGCCGGCCAGCGGGACGCGCTGCGTGCGCGGATCGGGAGGCTGGAGCGGGCCGTGGGGGTGCTCACCCACATGCTCGACTGCCGGACGGACCGGGCGCTGGAGTGCCCGATGACCGGGGCGTACATCCGGGGGCGGGTCGATGCGGCGCTGGACGGGACGCCGGAGCCGACGGGCTTCTGGCCGGAGGAGTTCGCCGAGGGGCGAGGAGCCGCAGCGGGTTGCGCGGCCGTGCCCGCGTCCGCCGCCGCCCGGTCCGCCTCCCACCCCGCCGCCGTCCGGTCCGCCTCCCACCCCGCTGCCGTCCGGTCCGCCTCCCGCTCCATCGGCGACGAGCGCCTGCTCGCCCTCACCCGGGACCTGGTGTCGGCCACGGCGAAGGTCCGGGAGCGTGCGTGCGAGACGATCTGCGACTGGGTGCGGTCCTTCGACCGACGGGAGGTCCGGACACTGGCCTCGCTCCTCGCCTCGGCCGCCGTCGTGGAGCAGGACGCGGACTGCCGGGAGTGCGAGCTGAACGCGCTGGGCGAACTCTCGACGACCGGCCTGCTCGAGGCCGAGGACATCGCCGCTCTGCGCCGGCTGCCGCGCGATGCCGTACGACCGGGAGACGTTGAGCACCTGGACTACCTGACGCAGGAGTATCTCTGACGGACCGCCAGAGCCGATGAACGTCAGCGCACCGTCCCGTCCCACTGCCACTCCACGCGCCGGGGCAGCCCCGGAAGCGCGGCGCGGCCCGTGCACCACAGCAGCGTGTCGGACGGGCGGCGCCCGGAAGGCGCTTCGGGGAAGAGGCGGGCCAGGACGGCTGCGGCGGCGGTGTCGGGCGGGGGCCGGGGCACGCCGAGGGCGCGGGTGATGTCGTAGGTGTGGAGGGTCAGTTCGGTGATCGCCATGGCGGCGAAACCGGTCGCGTCGGAGGTGCCCCAGGGGTGCCAGGCCCGTACGTCGGGGTCCGTGTCGCGGACGGTGGAGGCGGCGAGGGTCGCGGCGATACGGAGGCCGTCCAGGCAGTCACGGACGGGGGCCTGGGGGTCGAGGGAGGCGAAGAGGGTGATGTAGCGGTCGGTGGGGCGGGCGATGAGCAGGCCCGCATAACCGGTCAGGCCGAGCGCGAGGTGGTCCAGGGTCTGGCGGCAGGTCCAGTCGAGGCCGTGGGCGGGGCGCGACCAGTCCCGCCCGGTCACCTCCGCCAGGGCGGCCAGGCTGTCGTCGGTGGCGGTCGCGATCAGGTCCGGCCATCGCGGGGGCGGGTCAAGGAGTGCGTCCGGAGAGCGAGTTGTGGTGGTCGACGGGATCACGGTCATGCGCCGGCCGCCCCCTTCCTCAGAACCTCGATGACGCTCGCGTAGCTGTCGGATCCGTGGCCCGCGTCCCGGGTGCGTTCCATGGTGGCCTTGAGGAGTTCGGGCAGGGCGTTGTCGATGCCCCGGGCGGATGCGGCGTGGAGGAGATGGTCGATGGCAGCGATCTGTACGTCGACGGTGGCGTCGTCGCCCGGGTAGTGGCCGGCGTCGACCTGGGTGGCGTACGTGGTCAGGAATCCGGTCACGGCGCTCAGCCAGCGGATCGCGACCGGGGTGAAGGCCGTGGCCTCGGTCCTCTCCGCGCCGACCAGGGCGGTGCCGTGCAGCCAGCCGGTCATGGTGGACCACATCAGGCCGAGCAACGCGGCGTCGTAGAGGGAGGCCAGACCCGGCTCGGTGCCCAGGTGCAGGGGGTCACCGAGGGCCGCCAGGGTCGGGCGGTGGGTCGCGAAGACGGCGTGCGACCCGCTGTAGAGGAACATCATCTCGGGGCTGCCGACGCCCGGCGGGGTGGTCATGATCGCGCCGTCGAGATAGTCGGCGGAGTGCGAGCGGGCCCACGCGGCGACCTCCTGGGCCTGCTCCGGGGACCCGGAGGTGAGGTTGACCAGGGACTTGCCCGCGAGGGAGGCCGCGACGGGGTCGAGGGTGGCGTGCAGCGCGTCGTAGTCCAGCACGCACACGATGATCAACGAACTCGCCGCGACGGCCTCCTCGGGTGTCGCGGCCTGCCGGGCGCCCCGCTCGACCAGCGGCTCCGCCTTCGCCGTCGAACGGTTCCACACGGTGGTCGGGTGGCCCCTCTCCAACAAGGTGGCGGCAAGCGCCGATCCCATCTGCCCCAGTCCGATGACCGTCACGGCCGAACGCTCGGTACCCATGCCTCAGCAACTCCCTGTCGATCTGTCCGTCTGCCCACGCCTGGGCCCCGTTGATTGATCACGTACGGACCACGCTCGCAGCACGGGAGAGGCGGGAAAAGTGACAGTGATGACGGCGACCACCAAATTCCTGCCATACGCTGACGGGCATGAGCGCTGGTTCCGTCGCCGTGGTCGTGACCGAGGAGATGCACGTCCCCTCCTGGGATCTGTACGAACTGAGCATCCCCTGCACGGTGTTCGGAAAGCCGCAGCCCGACCTGGCGGACCCCTGGTACGACCTGCGGCTGTGCGGCACGCGGGAGCCCGGTCAGGACCTGGGCGCTTCCGCGAACGGGTCCGAGGCCGGGGCCGGGGCCGGGCTGTCCTTGCGTACCCGCTACGGCCTCGCCGATCTCGTCGACGCCGACACGGTCATCGTGCCCTCGGTGCCCGACCCCTGCGTGGACGAAAACCGGCCGCTGGACCCGGAGTTGATCGCGGCGCTGCGCCTCGCCCATGACGCCGGCGCCCGCATGGTGTCCTTGTGCACGGGTGCCTTCGCCCTCGCCGAGGCGGGCATCCTCGACGGCCGTCGCGCGACCGCCCACTGGATGCACACCGCCCAACTGGCCGCCCGCTACCCGAAGGTGCGGGTCGACGACTCGGTGCTGTACGTGGACGACGGCGACGTCCTCACCAGCGCGGGCCTGACCGCCGGGCTCGACCTCTGCCTCCACCTCGTACGCCGCGACCTCGGCGCGCACGTGGCCAACCAACTGGCCCGCCGCATGGTGGTCCCGGCCCACCGCCCGGGCGGCCAGGCGCAGTTCATCGACCAGCCGATGCCCGCCACGGACGACCGGGGCCTGGCGCCCGTGCTGGACTGGGCACGGGCGCACCTCGACGAGCCGCTGACGGTCGAGGACCTGGCCCGGCGGGCCGCGATGAGCCCGCGCACCCTCTACCGGCGGCTCCAGGCGGCCACCGGGGTGACGCCGCTGCAATGGCTGCTCAACCAGCGGCTGCGCCGGGCCCAGAGCCTGCTGGAATCGACGGACCTGCCGGTCTCCAGGATCGGGGAGCTGAGCGGCCTCGGCACCGCGAACAACCTCCGCCACCACTTCCTCAAGCAGATCGGGGTGTCGCCGAGCGACTACCGGCGCGCCTTTCCCTTGGCGTAGCGGCCCTTCGGCCTGCTCAGGCCCAGGGGTCGAAGGGGATTCCGGCGGGCTTGGAGTTGTTGAGCAGGTTGCGGAAGCGGTCGTCCTTGTCGGTGACCTTGATGGTCGCGGACCCGAAGTCGGCGTTCATGAGCCTGTCGCGCAACTCCGTGCTGGGGAAGCCGTTCCAGTCGACGATCGGCGGGTAGCGCCAGTCGCCGTAGTGGTTCTCCGGCGGCTCGTCGTTGTCGTTGGCGAGGCGGAAGAAATGCGTGCTCGGACCGTCCTTGTGGTAGACGGCCTTGGGGTGCGAGCCGTCGAACCGCACCTGTGAGCGCGGGTAGGTCTTGACGGTGCTGTGCTGCGTCGTCGAGACGTAATCGACCTGGTCGGAGTCCTGGTTGACCCAGGAGATCACATGCTCGAAGTCGTGGCGGTGGCCGCCGAGTCCGCTGCCGTGGACGGCCTGGTCCTTCTCGAAGTAGCTCGCGTAGACGATGCCGCACCAGCCGTTGTTGCACTTGGAGCGGGCGTACGTCTGGGAGTTGTCCAGGTCCCACTGGTCCCGGCAGCTGCCGTTGATCGCGCCGGTCGTGTTCAGGCCGGGAGCGAGCGTGCCGTCCGGGCCGATGGCGGGGGTGGCGTAGCAGCCGTCGCCGTCGTAGTCGAAGGCGGGCGAGAACGCCTGCTCGTAACCGCCCGCGCTCTGGGGAAGGTTCTGCGGCGGGTCGGCGTGGGCGGCGGAGGCGGTGCCCAGCACGAGGAGACCTGCCGCGGCGAGGACGGCGGCGGTGCGGGTGGCCCGGCGCCTGCCGGGAGGCGCACTCGGGACGGGTGCGATGGATGGTGCGGAGGGTACGGACAGAGGAATCAGCTGATTTCGCACGGGTGGCGCTCCTGACGCGTCGGCACGGGACGGTGGGGTGGCATCCCGCATGAGTTGCCCGGGACATGACAGAGCGAAACGGAGTTCACTTCGGAGGAATCGACGCCGGCACTCGCCACGGAGGTCTTGCCCTAGAACGCACTCGAAGTCCTAAAGTGCGGCAGGTCCGATCCCAGCACACCGCACCCCTCACCCCGCACCCCGCACACCCACCAGGGAGCTCGACCATGCTCTACCGCACACTCGGCGGCACCGGCATCGAGGTCAGCGCGCACTGTCTCGGCACCATGATGTTCGGCTCGGTCGGCAACCCCGACCACGCCGACTCCGTACGCGTCATTCACGCCGCCCTCGACGCGGGCATCAACTTCGTCGACACGGCGGACATGTACTCCGCCGGCGAGTCCGAGACGATCGTCGGCAAGGCGCTGAAGGGGCGGCGCGACGATGTCGTCCTCGCCACCAAGGTCCACTTCCCGATGGGCGAAGGCCCCAACCGGGGTGGTAACTCCCGGCGTTGGATCGTCCAGGAAGTCGAGGAGAGCCTGCGCCGCCTCGGCACCGACCGGATCGACCTCTACCAGGTCCACCGCCCCGACCACACCACGGACATCGAGGAGACCCTCTCCGCGCTGACCGACCTCGTGCACGCGGGCAAGATCCGCGCCTTCGGCTGCTCCACGTTCCCGGCCGAGGAGATCGTCGAGTCGCACGTGGTGGCCGAGCGGCGTGGCCTCGGACGGTTCCGGACCGAGCAGCCGCCGTACTCGATCCTCGCCCGGGGCATCGAGCGGGCCGTCCTGCCGGTCTGCCGGCGCTACGGGATGGGCGTGCTCACCTGGAGCCCGCTCGCCTCCGGCTTCCTGACCGGCAAGTACCGCAAGGGCGGGACCATCGACCTGTCCACCGGGCGGGCGGCGCTGCAACCGCACCGGTTCGACCCTAAGTCCCCGCTGACCGCCGCCAAGCTGGAGGTCGTCGAGCAGCTCGTCGCCGTGGCCGACAGCATCGGGACCACCCTGCCCGAGCTGGCCGTCGCCTTCCCCCTGGCACACCCGGCGGTCACCTCGGTGATCATCGGACCGCGCACGATGGAGCAACTGGAGGGGCTGGTGAAGGGCGCCTCGCTCACGCTGGACGACGAGACGCTCGACCGGATCGACGCGATCGTCGCACCCGGGACCGACGTCTACCCGCCGGACGGCGTGTGGACGCCGCCCTCCCTGACCGATGTCGCGCAGCGCAGGCGACCGGTGGGCGAGCGCGCGGCGGCCGTGTAGGGGGCGGGGCCGGGGGCGGCGTAGGGGCCCCGGAGGCGGCGAAGGGAGGGCAGGCGGGCAGCGGGGCCGGCGGGCTACTTCGGTGAAGCTGCGGCTTCCGGCTTGTGGGCCAAGAACCCGGCCACCGGCCGCTTCGCGCCCGCCTCGGGCGCCTGGAGCGTCCGATCCGTGACGACGAACCCCGCCCGCTCCAGCAGCTCGGCGATCCGGTCGGCGGGCAGCCGGTAGCTGTCGAAGGGGGCCGGGTCGCCCCCGTAGCCGTACGTCCGACGCTGGTGCCCGTCGTCGCCGACCCGGGTGACGAGCAACAGGTGCCCGCCGGGCGCCAGCGTCCGGTGGAACTCGGCGAACGCGGCGGGCAGCGCCTCCGGCGGCAGGTGGTGCGTGGAGTAGAACGCCAGGATGCCGCCGAGTCCGTCGTCACCCGACTCCAGCGCGGTCATCGAGCCGACCTCGAAGCGCAGGTCCGGATAGGCCGCGCGGGCCAGCCCGACCATCCTCGGTGACAGGTCGACCCCGAAGGCGGAAACGCCCAGCCCGGACAGGTACGCGGTCACCTTGCCCGGTCCGCAGCCCACATCGGCCGTCGGCCCGAGGTCCGCCGACGTGACGAGCTCGGCGAACGCGGCCAGCACGGCACGCGACATCGGGTCCAGCTCGGCGGGGTCCTTGACGAACCGCGCGTAGTCGGCGGCGACGGCGTCGTACGACTGCCGGATCGTGTCCAGGTGCAACGGTTCCATCACCCCGCGAGGTTATGCGACCACCGGGCTGTTCCGGGCAACGGAAGTGCGACGTTCCGGCGTACGCGAGGAGCGGGAGGCCCGCCGACCGGTCCCGCCGCCATGGGCTGCCGAGCGGAGGGGGTGGGGCACCCCGTCCCCCACCCCCTCCCTCCCCTCCCCTCCCTCAGCTCGGCAGCACCGGCAGCAGTTCCGGCAGATGACCGTCCGAGGCCGTGGCCGCCGCGACGCGTTCGGCCGGGACCTCCCCGTACAGCGTCGTACGCGGGCGGGACGGACGGCCCGCGAGCTCGGCGATGGCCTCCAGGCCCTGGATGGAGCGGTACGAGCCGTAACTCGACCCCGCCATACGGGAGATGGTCTCCTCCATCAGCGTGCCGCCCAGGTCGTTCGCGCCCGAGCGGAGCATCTCCGCCGCGCCCTCCGTGCCCAACTTCACCCAGCTGGTCTGGATGTTGGTGATGTGCGGGTGGAGGAGGAGCCGCGCCATCGCCGTCACCGCCCGATTGTCGCGGTCCGTCGGGCCCGGGCGGGCGATGCCGGCCAGGTAGACCGGGGCGTTGGTGTGGATGAAGGGGAGCGTGACGAACTCCGTCAACCCGCCTGTCTCCTGCTGGAGTTGAGAGAGCGTACGGAAGTGGCCCAGCCAGTGGCGGGGCTGGTCGACGTGCCCGTACATCATCGTCGAGGACGAGCGCAGACCCACCTCGTGCGCGGTCTTGATGACCTCCAGCCAGGTGGCCGTGGGCAGCTTGCCCTTGGTCAGGACCCAGCGGACCTCGTCGTCCAGGATCTCCGCCGCCGTACCGGGGATCGAGTCCAGCCCGGCCTCCTTGGCGGCCGTCAGCCAATCGCGGATCGACATCCCCGTGCGGGTCGCGCCGTTGACGACCTCCATGGGCGAGAAGGCGTGCACGTGCATGCCGGGGACCCGTTCCTTCACCGCCCGCGCGATGTCGAAGTACGCCGTCCCGGGCAGGTCCGGGTGGATACCGCCCTGCATGCAGACCTCGACCGCGCCGACGTCCCACGCCTGCGCCGCCCGGTCCGCGACCTGGTCCAGCGAGAGGGTGTACGCGTCGGCGTCCGTGCGGCGCTGGGCGAAGGCGCAGAAGCGGCAGCCGGTGTAGCAGACGTTGGTGAAGTTGATGTTCCGCGTGACGATGTACGTGACGTCGTCGCCGACCACGTCCCGGCGCAGCGCGTCCGCGATCCGGCACAGCTCGTCCAGCGCCGGGCCGTCCGCGTGGAGCAGGGCGAGCGCCTGGTCGTCGGTGAGCTTCGTCGGGTCGTCGGCGGCCTGGCTCAGCGCCTGGCGTACGTCGGCGTCGATGCGGGACGGGACCATGCCGGGGGCCGCCGCCTCGCGGAGCGCCTCCCAGTCCCCGTACACCTCGTCGAAGTCGTTGCGGCGGTCGCCGGTGCGGCCCTCGGTGTCGATGGTGGCGTGGAGGTCGGTGCGGCCGGAGGAGGTGAACCCCTCGTCCGGCTCCTGCCAGGGCAGGCCGACGGGCAGCGCGTCCTCGCGGGCCAGGCCCGTCTCCGGGTCGGCCAGGGCGCGGACGTGCGGGAGGAGGCGGGGGTCGAGCCAGGGCTCGCCGCGCTGGATGAACTCCGGGTAGATGGTGAGGCGTTCGCGGAGCGTGAAGCCCGACTCGGCCGTCCGCTCCGCCAGTTCGTCGATGTGGGGCCAGGGGCGTTCGGGGTTGACGTGGTCGGGGGTGAGCGGGGAGACCCCGCCCCAGTCGTCGATGCCCGCGCCGATGAGGAGCGCGTACTCGGCGTCCACCAGGTTCGGCGGGGCCTGGATCCGGGCGGAGGGGCCGAGGATGTGCCGGGCCACCGCGATGGCGGCGGCCAGCTCCTCCAGCTCCGCGTCGGGCATCCCGCGCATCGCCGTGTCCGGCTTGGCGCGGAAGTTCTGCACGATGACTTCCTGGATGCCGTGGTAGGCGCGGGCCGTCTTGCGCAGCTCGAAGAGGGAATCGGCGCGCTCCTCGTACGACTCGCCGATGCCGATCAGGATGCCGGTGGTGAAGGGGACGTTGGAGCGGCCCGCGTCCTCCAGGACCCGCAGCCGTACGGCCGGCTCCTTGTCCGGGGAGCCGTGGTGCGGGCCGCCCGGCTCGGACCACAGGCGGGTCGCCGTCGTCTCCAGCATCATCCCCATCGAGGGCGCGACGGGCTTGAGGCGCTGGAGGTCGGTCCAGGTCATCACGCCCGGGTTGAGGTGGGGCAGCAGGCCCGTCTCCTCCAGGACCCGGATCGCCATGGCGCGTACGTACGCGAGCGTGTCGTCGTACCCCTCGGCCTCCAGCCACTCCCGCGCCTCGGGCCAGCGGTCCTCGGGGCGGTCGCCGAGCGTGAACAGCGCTTCCTTGCAGCCCATCGCGGCGCCTTCGCGGGCGATGGCGAGCACCTCGTCGGGCGAGAGGAACATGCCGTGGCCGGCCCGGCGGAGCTTTCCGGGGACGGTGACGAAGGTGCAGTAGTGGCACTTGTCGCGGCAGAGGCGGGTGAGCGGGATGAAGACCTTGCGCGAGTACGTGATCACGCCCGGCCGGCCCGCCGCTTCCAGGCCCGCGTCCCGGACGCGGGCCGCCGAGGCGGCGAGGTCCGTCAGATCGTCGCCGCGCGCCTGGAGCAGGACGGCGGCCTCGGTGACATCGAGGGCGACACCGTCACGGGCACGTTTGAGCGCGCGCCGCATGGCGTTGGAGGTGGGGCGTCCGCTCTGAGGATCGGTCATGAACCGAGCATACGAGCGAGGCGCGTGCGCCGGACCAGGGCCTGGGGCCGGGATTCGCAGGTTGTGGGGTGGCCGTGGTCACTCGTGCGGGCCGACTCACCCGGATGAGAGCCCGCCGACGGTGTCCTCACGCTTAGTGTCGGAACGGTGATGGAAACGATCGTCCTCGACATCGGCGAAACCCTCGTACGCGACGACCGGCACTGGGCGTCCTGGGCCAACTGGCTCGGCGTACCGCCGCACACGCTCAGTGCGCTGGTGGGCGCGGCCGTCGCCCAGGGCCGCGAGGCCACGGACGCGCTGCGGATCCTGCGGCCCGACATGGACGTCGAGGAGGCGTATCGCGCGCGGGCCGCCGCCGGGCGCGGAGAACACCTCGACGAGTCGGATCTCTACCAGGACGTCCGGCCCGCGCTGGGCGAACTGCGGGCCGCGGGCATCCGGGTCGTGGTGGCCGGGAACGGCACGGTCCGGGCCGGGGAGCTGCTGCGGGCGCTGGATCTGCCCGCCGATCTGGTGGTCGCCTCGGACGAGTGGGGCGTACGGAAGCCGGACCCGGAGTTCTTCGCGCGGGTGGCCGAGGTGGCGGGCGCGGCCCCGGAGGCGACGCTGTACGTGGGCGACCACCCGGCCGACGACCTGTTCCCGGCCGCGGCGGCGGGGATGCGGACGGCGCATCTGCGGCGTGGGCCCTACGGGCACTGGTGGGCGGACCATCCGGACGTGGTGGAGACGGCGGACTTCCGCATCGACGCGTTGACGGATCTGGCGGGGTTGACGGGGGTGGCCGAGGCAGCGGGCCCGGATGCGTCGGATGCTTCGCCCGGCGGCGAGGCGAAGGTGGTGCGGCGGGGCGGGCTGAGGTCGGTGCGGTAGAGCGTTCGCGTGGGGGTCCGGGTTCCCGGGGGTCCGGGGGGTCCGGCTCGTGACGGCCAGGGCCCGGCCCGGGACCCTGCGCTCACTCCTGGGCGGCAGCCTCCGCCTCCAGGGGGACCGGGCGCTCGAAGAACGTCTCCAGCACGACCGTGGCCTGCGTCCCGCTGACCCCGTCGATCGCGTAGATCCGGCGGAGCACGTCCTGCAGCTGCTCGGTGGTCGCGGTCCTGACCTTCACCAGCACCGACGCGCTGCCGGCGATGACATGCGCCTCGACGATCTCGGGGAGCGCGGCGAAGTCCTCCGCCGCATCGCCCATCCAGGAGACCGAGTCGACCATGACGTAGGCCAGGACGGCGCGCCCGGCCGCCACCGGGTCCACCTCGACGGTGGTACGCCGGATCACCCCGCTCTCGCGCAGCTTCCGTACGCGTTCGTGGGCGGCACCGGCCGAGAGGCCCACGGCCCGGCCCAACGCGGCATAGGACTGGGTGGCGTCCTGCTGAAGATGTGCCAGCAAGGAACGATCTATGTGATCCACAACTCTCCATTCGGCATTCACTTGCCGTGACCATATCTCATACGGCAATCTCCCATTCGAGCCGTAGATCATTCGGCCGACATCAGGACCAGGATCAGGATCAGGATGGGGAGGGCTCGTGTACGAGATGTTCGACGACCGGTTCCGCACCGGGCGGTGCATGAACGGCGACGCCGGCCTGGAAGTGCTGTACACCGGCTGCCGTTGGGCCGAAGGCCCCCTGTACGTGCCCGCCTGGCGGCAGGTGATCTGGAGCGACATCCCCAACGACCGGATGCTGCGCTGGGACGAGGAGACCGGTGCCGTCGGCG
Source organism: Streptomyces sp. NPDC091289 (assembly GCF_044757365.1). Taxonomy (NCBI): domain Bacteria; kingdom Bacillati; phylum Actinomycetota; class Actinomycetes; order Kitasatosporales; family Streptomycetaceae; genus Streptomyces; species Streptomyces sp. NPDC091289. The sequence continues at coordinate 169,548 of NZ_JBIVUT010000005.1, forward strand.
TCTTCCGCCGCTCCGCCGGATACACCAACGGCAACACCCTGGACCGCCGGGGCCGGCTGATCAGCTGCGAGCAGGGCAACCGCCGGGTCACCCGGACCGAACACGACGGCACCGTCACGGTGCTGGCCGACCGCTGGCAGGGCAAGCTCCTGAACAGCCCCAACGACGCGGCGGTCCGGTCCGACGGCTCCGTCTACTTCTCCGACCCGGACTTCGGCATCACCAGCGACTACGAGGGCCACCGCGCGGCGGGCGAGATCGGCTCCAACAACGTCTACCGCATCGATCCCGCGACGGGCGACGTGCACCTGGCCGCGGACGGCTTCGGCGCCCCCAACGGGCTCGTCCTCTCGCACGACGAGAGGCAGTTGTACGTCTCCGACACCCGGGCGGGGTTCATCCGGTGCTTCGACGTCCGCCAGGACGGGACGCTGTCGGACGGCACGGTCTTCGCCGAGGCCGGGGCCCGTGAGGCCGCCCGCTTCGACAACCTCCGCTTCGACGACGAGGGGCGGCTCTGGGCGGCCGCGATGGACGACGGCGTGCACTGTTACGACCCCGACGGGACGCTGATCGGGCGGCTCGCCGTACCCGAGAAGGTGTCCAACATCGCCTGGGGCGGGGCCAAGCGGAACCGGCTCTTCATCACGGCGGAGACCAGTCTCTACTCCCTGGTCATGGGCGTGACGGGCACGCACCTGACCGGGACGCCTTCGAGCCCGTCCGGCGTTTGAGGCTGGGGTTGCCGGGCGCGCCGGATCAGCCGGCCGGGCGTTCGTCGCGGCGGGCGACAGCCGTCATCACCACCGCCACCCCCGCGCACACAGCCCCCACCAGCCACACCGCCACGTACCCGCCCTCGCTCGGCTCCCCCGTGGAGCCCGTCGCGCCGCCCGTGAACGCGCCCAGGACCGAGGCGAAGACTCCGCCCGCCACCGCACCGCCCAGCGTCTTCACGTTGTTGTAGAGCGCGGCGGCGATCCCCGTGCGCGCCGGTTCCGTGGCCTCCACGATCACCGTCGGCATGGCCCCCAGCGCCAGCCCGATGCCGAGGCCCAGGAAGGCCGAGCCCACCGCCATCTGCCCCACCGAGCCGTGCAGCAGCGCGAATTGGAGGAAGCTCAGCGCCACCAGGCCGAAGGCCCCCATCAGGGTCGGACGGTAGCCGATCCGCCGGGCGAGCGCCGCCGTGCCCAGCGATCCGATGACACTGCCGACGGACGCCGGGAGGAGCACCAGGGAGATCGCCAGGGCGCCGAGCCCGAACCCGTACCCCGTCACGTCCGGATCCGCCGCGTAGAACGTGGAGTTGGGGGCCTGGCTGCCGAAGAAGAAGACGCCGAACAGGAACGCGGCCGCGTAGAAGGGGGCCGTACGGCGGTCGGCCAGCGCCCGGACGTCCACCAGCGGTTCCGCGCTGCGCAGTTCGACCACCACCCACACCACCAGCAGCACCGCCCCGAGCAGGATCGGGCCGAGCACACCCGCCGTGAGCCAGGAGCCGCCCTTCGCGCCGCCGACCCCGCCGAGCAGGGCGACCATCGCGGCGCTGAGCAGGGCCACGCCCGCCCAGTCGACCCGACCGCCCGTGCGGCCCTCCGACTCCGGTACGGCGACGAAGGAGATCGGCACACAGATCACCGCGAGCGCCGCCGGGACCAGGAGCGTCAGGCGCAGATCGTCGAACGCGGAGTCGACGAGGCCCATGACCACGCCTCCGGCCATCGCGCCGAGCGTGAGCGCCCCGACCAGGCGGGCGATGGCCCGGCGCGCGTCGGCGACCGGGAGCCGGTCCCGTACGAGGGCGATCTCCAGCGGGAGCAGGGCGGCGATCGGCCCCTGCAGCACCCGCCCCAGGAGCAGGACTTCGTACCCCGGGGCGAGAGCGACCACCACCGTGCCCACGGCGATCAGCGCCAGTGCGATCCGCAGCATGCGGCGGTGCCCGTACAGGTCGCCTAGCCGGCCGAACAGCGGTACGCACACGGCTGCCGCCAACAGCTGTACGGAGACCACCCAGTTGAGGTCGGCGGAGCCGATGTCCAGGTGCTCGGCGAGGTCCGGCAGGAGCGGGGCGATGCCGACCTGGAGGAAGCCGCTCATCACCTCGAAGAAGATCAGCAGGCCGACGACGGCGGTCACGGAGCGGGGCGGTGCGGCGGGCGGCGGGGCGGCGGCCCGGCCGGGGGCGGTGGCGGTCATGGGCGGGCGGGCTCCTCGTCGGTCAGCGGTGCGGACAGCGGTGCGGACAGCGGTGCGGTGGGAGACGTGGCGGCCAGGCGGCGCAGGGCCAGGCCCGCGAGCAGGGCCGCCGCGTGGGGCAGTGCGCCGTCGTCGTACACCGCCTGCGGCGAGTGGTTCATCGGCGCGGTGGCCGGGTCGGTGCCGGGCGGGCAGGCGCCGAGCCCGACGAACGCGCCGGGCACCTCGCGCAGCACGAACGAGAAGTCCTCGGACCCGGCCATCGGCTTCGGTGACTCGAAGGCGTGGTCGGCGCCGAGGATGTCGCGGGCGGTGGCCAGGGCGAAGGCGGCCTCGTCGGTGTGGTTGACGGTCGGCGGGTACTGCTCGACGTAGTCGACCTCCGCGCGTACCCCGTGGGCGGCGGCGATCCCGTGCACGGTCCGTTCGAAGGCCGCGCGGACCGTGGCGTGGGCGGCGTCGGAGAAGGTCCGGACCGTCGCGTCGAAGTGCGCGGTGGCGGGGATGACGTTGGCGGCGGTGCCCGCGTGGAGCCGGCCGACGGTGACGACGGCCGGGTCGAAGATGTCGATCTCGCGGGTGACGAGCGTCTGGAGCGCGGTGACCATGGCGCACATCGCGGGCACCGGGTCGGTCGCGGAGTGCGGCGAGGAGCCGTGCCCGCCCCGGCCGTGCACGGTGACGTGGACCGCGTCGGAGGCGGCGAGCATCGGGCCCGGCCGGGTGGCGGCGAAGCCGGTCGGAGCGCCGGTGGAGACGACGTGCAGGGCGTACGCGGCGACGACCCGCTCCCCCGCCGCATCGAGGACGCCCTCATCGATCATGAGCTTCGCGCCGCCCTGGCCCTCCTCGCCGGGCTGGAACATGAACACCACGTCCCCGGCCAGTTCCGCGCGCCGGGCGGCCAGCAGCCGGGCGGCGCCGACGAGGCCGGTGACATGGAGGTCGTGGCCGCAGGCGTGCATCCGGCCGTCGATGACGGAGGCGTACGGGAGGCCGGTCTCCTCCCGGACGGGCAGTGCGTCCATGTCGCCGCGCAGCAGGACGGCGGGCCCGGGCCGGCCGCCGCGCAGGACGGCGGTGACGGAGCTGAGGGCCGTGCCGAGGGTGATCTCCAGGCCGAGGCCCTCCAGGGCGGCGAGGACCTTGGCCTGGGTACGGGGGAGGTCGAGGCCGAGTTCGGGTTCGCGGTGCAGGGCGTGGCGCAGGGCGGTGAGGTCGGCGGCGATGGCGTGGGCGTCGGGCAGCAAGGACATGGCGTGGGCGTCGGGCAGCGAAGGCATGGGCGTATGGTGCGGAGCACCCCCCTCAGCTCATGATCGTCCGCAGGAAAGGTGCACGGATGGCGCCCTCGACGCAGGAATCCGCCACCGCCGACGCTGCCGACGGGCCGGAGCCCGTCCTCGACGAGCTGGACTACCTCCTCATCACCGCGCTCCAGACCTCGCCCCGGGCCGAGTGGCAGCAGATCGGCAAGGTGCTCGGGGTCGACGCCTCGACCGCCGCCCGCCGCTGGAACCGGCTGACCGAGGCCGGTCACGCCTGGCTGAGCTGCTACTCGGTCGCGGTGGGGCCCGCCGTGCCGATCGTCGCGTTCATCGAGGTGGACTGCGCGGCGGGCGCTCTGCACGACGTGGCGGTCGAGATCGCGGACGACCCGCACCTGATCACCGTCGACCACGTCACCGGCTCCCGGGACCTGATCCTCACCGCGGCCTTCCCCGACCAGTCCGCCCTGGCCCGCTACGTGGGCTTCCGCCTTGACACCCTGCCCGGCGTCGCCGCCACCCGCTCCCAGATCGCGACCGCCGTCCACGCGGAGGGCAGCCGCTGGCGGCTCGACCGGCTGGACCCGGACGGCCGGTCAGCCCTGACCAGGGACCGCCCGCACCCGGGGCCCCGGCGCGGCCTGCCGTCCCCGGACGAGCTGGACACCCGGCTGTGCATGCTGCTCGCCGAGGACTGCCGCCAGCCGGCCGCCCGCCTCGCGGAACGTACGGGGGTGAGCGCGAGCACGGTCCGGCGGCGGCTGGAGCGCATGCACCGCGAGGACGCCCTCGTCTACCGCTGCGAGGTCGCCCGCTATCTCTCCGGCTGGCCGGTCTCCGTCACGATGTGGGGCATCGCCCCACCCGGGGACACCGCCCGGATCGCCTCGCAGCTGATCGGGATGCGCGAGACGCGGCTGTGCGCCTCGCTGTCCGGCCCCCACAACCTGCTGCTCACGGTCTGGCTGCGCTCGGCGGAGGACATCGCCGCGTTCGAGGCCCGGCTCGGCGCCCGCTTCCCCGAACTCACCATCGCCGACCGGGCGGTGACCCTGTGGCCGCTGAAGCTGGCGGGCCAGATCCTGGACCCGCGGGGCCGCCATCTGCGGGGCGTACCGGTGCGGTTCTGGGAGGACCCGGTGGCCGAGCGGGCGGAGGGGGATCTGCTGGAGCGGCTGCGGTCGGGGGCGCCTTTCAGCCCGTCCGGCGTTTGAGGACGGGACCGTTCGGCTGGACCTGGGTGCCGCAAAGGGGTGCTGTGCCCCAGGTCCCTCGCCGGCCTCCCGCCCACCTGAGCAAGGGGTCCGTCCTCAAACGCCGGACGGGCTGGGTGAGCCGGACGGGCTGGAGTGGCCGCCCCCTAGTCGCCCAGCACCGCCTGCATCACGCTCTTCGCGATCGGGGCGCCGAGCCGGCCGCCCGAGATGTCGGAGCGGGAGATGTCCATGTCCGTCGGGTCGATGAACACGGCGACCGCGACCGAGCGGCCGTCGTCCTTCTTGCCGTAGCTGACGAACCAGCCGTACGGGACCTCGTCCTGCACGTTCACGCCGCGCTGGGCGGTGCCCGTCTTGCCGCCGACCGTGACACCGTCGATCAGGGCGCGCTGGGCGCTGCCCTCCTTCGCGGTGTGCTCCATCATCTCCTGGACCTTCTTCGCCGTCTCGGGCGATACGGCCTGGCTCATCTCCGCCGGCTCGTTCTTCTCCAGCGTGGAGAGGTCCGGGCCGCGCAGCTCGTCGACGATGTAGGGCTGCATCAGCTTGCCGTCGTTGGCGAGGGCCGCAGTGACCATCGCCATCTGCATCGGGGTGCTGGTGAGGCTGCCCTGGCCCATGCCGGTGAGGGCCGTGCCGGGCTTGTCGAGCTTCGGCGGGTAGAGGCTCTTCGTGGCGAGCAGGTCGCCGAAGTCGTCCGAGTAGACGTCCTCGTTGAAGCCGAACTTCTCCGCCGTCTCCCGCATCCGGTCCTCGCCCAGCTCGGCCGCCGCGTCGAGGAAGACGTTGTTGCAGGAGTACTGCATGGCGGTCTTCATGGACGCCTTGTTGCAGACCGCGTCACCCGCCTCGCTGCCGATCTTGTTCGTGGAGAGCGGCAGCGGGTACGGCGAGACCGCGTCCGTCCTGGCGTCCACATCGGTGACCACGCCGTGCTCCAGCGCCGCCGCGGCCGTGAGGATCTTGAAGGTGGAGCCGGGCGGGTACGTCTCGCGGAGCGGGCGGTTGGCCAGCGGCTTGCTCTTCTTCTTCTCCAGCGCCGTGAAGCGGTCGCTCTCCTTGAACGAGATCCCGGCGAAGACCTCCGGGTTGTACGAGGGCGTGGAGACCAGGGCCAGCACCTTGCCGGTGCCCGGGTCCAGGGCGACGACCGCGCCCCGGGCGCCCAGGTCGGTCAGCCCCTTGTAGCCGGCCTTCTGCGCCTTGGCGTCGATCGTGGTGATCACGTCGCCGCCGCGCCGGGGCTGGCCGGTCAGGACGTCCTTGGCGTGCCGGAAGGCGAAGCGGTCGTCCTGGCCGCTGAGGATGCTGTCGTAGGTCCGCTCCAGCAGCGAGGTGCCCCGGGCCTGGGAGGCGTAACCGGTGACGGGCGCGTACATCGGGCCTTCCTTGGAGGTCCGGCGGAACGCGTAGTCCCGGCTCTCGGTCTCCTTCGACCCGGTGATCGCCTTGCCGCCGACGATGATGTCGCCTCGCGGAGTGGAGAACCGTTCGAACCGCACCCGGGCGTTGTTCTCGTGCTGGGCCAGCTCCTGGCGGTCCACGTGCTGGAGCCAGTTCGCCCGCAGCAGCAGGGCCAGCACCAGCAGCCCGCAGAAGATGGCTATGTGCCGCAACGGCCTGTTCATTCCACTCCCCACCCGGGCGGGCTCCGGTCCGCGCGGCGAGGTGCCTGCCGACCGGGCCCGCGTATGCGATCCCGGTGAGTAAGGATGCCCTGTGGGCGTGCCCGGTTGCACCCGGCCCGATTCCCCGGGCCTGGTTGCACGGGCCCGGGGCGCATGCCTCCGGCCGCCCTCAGCGGGCGGCCACGCTGCCGCCTGTCGCCCTGGTCACCGTTCTGACGTGTTCACGCGGTCACCGTTCGATCATGTTCAGCGCCGCGTCCACGGCGTGACTGTACAGGGCGCCGCCGAAGGTGACGCGGGCCGCTCCCAGCGCGCCGAGCTCCTTCGGCGGCGCGCCGCCCGGTAGCCGGAGAGCGTTCACCGGCCGTGGTACGCAGACCACGATGTCGGGCAGCAGCTCGGCCGGAGCCAGGATCGGGAAGATCACATCGGCACCGGCCTCGATGTAGAGGCGGGCCCGGCGAACCACTGACTCCACGGACCTGTCCCCGTACAGGAACGTGTCGATGCGGGCGTTGAGAACGATCCGGTCACCCGCGGCCACACTGACCTCGGCGAGCCAGTTCGCGTGCTCCTGCGCGTCCTTGACCACTCCCGCCGACGGGTCGGAGTCCTCCAGGTTGCAGCCGACGGCACCCGCTTCCAGCAGCCGGTCGATGATCTCCTGCGGGGCCAGTCCGTAGCCGTTCTCGATGTCGGCGGTCACCGGGACATCGACCGACCGCACGATGCGGGCGATCGCGGCGAACATCTCGTCGGGAGGGGTGTCGCCCCCGTCCGCGTACCCCAGCGAAGCCGCGATCGCGGCGCTGGACGTGGCGAGAGCGGGAAACCCCGCCCCGGCGAAGGCGCGCGCACTGCCCGCGTCCCATACGTTGGGGATAACCAGCGGCCCGTCGGAGTCCGTACGGTCGTGCATGGCCAGAAACGAATCGGCGGCCTTCAAGGCTGCCATGGTTACCTCCTGCAGGGTGGTTGCTCTGTATACAGTTCCGCCAGAACCCTTGCCAGGTCCAAGGACTGACGCCTGTTCAGTCGCGGATCGCATGCGGTCTCGTAGCGGATGGGGACATCGTCGGGGGTGACCGGCGGCGTACCGCCCAAGCACTCGGTGACGGGCTCGCCCGTCATCTCCACGTGAAGCCCTCCCGGATGGGTACCGAGTCCGGCGTGCACCTCGAAGAACCCCCGGACCTCGTCCATGACCCGGTCGAGGTCCCGCGTCTTGTAGCCGCTCGGCATGACGAAGGTGTTGCCGTGCATCGGGTCGCACATCCACACCACCCGGGCGCCCGATGCCTCCACCTTGGAGACCAGTTCGGGCAGCCGGTCGCGTACGGCGTCCGCGCCCATGCGGGAGATGAACGTCAATCGGCCCGGCGTGCGGTCCGGATCGAGTTGGTCCACCATCGTCAGGGCCTCGTCGGCCGTGGTGGTGGGTCCGAGCTTCACCGCCACCGGATTGCGGATGCCCGCAACGAAGTCGAGGTGGGCACCGTCCGGTTGGCGAGTGCGCTCGCCGACCCACACCAGATGGGCGGAGAGGTCGTAGACACCCGAGGGGGTCTCGCGGGTCAGCGCCCTCTCGTACTCCAGGACCAGCGCCTCGTGGCTGGTCCAGAACTCGCCGTCCCGCCGCGCCGCGAGAGCACGCAGCAGATTGAGCGTGGTCGCCGAGACGCGGTACCCGAGGCGCAGGCGCCCGGCGTCCGGGGTGCGGGACCGGGAGGTGAAGGCCAGACCGTTGACCAGGTCGCCCCGGTAGGCGGGCAGGGTCTCCCCGTTCCGGGTCTCCCACGGGCTGGAGCGGGGCTTGGCGTACTGGCCGGCGATCCGGCCCACTTGCACCACGGGCAGCCGCGCACCCTCGGCGATCAAGGCCCGCATCTCGGCCAGCGTGCCGAAGATGCCGCGTACGTGCTCCTCGGTCACCCCGTCGAAAGTCTCGGCACAGTCGCCGCCCTGGAGCAGCACGGCCTCGCCGCGTGCCACGGCGGCCAGTCGGTCCGTCAGCCGGTCGCACTCCTCGGCGAGCACCAGGCCCGGCAGGGCGGCGAGTTCCTCGGTGACGGCGCGCAGCACGGGCCGGTCGGGCCAGTCGGGCTGCTGCGCCGCCGGCCGCGGTCGCGGGGTGGCCCCGGCCTCACCGGGTCCGGGAACGGTGGGTCCGGGAAAGGTGGTGCTGATGGTGTCGGTCACGCGGTCCTGCCTCTGCGCAGCGATCGGTCGACGAGTGAGCCCGCCACACCGGTGTACCGGGCGGGGTCGAGCAGGCCGGCCAGGACGTCCGCACTGAAGACGCCGTCCAGTTCCGGGAGTTGCGCCAATACGGCGCCGAGCTCAAGGCCGTCCCGGTCGGCGCGGGCGGAGGCCCGGGTCAGCAGCTGCTTGGCGGCCACCTTGCCCAGAGTCGGGGCGAGGGCGGCGGCGATCCGCTCGGAGACGATCCGGCTGCCGGTGAGGCCGAGGTTGATCCGCATCCGCTCCGGACTGACCTGGAGCCCTTCCGACAGCTCGACCGCGGTATGGGCCGCTCCACCGGTGAGCCGCAGGCACTCGCGCAACGGGAACCATTCGGCGTGCCACGCCCCGGCGGAGCGCTCGTCCTCGGTGGTCAGGCTCTGGGTCAGCACCGTGGCCAGCGCCGGCACCTGTAGTGCGGCGGACCGGATCAGGGTGGTCAGGACGGGGTTGCGCTTGTGCGGCATCGCGGACGAGGCGCCCCGCCCGGCCGGGCCCGGCTCGGTGGCCTCGGCGATCTCGGTACGGGCGAGTACCTGCACGTCGAGGGCGATCTTGCCGAGCGCCGCGGCGGTGTGCGCGAGCGCGGCACCGAGGTCGGCGAGGGGGGTGCGCAGCGAGTGCCAGGGCAGCACGGGTGCGGTGAGGCCGGTCTCCCGGGCGTAGGCAGCGGTGAGCTGGTCGGCGTAGTCGCCGCGGGTCACGCTGTCGGATGCTGTGGTTGCGGGCGCGGTGCCTTCGGGAGCCGCGTCCCCGGCCGTTGCGGGCCCGCCGATCGTGGCGTACTCCAGGTAGCCCGCGAGCGTGCCGGCCGCGCCGCCCAGGGAGACCGGCAGCTCGTCCCGGACCCGGGTCAGCCGGGCCGCGGAGTCGAGGACGAGGTATCGCCAGCCGGCGGCCTTGAGGCCGAACGTGGTGGGCACGGCGTGCAGTGCGAGGGTGCGCCCGGCCTGCGGCGTGTCCCGGTGCTCCGTCGCGAGCAGCGCGAAGGCGTCGGCCGTGCGGTGCAGGTCGGCGATGATGCCCTTCAGGGCCTGGGAGGCCACCAGCATCGCACCGGTGTCGAAGATGTCCTGGCTGGTGGAGCCGCGGTGAACGTACTCGGCCGCCTCGGGGGCCGTGGCCTCGACCACCTCGGTGAGAGCGGCGACCAGGCCCACGACGGGGTTGGCCGACTCGCGGGAGGCGACGGCGAGGGCGCGGATATCGAGCCGGTCGGCCCGCGCGGCGGCGGTGATCGCCGAGGCGGCGGAGGCCGGCAGGGTGCCGAGCCCGGCCTGGGCGCGGGCCAGCGCCGCCTCAGCGTCGAGCATGGCCTGGAGCCAGGCCCGGTCGCTGGTCGCAGCTTCGACGGGGGTGCCGGCCCGGACGGGCGAGAGCAGGCCGGAGTCGACCGACTCCGTGACGTCCTGGGCCGAGGCCGCGGCCCGGGGCCGGGCCTGGGCCCTGGCCTCTCCACGGACCTTGCGCGCGGGCGGCAGCGCCAGGACGGCCGCCGCGATGGCGTCGGAGTCCTCCAGCGTCACCGAGCCGACGCCCGGCCGGATTCCGGCGGCGGTGACCCAGTGCACGGACTCGGTGGGCACCCCGTAGGCGAAGCGCCGGGGATGCGGGCGGCCCTCGGCGTCCAGCAGTCGGTAGGGCCGCTCGGTCACCGCGAGCCCACCGGTCGTGTAGCGGGTGCCGCACTCACCGGCTATGCGGTACGGGGCGGCCTGCCCGGTGTCGAGCAGGCTGCGCAGGAGCGGGTCCGCGGTACGGGCCAGGTCGGGCTCGGGCAGCCGTGCCTCGATGAGCGCCGTGGCCCGCAGGCTGCCCCCGGGGAACTCCGAGGGCACGACGGTGAACGCCGCCCCGTCCTCGTCCTCCACGGTCTCGACGCGCATCCCGGGCCCGGTCGGCACGACGATGCCGGCCTCGATGAGCGCGATCAGCTCCTCGATGCGGGAGGCGGGCGGGCCGATCGACAGGTACGCGTTGAGCGGTGTGTACCAGCCCTCGAGTTCGTCGCGGTGCGAGTTGCCTTCGAGCCCGCCGTGGTCCACGGCGAGCCTTATCTCGTTCCGGAGGTCCCGCAGCACGTCGAGCGCGGCCTTGAGCGGCCCCGAGACATTGCCGAGGCGGGCGTGGGCCACGTCGGCGCGCAGGTACTCCAGGAGCCAGCTGCGGTAGTCGGCGTGGTCCGCGAAGTCCTGTGCGGCGTACGGCCGTTCCACCTGTTCCCAGGACCACCGGTCGGCAGGGCCGATACCGGCTCCGGACAGGAGCCGCTCCTCCTGAGGGCCGGGCTCGGCGGACAGGTAGCTGTCGGCGAAGGCGGCGCCGTCCTCACCGCGCGCGGTGAGGAGCGCCGCGTAGTAGACGCTCGCCACTTCCTTGGTGATCAGCGGCCACAGGTCGGCACCGAAGTACACCCAGTCGCCGTCGCGGGCCCGCTCGCGCAGCGCGAGCGCCCGCTCGGCGGTCAGCAGCCGCGGGAAGTACCGGCCGTGCGCGCCCTTCTCGTTCTCGCCGCGGGCGTGGTAGGGGATGCCGCGCCGGGAACCGGCGTACAGCAGTGGCTCCTCACCGGACGGCCGGTACACCAGCTGGTCCCCCTCGCGGACGAAGGAGCCGCCGCGGCCGAGCGTGAACAGGGCCGTGTAGTCGAAGAAGTTGAGCCCCATCCCCCGCATCACGACGCGCTGGCCGGGTCGGACGGCGCCGAGGTCGACGTCCGCCGGGTTGGCGGGCGGCAGGTAGGTCAGCGCGTGGCGGGCCGCGAAGCGGGCCAGTTCGGCCTCGGTGCGGGTCGGCAGGGCCGCCACGTGGCCCTGGGCGAGCACCACCGCGTCCAGCCCGGTCAGCCGGGTACCGTCGGCGAGCAGAACCTCCTGCGCGCCTCGGGCGTCCGGCTCACCGTGGAGGGCGACGGCGCGCGAGGCGTGCACCCGGACGGTGACATGGGCAGGTGCGGTGGCGACCAGGCGCCGGAAGACCCATTCCAGGTAGCGGCCGTAGAAGGCCCGGGTCGGATATGTGTCGGGGCCCAGGGCGCGGGCTTCGGACAGGGCGGTGCTGTCCGGTCCGCCGGACAGGATCTCGCTCCCGGACAGCAGGCGCTGGGCCCACTCGTAGAGGCTCGGCCCCTCCTCGATCGGGCCCACCATGGTCACGCTGGCGTCGGTGAAGGCGGTGACCTGGGAGGCGACGGTGTTCATCAGCAGGTGCCGGGACTGCCCGGTACGCCAGACCGCACCGGCGCCGGGCGCCTCGGGGTCGACGACATGGACGGTCAGCCGTTCGCATGACGGTGACTTCCGCTCCTGGGCGCACAGCCGCTCCAGTACGGACACACCGCGGGGCCCGGCCCCGATGATGGAGAGTTCCACATATCTGGTGTTCACGTATCGATCTCCGCGTGACGTGGGACGGATGTACAGATAGGACCGGAACGGCGCGGGCGGATTCACGAGCCCTAGGGGTGTATCCCGTTCCACCCGATGTCGTGGGTGGCCGATGCCTGAACCGCTTTCCCTGCGACGCCACCGGCACCGCCCGTCGCGACGACGGAGCCGCCGGCGACCAGGGCGAATGCAGCAACGAGTGCACTGTGCACCAATCGAACAGATGCCGACCGAACCAACATGAAGTCCCCCCAGGACATAGGTCTGCTCTCCGAGCCGCTCGTCGGCCATGCCATGGCCGACGAGCGAGGAGTGAACGCTGCGTGAATTACCTAAGCGGAATGCCTGGTCCCCTTTGACGGTGACCAGCGACAGAGCAGGAGCGGCGCAGGCGGCGTCCCGAAAGGGTCTCTTTCCAGCCAGACTGCGCAATCGTATGATCTGGAAATAAGCCTGACACCCTTGGAGTGTCGAGGTGGGATCACGGATACTTCGGGTCAGTGCAATGCCATGAAACGGGGGATTCAAATGGGATCAAAGGGCACCACAAGAGGACTGCCGGACGTCGCTTCCGAGGCCGCGGAGCATCTCGCCCGCGCGTCCCGCGACGAGCCCGGCGCCACATTGGCATCCGGCCATGGGAAAACCATGCTGCGTCTGGCCGAGACACTTACCGAACTCTCTCGCGCCCTCACGTCCGAGGCCGCGTCCGGCACCCCGCCGGCATGGCAGCCCTCGCCGCCCGGAGCGCACGCCGACCCCGGGTTCACCTACGTCCACGGACTGCCGGAGATCGGCGCGGCGATCCAGGAGGTCGTGGACGGGGCAAGGAAGGAGATCCTCACGGCCCAGCCGGACGGGCCGCGCCCCAGCGTCGTCCTGGACAAGGCGCTGGACGGGGTACGCAAGCAGATCGACGCGGGGGTGTCCATGCGCACCCTCTACCAGCACAGCACCCGGTTCGACGAGCCGACCAAGGAGTACGTGCGAACGGTCGCCGGATACGGCGGGCAGGTCAGGACGCTCGCGGAGTTCTTCGACCGCCTGATCATCGTCGACCAGCGCATGGCCTTCATACCCGCCAGCGCCGACCGCACCGTGATGGTGATCGCCACGGAGCCCGCCGTCGTGAGATTTCTGACCGACATGTTCGAGCGGGCCTGGGACCGGGCCGAGCCCTACCCGTTCCTCCCCGTCCGAGCTGCCGACGCCGCCACAGAAGTCATTCCTGATATGCGGGAGGCCATATGCAAATTGCTCATCGAAGGACGCTCCGACCGGGAAATCGCCCGCCGCCTGGGGCTCAGCCTGCGGACGCTGCAGTCCCACATAGCGCGGCTCAAGGACTCCTACTCCGCACAGCACAGACTCCAGCTCGGCTACCTGATGGCACGTGCCGAGACAGCCGGAACACCCGCCGGGACCAGTCCTTCTCCCTGACCGGCACCGCCGGGGCCCGCGCCGCCCGCACGGGGACGCGATGCCTTGTCGGGAGAATCTTGCGGGGCGCGGAGTCGCCTCGTATGATTGCGGCAGCGACGCCCCCGAGTTGTCAATTCCTCGGATGCAGGCGCGCATTCCTCATACCCACGCATACGCCGCAGCGCGCGTGACCCGGATTCCGGTTCCGCGCCCTTCGGTGTCGGAAGGTGTCGCGTGCTGCCTTTTTCCCTGTCGGCCAATGAGAATCCCTTTCCGCCCCTCCCCTCGGTCCGGGACCTGATCGAGAAGGAAAGCGGCCGGATAAACCGCTATCCCGACCGCTTCGTCACCGAGCTGGCCGGTGCGCTGTCCGAGCATCTCTCCGTGCCCGCCGCCCACCTGGCCATCGGCGTCGGCTCGGTGGGGGTCACCGCCCACCTCCTGCACTCCGTCCTGGGCGAGGCAGGCGGTGAAGTCGTGTACGCCTGGCCCTCGTTCGAGGCGTACCCGCACCTCACTCAGTTGTACGGCGGCACCTCCGTACAGCTGCCGCTCCGGTCGGGACACCGGCACGACCTGGACGCGATGGCCCGGGCGGTGACCGACCGGACCCGGCTGGTGATCGTCTGCAACCCCAACAACCCCACGGGCACCGTCGTCGCCCGAGCGGAGCTGGAACACTTCCTGGACCAGCTCCCCGGTCATGTGCTCGTCGTCCTGGACGAGGCCTACCAGGAGTTCGTCCGTGACCCACAGGCCGTCCCGGACGGCATCTCACTCTACCGGGACCGCCCCCGGCTGATCGTGCTGCGCACCTTCTCCAAGGCGTACGGCCTGGCCGGCCTGCGGGTCGGTTTCGCGGTCTGCCACGAACCGGTCGCGGCCCGCATACGAAAGTCGTCCGTTCCGTTCGGCGTCAGCGCCCTGGCGCAGAGCGCGGCCGTGGCCTCGCTCGCTGCCGAGGCCGAACTGCTGGAGCGAGTCGATGAGTTGGTCAAGGAGCGCGAGCGCGTGCAGGACGGGCTGCGCGAGGCCGGGCTCCCCGTCCCGCCTTCGCAGGCCAACTTCGTGTGGCTGCCGCTGGGCGCGGACACCGAGGACTTCGCGGAAGCCTGCGCGACGGCGGGGGTGCGGGTGCGGGCCTTCCCCGGAGAGGGGGCCCGGGTCACCATCGGCGAGCCCGAGGCCAACGACATCGTGCTGGACGTCGCCGGCCGCTTCGTCGGTTCAAAGGCCTGACACCGCTCCTGGCGGACACCTCGGACAGCGGCCCCGGCTCCGTCGAGCCGGGGCCGTTCCGTTGCTACGGAGCGGGCTTCACGGCCATCAGGAGGTACTCGTGCGAACGGTTCGACAGCATCGGGTCGTCGCCGCCCACCTTCCGCTCGTAGAGGTGGACACGCTCGTCACCGAGCGTCAGGTGACGGCCCAGCACACGCGAGGCGTCCCAGGCAAGCGGCACGAAGGTGCCCGCCACCCGGCGGTTCTGGACAGCGATCACCGCGTACGCACCCGGCCGCATCACCCCGGCGATGGCGGCGAACGTCTCGTCGAGTGCGCTCAGGTAGTCGTCGTAGTCGCGCAGCGCGTACATCTGGCCCGTCCCCGCGGCCTCGACGTCCAGGTCGGTGCCGAAATAGGGGAGGTCACACAGGACCAGGTCCACCGAACCCTGCTCCAGCGGCGGCTTGCGGGCGTCCCCCCACAGCATCCGCTGCCCGGGGCAGGACTCGACCCGCCGGCGGGCCTCCTCGGCGCGGGACTCGTTGATCTCCAGCCCGACCCCCCGCCGGCCCTCGGCCGCGCACGCCACCAGCGTCGTCCCCCATCCGGCGAACGGGTCGAATACCAGGTCGCCGGGGGCGCTCAGCTCGACGATCAACGGGCGCAACTGGCTGACCAGGCCGCTCTGCCCGGCCGCCTCGGCCAGGGCGTACTCCGGGTCCTCGTCCCCCAGGACCAGCCAACTGGAAACTCCCATCGGGCTCACGCAACCTTTCCGTGAATATCGCCGCCACCGGTTGCCCACCGGGGCGGCCTTTCGAGGTGAACACATCTTTCGGGGCCGCTCGTTCAGGACCGGCCCGTCGGTGAACCCGGCGGTTCAGGACTCCACCGGGAACCGCTCTCCGGTCGGCTCGGCCTTCGGCCGCGGATGCACCGCCGGCTCCGGCAGGTGCCGTTCCAGACGGAGCACACCCAGCGCGGACACGGCCACACCGGCCGCCAGGAGCAGCCACATGCCGATCGCGGACACGGCCATCAGGGCGGTCAGGACCGCCGGGGCGAGGGCGATCGGGACCGCCCAGGAGAGCTGGTAGACCGCCAGATGACGGCCGCGGGTCTCCTCCGGTGCCGTGTGCGCCACCAGGGCCGACGCCGTGGCTCCGTGGAACAGCTCCCCCGCGGTGAAGACCATGGTGGCGGCGAAGACGCCGACGATCACAGCGGTGCCGGCAGGGAAGGCGTCGAGCACCGCGAAGATGCCGAAGGAGACGGCGAAGACCGCCCCGCCCAGCGCCACGGCCCGGGTCCTGCGATACGCGCCCAGTCTCCGGGTGACCGGAATCTGCAGGAGCGCGATACCCACGGTGTTCACCGCGTACAGGACACCCACCAGGGACTTCGACGCGCCCAGTTCCTGGGTGAGGTAGACCGGGAGACTCACCGAAAGCACCATGTACCCGAAGGCGGTGGGCACGTTCAGCAGGGACAGAGCCATGAACGGCCGGTTGCGGGCCACCAGCCGATAGCCGCCCTTGCGGGTGACCCGGGCGCCGGCCGGCGGGGCCGCCCGGTCGGTGGGAATCGTCCGGATGAACGCGGCGGCCACCAGGTAGCCGACGGCCACGGAGAGCACGATCAGGTAGTACGCGGAGTCGCTGCCCAGCGCCAGGGCCGCACCCGCGAGCAGTCCGCCCACGCCCATACCGGCGTTGCGCAGGCTGCGCTGCGCGGCGAGCAGCTTGTCCCGGTCGGTTCCCTGCGCGATCTCGGCCACGAAGGACTGGATGGCCGGCGGGAAGGACATGTCCCCCAGCCCGACCAGCAGAACCGCCGCGAACATGACCGTCCCGTTGTCCACGAACGGGTAGACGCAGAACCCGGCGGCGCGCACCACGTACCCGCCGATGACGACGGTGCGGGCGCCGAACCGGTCGATGAGCATCCCGGCGGCCGGGTTGCTCACCAGGCCGACCACCGCGGCGGAGGTCATGATGGCGCCGATCTGGGTGATCGGCAGCCCGGTGACGTGGTGGAAGTACAGCAGCGACAGTGGGAGGTACATGCCGCTGCCGGTGGCGTCGACCACCATCCCGACCATGTACCTGACGTGGCTCGAAGGCTTCCTCACGGAGCACCCACGATGTCCGTCTGGGCCTGCACGCGGGCGCCGAGTTCACGCAGCCTGCGCTCGCACTCGACCCGGGTGGGCGCCGAGACCACCGCCGCGGTCAGGAAGTCCGCCGACCCCGAGGCGGGAGCGATCACCTGGCCCGGCTCGGCGAAGAGCCAGAAGCCCTCCACCCAGGAGTCCTCGGGCATCGCGGGCAACGAACGCACCAGACCCGGCCGCTTCATCGTGAGCACCTGGCCGGACATGCAGCGCGGCCGGGGCAGCGGCCCGTCGCCCGCGCCGTCCTCGTACCCGGGAAGCGGCAGGCCCGCTTCCGCTCGGGTCACGTACTCGGCGAGGTGGATGCCGAACAGCGTCAGGAACACCTCCCGGATCTTCGCGCCGCCGGACCGGCAGGCGATCTCGCACAGGACGAGCCGCCCGTCCGGGGTGTGGAAGACCTCCGCGTGGAACGCGTGATCGCGCAGCCGGGAGTCCTGCGGCTTCAGCGCCGCCAGGACCTGGTCGGCCAGGTCCAGCAGCCGGGGGGTGAGCGGGTCGTCGGTATCGAGCGTCACGTCGACGCGCGGTCCGGGATCGGCCGCGAACGAGGACAGATCGTACTGGTACTGGGAAGGCCAGGCCGCCGCGACCCGGCCGCCGGTCACCAGCCCGTCGATGTGGCACATCCGGCCCGGGACGAACGCCTCCAGCAGCACGTCGTCGCGCGGCGGCCCCGAGAACTCCTCCCGGACGCAGTCCGCCAGTTCGTCCTCGTCCCCGAGGATGCGCAGTCCTACGGAGTTGAACCCGGCCCGCTCCTTGAACACCAGTGGGAATCCGTGCCGGCCGGCGAAGTCATGGACCTCCCCGGCAGTGGACGCCACGATGTGCGGGGCGACCTCCAGGCCGGCCCGCAGCGCGCGCTCCTTCATCAGAGCCTTGTCCCGGAACGGTCGGACGTCCGCGGTCCAGGCCCCGTCCAGGCCGAGGCGTTCGCGGAGTTCGGCGGCGCGGACCACATCCGCCTCGTGCAGGGCGACGACGTGGGTGGTGCCGAACTTCTCGGCCAGTGCCAGCGCCCGGGTCATGACGGCCGCGTCGTCGAAGTCGTCGAATATCTCCAGGTGGGTGTAGCCGAGGTCGTCTTCCGGCACGTCCTCGCCGGACAGCTCGATCTTGTCGCGGGCCGCCAGGACGACCACGTCGCCGGTGTGGCCGGCCAGCCAGTCCCGGTAGGGGAACGGCCCGAACGGGTTGCGGTGCAGGATGAGGACGCTCATGCCGACTCCACCGTCCGCTCCGTCACCTGCGCCACCCCGGCCAGGCCCGCCCGGCCGTCATCGCCCAGCACCCGCACCCTGATCGTGTCGGAGATGACCTCCGCCCCCCGCCGGACGGCCGCCGCCGTGTCGGGGCCCGCCACCGCCACCAGGCCGAGCCGGTCCCAGTTGTCCCGGACGGGACGGACCGTGTCACCGGGCTCGGCGCTGATCCGTACGTCGATCACACCCTCCTGGCGCAGCGCCTCCGCCACGCCGTCGACCGACTCCACGCGCCCGGGCTCCCCCACCAGAACCCGCACACTGGCCCCGGCCCGTGCCACCGGCCGGTCGGGCAGTTCGTCGGCCAGCCCGAACGGCCACCCGAGGGCGAGGGTCATCAGGTCGATGCCGTACGCGCTCCTGACGAGGTCCGGAATGGCGTCACCCGCGACCCGGTTGTGGCTCTCGATCACCCTCGGGCCCTTCTCGCCGATCCGTATCTCGGTGTGGGAGACGCCGTCCCGGTAGCCGATCCGGTCGAGGAAGCGGCTCACGCTCTCCCGTACCGTCTCCTCCGTACCGGACGGCAGCCGGGCGGGCATCGCGTGGCCCAGTTCGGCGCAGTGGGCCGGGTCGGTGAACTTCTCGGTGACCGCCACGACGACATGGCGGCCCCCGAAGCTGAAGGACTCCACGCTGTACTCGGGGCCGTCCAGGTACTCCTCCATGATGAAGTCCTTCAGGACGAAGAGCGTCGTGACCCGGTCGGTCCGCGTGCCGGAGAGCCTGCGCACCTCGTCCCACACCCGGTCGATGTCCGCGGGACCGTCGACCCGGCGCACCCCGATGCTCGCGGTGGCGTCGGTCGGCTTGACGATGAACGGGTAGCCGTGGCGGCCGCCGAACAGGGAGAGGTCCTCGCGGTCGCGCAGCGGCGCCGAGCGGACCGCATCGGGTTCCAGGGCAGCGAAATGGCGGCGCATCACTCCCTTGTCGCGGAACCTCAGTGCGACTTCGTGGCCGGTGCCGCCGAGACCGAACAGGTCGTTGACCGACGCGGCTCCCTCCAGGCCCGGCTCGGTCAGGGAGAGCGCGGCGGCGAAGCCGGGCGCCTCGTGCAGTTCGCGGGCGATGGGTTCCACCAGGTCCCAGCGCGTGTAGTCCACGACCCGCACGAGATCGGCCAGGCGCTCCTGCTCCGGGGTGATCTTGGTGGGGTGCTGGAGCAGCAGGACGTGCAGGCCGAGCGCCTTGGCCTTGGTGACGGTCTCGTCGGTGGCGCCGACGAGCAACAGGGTCCGTTCGGGGTTCATCGGTCCGTTCCATTCTCGGGAAGGAGTGTCGGTGGGGGTGTGGCGGTGGAGGTCCGGGCTCCCGAAACCCGTACGCGTGCGCCTTTGGGTACGTCGTCCAGGACGAGCGACAGCGCGCCGATCAGGGCGTCGTCGCCGATGGTGATCGGCCCCAGCAGCGTGGCCCCGGCGCCCACCGTCACGCCGTTGCCGAGCCGCGGATGACGCCTGCCGGTGCCCGCCGGGTCCCGCTCGCGGTCCTGCCACCAGCCGGTGGAGCCGAGCGTGACCTGGTGGAACAGCGATACGTCGTCACCGATGACGGCCGTCTCCCCGATCACCACGCCACAGCCGTGATCGATGAAGAAGCGGCGCCCGATCTGCGCGCCCGGGTGGATCTCGATACCGCCGGTGAGCACCCTGGTCACCAGGCAGATCAGCCGCGCGGAACGGTAACAACGGTTCCGGTAGAGGTAGTTGCCCGTGCGGTGTCCGACGAGCGCCATCGGGGTGGGATGCAGCAGCGCCTCGCTCCGGGAGCGGATCGAGGGATCACGGGCGACGACGACGTCCAGTGTCTCCCGCACCCGGCGGCGCAGTCCTCTCGCGCCTCTCATCCGGCCGGCTCGGCCTCGGCCGGCCACCAGCTGAGGTACCGCTCCCCGGTGTCGGGGAAGACCGTCACGACGGTGGCACCCGACAGGTCGTGGCGACGGGCCAGTTCGACGCAGCCGTACGCCGCGGCGCCCGAGGAGACGCCGACGAGGAGACCGCTGGTGGCGGCGATGGCCCGGGTGGTGGCCGCGGCGTCCTTGTCGGAGACCATGATGACCTCGTCGATGAGGCTGGTGTCGGTGACCGGGCTGATGAAGCCGCCGTTGAGGCCGGGTATGCGGTGGGGGCCCGGCGGGCCTCCCGACAGCAGCGCCGAACCCTCCGGCTCGACGGCGACGACCTTGAGGTCCGGATTGCGCTCGCGCAGGAAGCGGGCGATGCCGGTGAGGGTGCCGCCGGTGCCCACGGTGCACACCAGGTGGTCGATACGGCCTCCGGTGTCCCGCCAGATCTCGGGTCCGGTGGACTCGTAGTGGGCCCGCACGTTGTCGGGGTTCTCGTGTTGTCGCGCGTACCAGGACCCCGGTGTCCCCGCGTGCAGCTGCGCCGCGCGCTCCACACAGCCGGCGAAGCCCAGGGTGTGGTCGGTGAACTCGACCTCGGCCCCCAGCATCCGCAGGGTCAGGACGCGTTCTCGGGAGGCGTTGTCGGGCAGCACGATCCGGCACGGGTAACCGCGTGCGGCGGCCAGCGAGGCCAGCGCGATCCCCGTGTTGCCCGACGTCGACTCGATGACGGTCGCGCCGGGCCGCAACGCACCGGATTCCTCGGCGGCCCGCATCATGAACAGCGCGACCCGGTCCTTGATGCTGGAGAGCGGGTTGGCCGCCTCCAGCTTCGCCAGTGTGTCGGTGTCGGCGGGCAGCCCGTCGAGGCGCAGCTTCAGGAGCGGGGTGTCACCGATGAGGTCCTCGGACGACTGGGCGACGCCGACGGTCGATGAGTTCACCACGTTTTCCTCCGAAATCAGTTCTGCGCGACATGAATCAGCAGGCTGTCACGCACATGCAACAGGGCCTTCTCGCGCTCTTCCGGCGAGGAGGCGTTGATCAGGACATGGCCCATCCGCTGGGACGAGGAGGTCAGGGGCAGCACGGTGTCGCCGACTCCCTTGCGCAGCCGGACCCGTACGACGTCCGGGTGTTCGAGCGCCTCCGGTACCCCGGTGATCTCCGTGATCGTGCCGGGCGCGGCCGTCGGGAAGACCGTGGCGGACCAGGACACCGGGCGGCTGTTCACCACACCCTCCAGGGTCAGCCCCAGGGAGATCCGGAGTACGGCTTCGTACAGGTCGAAGCCGTACGCCAGACCGATCGCGTCCGGCAGGTAGTCGCCGGGCGTGCGCACCGCGATCTCGATCAGCACCGGGCCGCGCGTGCCCACCTTGAACTCCAGGTGGACCAGGCCCGTCCGCATCCCGATCGCGTCGAGCACGGATCTGGTGAGGGAGGTGACCCGGTCCGCGAGCGCCGGCTCGAAGACATGGCCGACGCGGTGGCACAGTTCCACGAAGTACGGCGGAGCGGTGGTCTCCTTCGCGGTGACGTTCTCGAACAGCACCTCGCCGTCCCGGACCAGCGCCTCCCAGCTGTACTCCGGTCCCCCGACGGCCTCTTCGACGAGCACCGCACCCTCGCCGGAGCGGCGCGCGATGACGTCCTCGGCCGCCGCCTCGGTACGGACCAGCTCGACGCCCTCGCTTCCGACGAGCGTCAACGGCTTCACTACCACGGGCAGCCGCTCCAGCATCCACGCGCGGGCCCGGTCGACGGAGGAGACCTGAAGATACTCCGGCTGCGGCACTCCGTACGCGCCGAACGTCGCCCGCTGCAATGCCTTGTTGCGGGAGATCACCGCCGCGTGGAGGGAGGGGCCGCGCAGGTCCAGGCGGTCCTGGGCGAGCGCCGCCGAGATCACATGGGGCTCGGCGAAGGCCACCAGACCGTCCGGCCGCCGCTCGGCGACGGCCTCGGACACTCCCCTGGCCCAGGATTCGTCCTGGCCGCCCTCGACGCGGTGGAAACGCTCGGCGAGATCGACCGGCCGGTTCTCCCAGGCTGCGGCCGACTCCACGGCGCGCACCCGCAGTCCGAGCCGAGCCGCCGCGTCGAGGTAGGGGCGGCCCATCGTGCCGATGCCGACGAGCAGCAGATCCCTGGGGTCGTTCATGAGGCGAGTCCTTCTTCCACCGGGGGAGTGACCCGCAGCCTGCGGGTCACGGGAGTGACCAGAACGGCGGCCAGGCCGAACACGACCGCGAGGCCCAGCCAGCCCGCCGGGCCCGCCGCGATCACCACGGAGGTGACGAGAGCGGGGCCGACGATGCGCTGGCCGGTGCCGCCCAGGCTGAAGACCGAGAGATAGACGCCCTTACGGTCCTCGGGGGCGTAGGCGTAGGAGAGTTCCCAGCCGCCCGTGGCCTGCCACATCTCTCCGAACGTCAGCAGCAGGCAGGCCACGACCAGGACCCCGGCCGCCGCCCACGCGGAGGCGGGCCCCGCGGCGGCCGCGAGCGCGACGCAGCACAGGACCATCGCGAGGCCGCCCAGACGCAGCGCGCGGGCCGCGCCGCCCACGGTCTCGGCCGCCCGCGCGATGGGGACCTGGAGCGCGATCGACATCAGGGTGTTGATCAGGATCAGGGCGGGCAGCAGTCCCGCCGGCATCGACGTCGAGCCGATGGCCCAGAGCGGGATGCCCACCGCCAGGATCGTCACATGCAGGTTGAGCACGCCGTTCAGCCCGGCCAGCAGCAGATACCGCCAGTCCCGGAAGTCCTTGAGCGCGGCCAGCGGACCGACCTTGCGCTGGACCGCGTCGGCACCGCCGACGCGCAGCCGGGTGAGCATCAGCGCCGAGACGACGAAGACGGCGGCCGTGGTGAGGACGATGCTCCGGTAGGCCCAGATGCTGTCGGCCGCCAGCAGCGGCGCCGCGAGCAGCGCACCCACGGAGAAGCCGACGTTGCGCACCGTACGGATGATCGCCATGGTGCGCGTGCGGTCGGTACCGGCCACCGTCGCGGAGGCCACGGCCTGCGTCATCGGCTGGGTCGCGGCCTCCGCCGCGGCCAGGCAGGACGAGACGATCGTGAAGCCGACCGGACCGTGCACCAGGCACAGCGCGGCGAATCCGCCGGCCCGCCAGAGCTGGAGCACGATCAAGGTGCGCCGGGCGCCGAACCGGTCGGCCACCGAACCGATCGGCACCGTCGTCAGGAAGCCGACGAAGCCGGCGATGGCCAGTCCGGTGCCCACCTCGACGGGCGTCAGGCCCACCGAGCGGACGAAGAACACCGCGGAGGCGGCAAGGAAGAGGCCGCTCCCGACCGCGTTGATCATGGAGATGACGGTGAAGGAACGACCCTCCGGAGTCGCGGGCACGTAGTCCCGCCAGGACACCCGCATCACAGGGACTCCCCCGTCCCCGGTTCCGTCGTCACGGCGATCAGCGCGGCGGCCCGCTCCGCGCTCCGCCCGGCCGCCGCGCCGTCCGCACCGGTGGCGATGACGAACCCGGCCCGCTCCCAGGAGCTGACGGTGGGCAGGACAGTCTCACCGCGGGCGACCGCGAGATGGACGGCGTGCACACCGTCGGCGGCTCGGGCCTCCGCCTCGCCGGTGATCTCCCGGACCTGTCCCGGGGCCGTGGTGAGGAACCGTACGGCCGCGCCCTGCCGTGCGGGCATCGCCTCCACCCGGCCCCTGCCCTCCAGGACGTACAGCAGGCCGTCCAGGATGTCGGTGCCGTAGGCGAGGTCGATCAGCACGGTGATGCCGCCGCCCGGAAGCCGGCCGGCGCACTCGACCAGATGCGGTCGGCCGTCCTGCAGTATCCATTCGGAGTGCAGCACCCCGGAGCGGAAATCCACGGCTTCGACCAGGGCGACGAGCGCCCCGCGCAGAGCGTCCGCGGTCTCCTCGGGCAGGTCGGCGGGCACGGTGTGGCCCGTCTCGACGGGGTAGCGGGAGTCCTGGACGTTCTTGGCGGTGATGTTGGTGAAGCCGACGACGCCCTCGTGCACCACGGCCTCGACGCTCACCTCCGGTCCGGACAGCAGCTGCTCCACCAGAAAGCGGTCGGTGCCCTGATCCTTGGGGGCGCGCAGTGTCGGCTCGTCGGCAGTGACGCTGTGCACCCACGCCGCGTTCACGTCGTCGTCCGGGCCGAGCAGCTGAACGCCCAGACTGGCCTGCCGGTTGGCCGGCTTCAGCACGCACCGCCCGCCCTGGGCGACCCGGAACGCGGCGACGTCCGCGGCGTGCTCGGCGACCTGCCAGGCGGGCTGGGCGATCGAGGTGCCGGTCAGGGCCGCGCGGAGCAGTCCCTTGTCACGCAGGACCCCGGCGGCCTTGGGGCCGGCTCCGGGCAACCCCCATGCCTCGGCCAGCGCGGCGGCGGCCACCACCGCGTACTCGACGACGGGGACGACCACCTTCACCTGCGGCGGCCGGGGGACGTGGGCCACGACCCGGTCGGGGCGCGACTCGTCCTGGCTGGGCGCGGCCAGCAGCGCGCCGACGCAGGCATGCCGGTCGGCGAGGTCCGCGAGGTCCCGGGTCGCGATGACCGCCGGCTCCTCCAGCACGAGCACCGAGTCCGCGGGCAGCCGCCCGTCGAGCTTGGCGAGCATCACCGGGCTGTAGCCGACCAGGACATGGGTGACGGTGTCCGGCACCGAGGGGGTGGTCTCGATGGTCAGCGCCCCGCGTACCCGCTCCTCCAGCGCGTCGAGCTCCTCGACGCTCGGCGCGTCGATGAAGAAGGAGACCGCCCGGTCCTCGGAGCTGCGCAGCGGGCCGAGCCGGGTGCCACGGCCCTTGTGGACGAACACGGCGCGCAGCGCGGGCGGGTCGTCGTGCGCGCCCGGTTCTATGCGCGGCCACAGTCCGCCGTCGCCGACCCAGGCGGGCTCGATGGCGAAGCCGTCCACCACGACGTCCTTGAGGACTCCGGGGACGTGCTCCGGATACACCTGGCGGGCCACCCGGCGCGGGGCCGGATAGGCGGCGGGCTCGCCCAGGGCCGTCTTGAGGATCTCGGGTTCGAGCGGGGCACCGGTGACCAGTTCGTACAGGACGCACAGGCCGTCCCCCGGCGTACGGGCGGCGACCTCCATGAGGTGGGCGCGCCCGGAGGAGTCGATGCGCCACTCGGAGTGCGCGATACCGTCCCGGAACTCCAGGAGTCCCAGCGCCCGCGCGTTCGCGTCCAGGAGGACCTCGTCGGCGTCCGGACGGTCGCTGGGCACGGTGTGGGCGAGCTCGACGAAGGTGTCCGCGCGGGAGTCCGTGGTGTCCTTGCGGGTGGCGGAGGCGAAGACGATGGAGCCGTTCTGGACCAGACTCTCCACCGAATACTCCTGGCCGACGATCTTCTCCTCTATCAGCACGGTCTCGTACGGCGGGTAGGCGACGAGCGCGGACCGCAGCTCGTCGGGGCCGCCGACGGTCACCACGCCCGAGCTGGAGTGGCGGCCGGCGGGCTTGACGACTGCCGGGTACGGCACGGCCTGCGCGTCGACACCGTCGCGGTCCCCGCCCGCGACAACCAGCCAGGGAGGGCTGAACTCGGGCAGGTACCAGCGCTGGAGGTACTTGCTCCGGCAGGCACGGGTGGCTCGCAGCCCCGGGCCTGGCAGGCCGAGCGCGTCGGCCAGCAGTCCGGTCGGCTCGACCTGGGTCTCGCCCACCGCGTAGGCCCCGACGATGTTGTACGCATCACGCCAGTGACGGCCCGCCGATACGGCACCGGGCAGGTAGGAGTTCTCCCGGGCGACATCGCCGTCGACGAAGGCGATCTCATCGATGGCGAAGGCGGGATGGGCCGGGTCCTGCATCGCCGGACGGGCCTCCTCGCGCCAGGCGGACGGTGTGATCAGAAGGATCTTCAGGCCCCGGCGCGACAGCTCCGACAAGTACTGGGGGGCGCGGCACACCACGAGGAACGAGCCGGTGAGCAAGAAGGCGTCCGGTCGTTCCGGGGAGGAGGCCGCCACCGCGGCTGGAGGCGTTGTGTTCATGTCGTCCTTGGTTCCCTCGTCGGTTCGCTGATCCGGCCGTCCAGCCGTACGGTGAAGCTTGGTGGCCACGTTCCGACCGCGCAAGCAGTCGAAAAGCGGCCACCAAATCGCGGAAACTCAGCCGAAATTGAGCTTCCCTGTCCGGGTTCTCTTCAACTCGAAGAAGTCCGGATAGTTCGCGAGGGCGCGCGCACCATCGAAGAGGCGCGCGCCCTCCTCACCTCGGGGAATCGAGTTGAGCACGGGCCCGAAGAAGGCCACCCCGTCGAGGTGGATCGTTGGCGTGCCCACGTCCCCACCGACCGGGTCCATGCCCTCGTGGTGACTGCGGCGCAACTGCTCGTCGTGCTTCTCCGAGTCGGCCGCGTCCAGCAGTTCGGCCGGCAGGCCCACTTCGTCGAGCGCCTCGGCGGCGACGGCCCGGTAGTCCTTGTTCCCCCCGTTGTGAATCCTGGTTCCGAGCGCGGTGTAGAGACTGCCCAGAATCTCCTCGCCGTGCCGCTCCGCGGCTGCGGTGCAGATGCGGTTCAGCGCGAGCGAGTTGTCCACCAGCGTGCGGTACCAATCCGGCAGCTCACGGTTCTCGTTGAGCACGTACAGGCTCATCAGCCGGAAGCGCAGCTCCAGTTCACGGTGGCGCTGCACCTCCAGGATCCACCGCGAGGTGATCCAGGCGAACGGGCAGGCCGGGTCGAAGTAGAAGTCGACCCGTGCGGGACCTGTGGTGCCGGTACTCATGCGCCGGCCTCCGCCGTGGCCGCCAGGTACGCACGGTCGGCCTGCTGGACGTAGGAGGTGAGGTCCGCGTACTTCTCTCGCAGTTCGCGCTTGAGGACCTTGCCGGTGACGCCGACCGGGAAATCCGCCTCCGTACGGGCGATCTCCAGGACCGCGAGCTTCGGGTGACCGGCCGCCTCCAGCGCCTCGTTGGCCCGCAGCAGCAGCTTCGCCGGCTCGCCGGAGCCCTGTGCGGCGGTGACCACGGCGACCGGCAGGACCCTCTCGCCGCGGCGACCGGCGATCACGGCGACGTCGCCGACCTCGGGCACCTCGTTGAGGATGACCTCCTCCATGAACACCGTGTAGCCGGTGCCCGCTTCGGTCACGATGGCGTCCGCGGCCCGGTCGACCAGGTAGTGGTCGCCCTCGGAGTCCCGGTAGGCCATGTCGCCCGGCAGCCAGTAGCCGGCCAGCTTGTAGCGGTAGGTGGTGTTGGAGTCCGCCCAGTACCCGGGGGTGATGGCCGGGCCCTTGGCGGCGAGGAAACCGACCTCGTTGTCGTCGGCGGGACTGCCGTCCTCGCGCAGGATGGCGACCTCGGCCACGCCGACCGGCTTGCCCGCGCAGCGGTCGTTGCGCTCGGTCTCCAGCGTGCGGACCTTGAGCAGCACGCCCCAGCCCAGCTCGGTGGTGCCCAGCCGGTCGAAGAACGCGGAGGGCTTCAACTCCGGGCTGCGCAGGGCGAGGACCTTGGTGATGTGCGACTGGTGGACGGCGTCACCGATGGACGTCCATACCTGAACCGAGTCGAGCGAGCCGACGGGCAGGTCAAGGTTGGCGAGTTCGGCGTAGCCGTGCGCGAAGGACATGACCGCTGTCGGCTGGAACTTCTGGACGGCGGCGGACAGCGCGGGGCCGCTGCTGTCGCTCAGGGCGACGATCGGGGTGCCGCCGAGAACGGCGTACACGGTGTACGCGACGCAGCCCAGGTGGGACTGGGGCAGGGCGGTCATCATCAGGGCGCCGGGCTGCTCCGTGTGGTCCACCAGGCGGAACTTCGGTCCGGCCACGATCGACTTATGGGTGTGCAGCGTCGGCTTCGGGCGTCCGGTGGTACCGGAGGAGTGCAGGATGACGACCGGGTCCTCGTCGTGGTGGTTCCAGTACGAGGGCTCCTCCAGCGTGGCGGCGGGCGGAGCGGGCAACTCCTCCAGCGACTGCACCCAGCGCAGGCCCAGTTCACCGGTGTCGCCCAGGATGTCCAGCCGTGCCCGGTCGGCGTAGAGGCCGACCGGGGTGGTCTGCTCGATCAGGGACGTGGCGATCGTCTGCGGGGCATTGGAGTTGATCAGCACCGCCACGGCGCCGATCTGGGCGAGCGCGTGGAAGTGCAGGGAGTAGGCGATCGAGTCCTCGAACCAGACCGCCACCCGGTCGCGGGTCTGCACTCCCTGCGCCAGGTACCAGGCCGACCACGCCTGGGCGAGGGCGTCGAACTCCAGCAGGCTGAAGTCCTGGCGCAGCTCACCGGTGGCGGTCGCGATGGGGCGGGAGGAGTGGATGAACCGCTCGTCGGGCCGCGGGTTGGCGGCTGTCGCGGAGCGCAGCAGGTTGCCGCCGCCCACGGTGGCATCGGCGGCGAGATCCGCCCGCTGCTGCGGGTTCAGGACGCTGGGGGCAAAACTGGTCACGTGTACACCTTCCAAAGCACGCATGAGTGATGAAGCCGGGGCTGGGCCGACTCAGATATGAGTGAAGAGCCGGGCGCAGGAGTCCCGGTGGTGGGCGAGGTCGTCGCCCAGGTAGTCGCGCAGCTCGGTGAGCACCGCGGCGAAGCCGGCCTCGGAGCCCGCTTCGACGACTCCGGCGAGCCGGTGGAGGCTTTCGGCGAGCGCCTTGCGCGCCGCCGGGGCCTCGGGATTGGCGGCCTGCACATCCCAGTAGACCTCCGGGGTTCCGGAGGCGATCCGGGCGAGCAGGGCCAGCAGGGTGTTCATGGGCGGCGGGGCGATCTCACGCAGGCCGACGGCGGGGACGCCGAGTCCTGCGAGGGCCAGCCCGAAGCCGAGGACGGCGGCATGGGGCAGCACCTGTGCGGCGCCGACCAGCCGGTCGTGCTCTGCCGCGCCGACCCGTACGACAGGGGAGCCCCAGTCCTCGACGAGCGACAGGAACTCCGCCACGCGCGGGCCGTCGTTGACCGTGACGGCCACCACGGGCCGCCCCGGGAAGCCGAGGGAGGGCGCGAACATGGGGTTCACGCTGACGGCTTGGACCCCCGGCGCGTGGGTGCGGACGGCTTCGGCGATGGGTTGTTTGACGGACAGGGTGTCCACGAGCAGAGTGTCGGACCGCAATGCGCCGGCCAGCCCGGGGACCGCCACCAGGGCCACCGCGTCCGGCAGGGCGAGGACGACGACGTCGGCCCGTGCCAGCTCGGCGGCGAAGCCCGGGCCGACGGCCGTGGCATCCCCGCGAATCCGCCGGACCCGCTCGTCGGACGACGTGGCGGCGGCACGGTCCACGACGGTGACCGCCACACCCGCCTCCAGGAGCCGTCCGGTGAACAGAGTGCCGACCGCACCCGCCCCGCCGATGACGACAGCACGCCGGATCACCGGTCGCCTCCCCGCCCGTCCGGGAGCGTTGCGGAGGTCAGCGCCGTCGCGAGGACCGCGGTCACCACCGCCCGGGACTTCACGACCGTCTCCTCGAACTCCTCCTCGGGGTCCGACAGGGCGATGATCGCGCCGCCGACACCGAAGCTGAGCTGGTCCTCGGTGGCGACCAGGGTGCGGATGACGATGTTGAGGTCCGTCGCGCCGCTGAGCGAGAACCAGCCGATCGACCCGGAGTAGACCCCGCGCGGCCCCTCTTCGAGCCGGTCGATGATCTCCGTCGTACGCAGTTTGGGGGCACCGGTCATGGACCCGCCGGGGAATGCCGCACGGACGCAGGAGACCGCCGACTCCTCGGGCCGCAGGGTGCCACGGATCGTGGACACCAGCTGGTGAACGGGCGCGTAGGTCTCGACGTCGAAGAGCCGCGGCACATGCACCGAGCCGACCTCGCAGACCGTGTTGAGGTCGTTGCGGATCAGGTCCACGATCATCAGGTTCTCGGCGCGGTCCTTCTCATGGCCGAGGAGGTCCTGGCGCAGTGCCTCGTCCTCGGCGGGCGTCGCGCCCCGGGGCCGGGTGCCCTTGATCGGCTTGGACTCGGCGACCCCGTCCGTACCCACGGTGAGGAACCGCTCGGGCGAGGCGCTGAGGACCGCCACCCCCGGGTAGTCGAGCAGCGCCCCGTAAGGGACGGGGCTGATGCGGCGCAGTCGGGAGTAGGTGCTCAAAGGGTCGATCCGGGCCTTGAGCGTGACCGAGTTGGTCAGGCACACCTCGTACGTCTCGCCCTGCCGGATCTCCTCCAGGCTCTCGGCGATCCGCTCCAGGTAGGCGTCCTTGCCGTGGCGCAGCACGGCGGTTCCCTCGGCGGCGGGATCGGTCATGCCCACGCCGTCGAACGGCAGTGGATCGGGCTCCGCGGCCTGCGGCAGGCGCAGCAGCCGGCCCTCGGTCTCCGCCATCCACCGCCGGGCCTCGGTGTCGTCGCCCTGGGAGAGCGCGAGGAGGTAGCTGTCGCCCTGGACGTGGTCGACAACGAGCATCCGGTCCGCGAACAGGAAGGCGGCGTCGGGGGTTTCGGACTTGTGCACGGCGCCGCAGCCGGTCTCGGCCTTCATCTCGTACCCGAGGAAGCCGACATAGCCGAGGTTGAACTCGAAGGGCAGGCCTTCGGGGACCGGCACCTCACGCGCCCTCAGCTGCGCGTCGAGGTAGTCGAAGAAGCTCTGCCCGACGATCTCCTCGCCCCGGCCGGCCCGGCCCGGGGCAATGATCGTGACGACGCCGTCGCTGATCCGGTAGGTGACGTACTCGGCCAGCGGGCCGGAGCCGTCGCCGAGGAAGGAGAACCGGGACAGGCCCTCGACGACGTTCGAGCTGTCCAGCCAGAAGCTGTGGTCGTCGGCGGCGAAGAGCTCACGGTAGGCGGCCTCCGTGTCGGGCCGCACGGCGACCTTGCGTACGTGCACGGTGCGGACGGGCTTCCGCTCCCGGCCGTGAGCGAGCGCCAGGTCCCGGAAGTTGGCGAGCAGTTCGCGGCCGTACTGGCTGCTGATGGACTCGGGGTGGAACTGCACGCCCCAGATGGGACGGGTGCGGTGCCGCACCCCCATGACGACGCCGTCCTCAATGCGGGCGGTGATCTCCAGCTCGTCGGGGACCTCGGTGGCGGCCAGCGAGTGGTAGCGCACCACCTCGAACGGGGAGGGCAGGCCCGCGAAGACGCCTTCACCCGTGTGGTGCACCTGGGAGACCCTGCCGTGGACCGGCTCAGGAGCGAGTCCGACCCGGCCCCCGAAGAGATGGGTGATGCCCTGGTGACCGAGGCAGACCCCGAGCACCGGCAGCCCGCTGTCCAGGATGGCCCGGGCGCTGATCCCGAAGTCACGCTCCCGGTCGGGCCGACCGGGGCCGGGCGAGATGACGACCGCGTCGAATTCCTCGAAGCGGAGGTCCGACCAGTCGGCTCCGTTGCGGACGACCACCGGCGGGCGGCCGTTCACCTCGCCGAGAAGTTGGTAAAGGTTATAGGTGAAGGAGTCGTAGTTGTCGATCAGCAGGGTTCTCATACGGGGTCCCCAATGATGAGATCCTCGACACGACAGGTCTCCTCGATGATCAGCTCGTACAGCCGCCGGAGGAATTCCTGATCGATCCCGTGCTGATCGCCGAACCGGGCTGCACGCGCTTGGACAATACCGATGCGATGCGGCTGCATCATCGGAACATTGCGCTCTCGCTTGAAGTGACCGATCTCCACGCACAGTTCGATACGATTACGCAGCTCCTGAAGGAGGCGCTCGTCGATCGCGTCGAGCTGCGCCCGCAAGTCTTCGATCGTCGCTTCTGACGCCGGGTGTCTCTCCAGCATGATTGGGCCCTCTCCCCGGATATTCCGCTCCCCTGAATCCTGCCCGGGCACCCAGCCGATCCGCCACGACTTTCATGGCTCGGGTCACCGCACTGCACATAATTCAGGGGTTGAGATACAGATGCAAAAGGGTACAAATCGACGCAGGAGTCGAGGGCCAGAGATCGAATATCGAGCCGGCCGCAAGCGTCGGCCCGGGCGTCCGGCCCATCAACATCCGCCCGGTTGCCAAATGCAGATTCCTGATCGCATACTCTCCAGCATTACGGCAGCGGGCAGACGTATGGCCATGGGGGGAAACACGATGGAAGACCCGATTATCGTGGAGAGATGCCTGACGGACCTGCTGATCGAACAGGCAAGGAAACGGCCGGACGACATCGCCGTCCGGCACGGGGACGACAGCCTGACGTACCGCGAACTGGTCGCCGACAGCGTTGATCTGGCCCACCATCTCAGACATCTCGGGGCGGAGCGGGACAGCCGCGTGGGCGTCCTGGTCGACCCCTCACTCGATCTCGCGGTAGGCACCTGGGGTGTTCTTTTCGCCGGATCCGCTTATCTTCCGCTGTCGCCCGATTATCCGGATGAACGCCTTCGGTACATGCTGGAGGACGCCGGAGTCACGGTCGTCTTCTGTCAGGAGTCACTGCGGAGCCGTCTTGAGGACCTGGCTCCCCCGCACGTGAAGATCACCACACCGGAAAATGCGGCGGAATACCGGAAGGCCAACTTCGGCGAAACGCAGAGCGACCCTCTCGAGAACCCCGATCCACGAAGCATCGCCTACATCATCTACACCTCGGGATCCACCGGAAAACCCAAGGGTGTGATGATCGAGCACCGCAGCATCGTGCACCAGATGAACTGGCTCCGGCACACCTACCACCTCGACTCCACGAGCGTCGTACTCCAGAAGACCCCGATGAGTTTCGACGCGGCACAGTGGGAGTTCCTGGCCTCTTCCTGCGGCAGCACAGTCATTTTTGGGGCACCGGGAATCCACCGCGATCCGCATCTGCTCATCCAGACTGTGATCCGCGAACAGATCACCACGGTCCAGTGCGTCCCCACTTTGCTGCAAGCACTCGTCGAAACCGACGAACTGCACCGATGTCTCTCTCTGACACATATATTCAGCGGCGGCGAAGCCCTCTCCCGTAATCTCGCACGGCAGTGCACGGAAATCCTGCCGGACTGTACCGTCGTCAATGTCTACGGACCGACCGAGTGCACCATCAACACCTCGGCCCACACCGTCGATCCGGCGGCTCTCGGCGACGGCCCGCTGTCCGTTCCCATCGGCACCCCCGTGGCCGGGCTGCGACACCACGTCCTGGACGCTCACCGCCGGCCCCTGAAGCCCGGCGAGACGGGCGAGCTGTACATCAGCGGCATCCAGCTGGCCCGCGGGTACCTGCACCGCCCGGACCTCACGGCGGACCGCTTCGTGACCAGCCCTTTCGGGGATCCCGCCCCCCACGACCGGCTCTACCGCACGGGTGATCTGGCGTACTGGAACCCGGACGGCACTCTGCAGTTCGCGGGACGGGCGGACAACCAGGTCAAGCTGCGCGGCTTCCGCATCGAACTGGACGAGATACGCCTGGCCATCGAGGCCCACGACTGGGTGAAGAACGCGGCGGTCCTGGTGCGCGACGACCCGCACACCGGCTTCCAGAACCTCGTCGTCTGCATCGAACTCAGTCCCCGTGAAGCCGCGTTGATGGACCAGGGCAACCACGACACCCATCATCTGTCGAAGGAGTCCAAGCTCCAGGTCAGGGCCCAGCTGTCGAGCCCCGGCGTCCGGGATCTCACGGAGTCGGCCGGGGCGGCGGTCAGCCTGCCCGGCGCCACGGCCACGCCGCAGCAGCGTCGCCGTGCGTTCGCCCGGAAGACGTACCGCTTCTACGACGGCAAACACGTCGGCTCCCCGGACCTGCTGGCGGCCCTGGGACGCCGCGCGGAGGGCGCCTCACCGCGCTCCCCCGAAGAGATCACGCTCGACGAACTCGGTGAACTGCTGCGCAACTTCGGCCAGTTCCACAGCCAGGAGCGGCTGCTGCCGAAGTACGCCTACGCATCGCCCGGATCGCTCTACGCGGTGCAGCTCCACCTGGAGATCGCGGGGATCGACGGCCTTCGCCCGGGGTCCTATTACTACCACCCGGTCCACCACGAGCTGTATCCGATCGAGGAAGCCGGGGCCGAGGCCGGGGCACCGTCCGGGGTCCGCCTGCACTTCATCGGCCGCAGACGGGCGATCGAGCCGGTCTACCGGAACAACATCCGTGAAGTCCTGGAGATCGAAGCCGGCCACATGGTCGGGCTGTTCGACGAACTTCTGCCGGCCTACGGCCTCGCTGCCGTCCCCGCACCCCACGATCCCGGCCGGCGGGAGCAGCTGAAGTGCGCGCCCGACGACTACTACCTGGGCAGCTTCGCCCTGGCTCCCCGGGACACGGAACCCGGTCCCCGGGAGCGGGACATGGCCGATATCTATGTCCAGTTCCACCCGGGCAGCGGGGCCGGCCTTCCCGCCGGCCAGTACCTGTACGTGGACGGACGGCTGGAGCGGGTCTCCGACGAGCTGATTCTCAAACGCCATGTCATCGCCATCAACCAGGCGGTGTACGAGCGGGCCCGGTTCGGCATCACGATCGTCAGCCGGACCGATCAGGAGCACCGCAGCTATCTGGACCTGGGCCGAAGGCTCCAGCACCTGATGCTGAACACGGGCAACCTCGGGTTCATGTCGTCCGGTTACAGCTCACGTACCGGCAACGACCTTCCGGCCGCCCGGCGGATGACCGGCATCCTCCGCGACGCCGGCCGGCCTGCCGGCCCGTCGTACTTCTCCGTCGGCGGCGCGGTGAACGACGAACAGCTCGCCCACGAGGGCATGAACGAGGACACCGTCCATATGAAGGGTCCGGCGGAACTGGTCAAGGAGGACCTGGCGGCTCTCCTGCCCGAGTTCATGCTGCCCAACAGGATCCTGGTCATGGACCGGCTGCCGCACACCGCCAACGGCAAGATCGACCACAAGGCCCTGGAAGCACACGTCGACCGGACCGCCAGCTCGGGCAGCCGCCGGGTCGTCCCCCCACGCACGAAGACCGAATCGAGAATCTGCGACCTGTGGAAGGCGGCGATGAAACGCGATGTCGTCTCCGTCCAGGACGACTTCTTCGCATGCGGGGGCAACTCTCTGATCGCGGTCGCCCTGGTGCACCGGATCAACCGCGCGTTCGGCCGCTCCCTCCCCCTCCAGGTGATCTTCGAATCGCCGACCGTGGAACAGCTGGCCGTACGCGTCGACGGCCCGGGCAGCGCGGCGTCGTCCCGGCTGATCCCGCTGGGCACCGAAGGCTCCGCCCCGCCGGTCTTCTGCTGGCCCGGGCTCGGCGGCTACGCGATGAACCTCCGCCTGCTGGCGGACCGGACCGCCGGGGACCGCCCGTTCCACGGCATCCAGTCCCACGGCATCAACAGCGGCGAGACGCCGTACTCCAGCATCGAGGAGATGGCCCGGGCCGATATCGAGGAACTGCGCCGGGTCCAGCCCAACGGTCCCTACAGCCTGTGGGGTTACTCCTTCGGCTCCCGCGTCGCCTTCGAGGCGGCCCGGCAGCTGGAGCGGTCGGGCGCCCAGGTGGACCACCTGTTCCTGCTGGCGCCGGGGTCGCCGCGCCTCCCCGGCGGGAACACCCGGCCCCGGGCCGACGCCGACTTCACTTCCCCGGACTTCGTCACCCTCCTCTTCTCCGTCTTCGCCGCCACCACCAGCGGCCCGCTCCTGGACGCCTGTCTGCGGGCCACCCACGACGCGCAGAGCTTCACGGAGTTCGTGATCCGCCGGTTTCCGCAGCTCGACGCGGGGCTGATCCGCCGGGTGATCGCGGTGGTGTGCCTCACCCACGGCTTCCCGGACGACCTCACCGGTCCCGGCCGGCGCCGTCTGCGAGCGCCCGTGACGATCTTCAAGGCCCGTGGCGACACACCCTCCTTCATCGAGCGCGATCCCGCCCATGTGTCCGCCGCTCCCGTAGTGGTCCGCCTGGAGGCGGACCACTACGAGGTGCTCCGGGACCCGGGCATCGACGAACTCGCCAGGGCCGTCCTCAGCGAGACCACCCGACAGACAAGGAACTGATATGCCGCACGTGTCCATCAAGCACTTCCCGAAGTCCCTCGCACCTGACCAGCAGGCCCGGCTCGCCGAGGCGCTGACGGTGGCGGTCCAGGAAGCCTTCGCCTGCGACGAAGGTGCTGTCTCCATCGCTCTCCAGCCCGTCGCTCCCGAACTCTGGGACGAACAGGTCTACCGCCCCGAGATCACGGACGGCCGGGACGCCTTGATCAAGACACCCGTCTACTGACCCGGGGCGGCGTCAGAGGTACGCGGCGTACGTGTCCAACGTCCTCAGGACCTCCGCCTCGTCCGCCGGGGGCAGCTGGAGCACGACCTCCTCGATGCCCAGCTCCGCGTAGTGGGCGAGCTTCCCGGGGCTGGGCAGGACCGCGTACGGCACCACCTGGAGATCCTTCGGGTCGCGCCCGGCCTCCTCCCAGGCCGCCCGCAGCTTCGGCAGGGACTCGGTGAGGCCTCCGCCGCCGATGGGCAGCCAGCCGTCCGCGTACTCCGCGATGTGCGCGAACAGCTTCGGGCCCGCCCCGCCGCCGATCAGGGTGCGCGGGCCGTTGACCGGGCCCCGGGGCCGCTGGGCCGGCTTCGGGTGCGCCTCGCTCGCCTGCACCGACCCGAACTCGCCCTCGTAACCGGTCGGTTCGTCCGCCCACAGCGCCCGCATCAGGGCCATTCGGTCCCGCCCCAGGTCCCGGCGCGTCGCCCACTCCACCCCGTGGTCGGCCGCCTCCTCGACGTTCCAGCCGTAGCCGATGCCGAGGGTGAACCGGCCGCCGGAGAGGTGGTCCAGGGTGGCCGCCTGCTTGGCCAGGTCGATCGGGTCGTGCTGGGCGACCAGCGTGATGCCGGTTCCCAGCGTGAGGCGCTCGGTGACGGCGGCGGCCTGGCCGAGGGCGACGAAGGGGTCCAGCGTGCGGCCGTACTCGCGGGGCAGCTCACCGCCCATCGGGTACGGCGTGCGCCGGCTCACCGGGATATGCGTGTGCTCGGGCAGATACAGCCCGGCGAACCCCCGCCGCTCCAGCTCGCGGGCGAGCCTGACCGGGGTCACCGTCTCGTCGGTGAGGAAGATCGTTGTGGCGATCCGCATCGAGAACACCTCCGTGGTCGTCGGCCGGTACGTCGCCGGCCGGTACGTCGCCGGTCCGCACGCAGTCCTTCAGTACGTCGTCTTCAGTACGTCGTCTTCAGTACGTCGTCCTTCAGTACGTCGTCCTTCAGTACGTCGTCCTTCAGTACGTCGTCCGTGCGAAGCGCCAACGTAAGCCGTACGTCGATGAAATCCGAGACCGTGACAGCCATGAACAGCGACCGCGAACCGAATGCCCAGAAACCGCCCCCGGCCCCGGCCCCGCTTCCGCCCTCGCCCCCGATCGCCCGGCGCAGCCTGCTCGCCGGGACCGCCGCGACGGGCTTAACGTTGGCCACCGTGAGCTTCGCCCACGCCGGGGACCGCACCGGATCCGGGCCCGGCGGCCCCCACCGCACCCGGACCGTGCGCGGGACGCTGCCCGCCGGGTCTCCCGACTATGTGTACCTGCCGGTCGACGTGCCGGACGGGGTGGCCGAGTTCGCCGTCTCGTACTCCTACGGCAAGCCGCCCGTGCCGCCCGGCGTCCAGGGCAACGCCCTCGACATCGGCCTCTTCGACGAACGCGGTACGGAGCTCGGCGGGCGGGGCTTCCGCGGCTGGTCCGGCGGGGCCCGCACCTCGTTCTTCGTCCGGGGCGACACCGCGACACCCGGCTATCTCCCCGGCCCCGTACGCCCCGGGACCTGGCACATCGCCCTGGCCCCCTACACCGTGGCCCCCGAGGGGCTGCCGTACGAGGTGACCGTCACGCTGCGCTTCGGGGAGGGCGCCCGCACCCCCGCGCCCGTCTATCCGCCCGAGCGGGCGAAGGGGCGCGGCCGGGCCTGGTACCGGGGCGACTGCCACGTCCACTCCACGCACTCCGACGGGCGGCGCACCCCGGCCGAGGTCGCCGCCGCGGCGCGGGCCGCCGGGCTCGACTTCATCAACAGCAGCGAGCACAACACCACCTCCGCGCACGCCGCGTGGGAGGGGCTGTGGGGTGACGACCTGCTGATCCTGACCGGCGAGGAGGTCACCACCCGCAACGGGCACGTGCTGGCCATCGGCACCGATCCGGGTGTCTTCGTCGACTGGCGCTACCGGGCCCGCGACGACCGCTTCGGCCGGTACGCGCGACAGGTGCGCCGGGCCGGCGGGCTCGTCGTGCCCGCCCATCCGCACGCCACCTGCATCGGCTGCAACTGGAAGTTCGGCCTCGCGGACGCGGACGCGGTCGAGGTGTGGAACGGGCCCTGGACCCCGGACGACGAGATCGCCCTCGCGGAGTGGGACAACACGCTGGTGGCCTCCGTACGGGACCGGGGCCCGGACCCGGGGTCGGGGCAGGGGTCGGGGTCGGGGCAGGGGGCACGGTCCCGGCGCTGGCTCCCCGCGATGGGCAACAGCGACGCCCACCGCGAGCCGGACCGCGTGGGCCACCCGCAGACCGTCGTCCTGGCCGACGCGCTGTCGCGGCAGGCGGTCCTCGCCGGCATCCGGGCCGGGCGCTCCTACCTCGCCGAGTCCGCCGATCTGTCCCTCTCCTTCGGCGCGACGGACGGGCGGGGCCGGTACGCGGGCATCGGCGAGCGGCTGCGGGCGGCCGCGGACGCCCCCGTGACCGTGCGGCTGGAGGTGACGGGCGCACCCGCCGACGGCACCGTGCGGCTGGTCACCGATCAGGGGACCCTGCTGACCACCTCGCTGCCCGCCTCGGGCACGGGCGTGGTGGAGTGGCGTACGACTCCCGCCCACGCCGCCTACGTCCGTGCCGAGGTCCGGCATGCTCCGGCCGTTCCGGGGCCTCCGGAGCTGCCGGGTGCGTTCGCGGCGCTCACCAACCCGGTCTTCCTCGACACGGAGGCCGGTACACCGGGCTGAGAAGCGGGAAGGGACGATGCAGGCGTAACGGAGGCCGGGTGGACCGGACGGAGAGGAACTGCGATGGAACCGGGTTCGGGATCGGGACCGGGGCTGGGGTACTTCCTGTTGCCTGCGGGCGGCGCGCTGAGCCTGACCGGGGTCATCACCGGCAACGCCACGCTGATCAGCCTGAGCTGGATCATGTGGGTGCTCGGGATCCTGCTGCTGTTCCGGAACCGTTCCCGCCGCGCCGTCGATCCACGGGTACTCGCGGCGGCGGCTGCCGCAGGGGACGCCCGGGCGGTACGGAAGCTGCGCGCACTCGCCCTGGCCGCGCGCGCCGAGGGGCGTCCCGACGCCGCCGAGCGGCTGCTGCGGCAGGCGGTACAGGCCGGCGACGTGGAGTCGATGTGGGAGCTGGGCCGCCTGGTCGAGCAGCGCGAGGGCCTGGCGGAGGCGGAACCGTGGTTCCGGATGGCGGCGGAGGGCGGGCACGCGGTGGCCAAGCGGCTGTTCCGGCCGGGCGGCGCGCTGCACCCGGACGGGGCGGACCCGGCGCCGTAACCCATAGGCCCGTCCGCATGCGCATGCGCGGACGCATACGGGCGGACGGAGACGGGCAGTCCCACCCCCGTGGGGCCCGCCCGTCTCCGTCCGCCCGTTTCCGTCCGCCCGGGTCGACGCCTACGCGAGTCCCAGCGCGGCTTCTCTCGTCAGGAACGCGAGCCGGGCCGTCTTCTCCGGCTTCACGATCTCCGGCCCCAGCTCGAAGCCGACCCGGACCATCCGGGCGAGGGCTCTCTCGTTGCGGGCGTCGGGCTCCACGACGACCCGCAGGTGGGCCGGGTCGCTGAAGACGAAGCCGATGAACGCGGTGAGGAGAGCGTCCGTGTATCCCTTCACCGCCGCTTCGCCCTCGGCGGGCGCGATCAGCAGGTGGATGCCGAAGTCGCCGGGCCGGACGTCGTAGCACTCGCCGACCGGGTCGGCGTCCGGCTCGTACGTCTGGAAGAGCGCGGCCGGGGCCCCGTCGCGGAGCGCGAGGTAGGCGTGGTGGGTGGGGAGTGAGTCGACGAACTCGTAGATCTCCAGGACCTGTTCGCGGGTGTGGTCGCCCATGCCCCAGAAGCGGGCCCGCTCCTCGGTGACCCAGCCGTGCAGCAGGTCGGCGTCGGCCGCCGGGACGACCGGGACCAGGCGGACCACTCCGAAGCCCTCCACCTTCTGCTCGTGAACGGCGGCGCGGAGGGCGGGGGCTGCGGTCATGGCGGCGTTCTCCTCGGGGTGGTGCGACGTGCCGTGGTGCTTCGTGCCGTGGCGCTTCGTGCGGTGCAGCAGGTTCCAGTCGGTGACCACCGGGGCGAGTGCTCCCCGCGCCCACAGGGACGTCTGGTCGCGGTGGTGGGCGGATCCGGGGACTCCGGACGCACCGAACGGGACCACCCACCGGCTGTTCTCACGGCGGGCCAGGTCCCAGACGTAACGGGCGGCCGGGCCACGGGCGAACAGGTCGGTGACGCCAGGGACGCTGGAGGTGGACAGCACGCAGTCGTGGTCGCCCGCGAGCCCCGGCCGGATCGCGTCCTCGTCGGGTGCGGAGCCCGGCAGGGCCTGCCAGGGGGACAGCCGGTGCAGTTCGCCCCACGGGCCCGGCGGAGACTCCTCGGCCGCCGCGGCGACCGCCTCGGCCGAGGCCGCGACCACCGCCAACCGGTCCTCGTACGGCAGGAGTCCGACGGAGAGCAGGCTCTCCAGGGCATAGCCGATCCGGGGGACGGCGGCGAGCCAGGGGCGGAAGAGCGCCGGGTAGGCGGTCGAGCGCCAGGGGTCGGCGTCGCCCGTGACGGGCCGCAGGGCGGGGTGGCCGGCCAGCCGGTGGACGACGTCGGTGCGCAGGCGGGCGTAGAGGGTCGCGTCGGTGCTGTCCGCGTCCATGTGGCGGTCCCAGCGCAGCAGCCGGTCCCGGAGGCGTTCGGCGGCGGGCCCGAGGTCGGGGGCCCAGGCCAGCAGGGAGAGCAGCGGGCGGGACGAGGCGAGGCGGGTGTCGGTGTGGACGGCGGCCTGGGCCTCGGGGGTCCAGTCGGTGCGCGCGTCGAGCAACTCCCGTATCCGGCGGGCCCGGTGCGGGGGCGCGAACTCGACGCCGAGCGGGGTGGCGAGGCCGCGCTCATTGGCCATCACGGCGATCCCGCCGGGGCCGTCCACGTCGGTACGGGGCAGGGGGACGGCCTCGCCCTCGCGCCAGGCGTACGCGGGATCCTCGGCCGGGACGACCCGCAGCCGGTTGACGTACGGGCGCACCGGGACGTGTCCGGCGACCCGGTGCAGGGTGCCTCCGGCGGTGTCGGCGGCCAGGACCACGTTGACGGGCTCGGCCCAGCGGTCGAGGGCGGTGTCGAGGTCGGCGACCGTACGGGCCCGGAGCAGTGCGGGCAGCGCGTCGAAGCCCGACTCGCCGGTGACGCGGGGCGGGTAGCGCAGGCTGATGAAGGGGCGTGCGGTGGGCGCGTCGGACCCGGGATCGTCGCCGATGACCACCGGGCCCCGGTCCGTCTCGATCACCTCGACCGTCTCCGGGTCCGCACCCGCCACCTCGATCGTCTCGGTGTGGGCGTGGGCGCGGTACCAGCCGTCCGGGCCGAGCGCCTCCACCCCGCCGTCCGGGGTGCGGCGCATCCGCTCCCGGTACAGGTCCTGGTAGTCGGCCATGGCGTTGGTGATCGCCCAGGCGACGCCGCCGGTGTGCCCGAAGTGAGCGATGCCGGGGACGCCCGGGACCGCGAGGCCGACGACGTCGAACTCGGGGCAGGCGAGGCGGATCTGCTGGTAGACGCCGGGGTCCTCGATGAAGCGGTGCGGGTCGCCCGCGATCAGGGGCGCTCCGGTGGCGGTGCGGGCGCCGGTGAGCAGCCAGCCGTTGCTGCCGGCCGTGCCGGGGCCGTCGGTGGCGAAGAGCGTCAGGCGCTCCTCGCCGAGTCGGCGGGCGACCTCTTCGCGCCAGAGTTTGGTCGGGAACCCCGCGAACAGGATGTGGGTGGAGAGCCAGACGCCGAGCGGGGTCCAGGGCTCCCAGCGGCCGGGGGCGAGGCCCACCGCGGCGAACTCGGGGGCGAGGGCGGCCCCTTCGGTGAGGCCCTCGTTGACGCCGTCGGCGTACGCGCCGACCCAGGCGGCGGTCTCCGGTGCGAGGCGGTCGAAACAGCGGCGGGCGGTGTCGGCGATCCGGGCCCGCCGGACGAACCGGTCCCAGTCGACGGCGTCCGCGCCGAGGTGGGACGCGGAGGTGCCGAGTATCCGGTGCCGCTCGGTCTCCAGCTGCCAGGCCCGGTCCAGGGCGGTGACGTGGCCCTGGGCGCGGGCCAGCGCGAGGGCGTCGGCGGCCCGCAGGTGCGGGATCCCCCAGTCGTCGCGGAACACCTCGAAGGCGGCCCCCGGCGCCCGGCCCGGTCTCTCGCCCGGTCTCTCGCCCGACTCCTCGTCCGGCCGCGCCCTCGCCTTCGCGCCCGGCCCCTCGTTCGGTCTGTCGCTCGGTCTGTCGCTGTCGACGTCGGCGGTCATCGCTTGCCCATCCCCACTTCCGGTGCTTTTCAGCCACTCCCCAGCCCCCGGAATTTAGGTTAGCCTAACCTAAAGTGACCCTTTGGGCAGTGGGCCCGGGCACCGGGGCGAGGCAGGAGACACCATGGGGCATGGCTGGGAAGGCGTCGTTCTCAAACTGTTCCGGGGGCGTGATTTCACCTTCACGGTGACCGGCACGGAACAGGTCACCGACCGCTTCCGCCGGGTGCACGTGACCGACGGCGGGCTGCTCGCCGCGACCGGCGGGGCCCACCCGACCATGTGGGTGCGGCTGTGGTTCGAGAAGGACGGCAAACCGCATCAGCGGGCCTACACCCTGGTCGACCCGGACCCCGAGGCCGGCACCTTCAGTCTGGAATTCGCCCTGCACGAAGGGGCCGCGTGCACCTGGGCGCGGGAGGCGAAGGCCGGCGACACGATCGACGCGACGCTCCAGGGCACCGGTTTCACCCTGCCCGACCCGGCGCCCTCGCGGCTCTTCGTGATCGGTGACGCGGCGGCGCTGCCCGCGGTCAACTCCCTGCTGGACGCGATCCCTTCGACCCCGGCGACGATCTGGTTCGAGACCGCGCACGAGGAGGACCGGAAACTGCCGTTCCGCCTCGACGAGGCCCACCACACCCTGCACCACGTGGAGCGCCGCGAGGGAGGCGCGCACCTCGTCTCCGAGGTGAAGGCGGCCCTGCCGGAGCTGCTGGGCGAGGACCACTCGGACGCGTACGTCTGGGTCGCCTGCGACACGTCGACGACCCGGACCCTGTCGGCGTACCTCCGCAAGGAGCTGGGCCTGCCCAAGGACCGGGTGAACGCGCTGGGCTACTGGCGGCCGTAGATCCCGGACCGCAGCGACCTGCGCCACCCGTGCGGTCTGCGCTACCCGTGCGGTCTGCGCTACCCGTGCGGTCTGTGCGGTCTGCGCTACCCGTGCGACCTGCGCGACCTGTGCAGCAGGACCCCGCCGATGCCCACCAGGCTAGGGAAGCCGCTCTTCGGCATGGCCACCGTGCCCACCACGCCGACGCCGGCCAGGGCGATGCCCGCGGCGCGCTGGGCCGGGAGGTCGTCGTGCTCCTCCGCCGACCGCAGCAGCCGGCCGCCCAGCCACAGGGTGGGGGCGGCGGCCATGAACCAGAACGCGGCGGCGCGGTCGCCCCGTTCGGGCACGGAGCCGACCACGTGCCGGCCCATGTCGGCGAGCACGTCGCGGTAGATCACCGCACCGATGGCGCCATGGGCGATACCGACCACCTGGAGCCAGCGCCCCGCCGAAGCTTGCTTCATGGCCTCAGCGTACGGGTCCCGCACGGCCCGGCGCCGCACCGGAGTCCTGCCGGAGTCCTGCCGGAGTT
Source organism: Streptomyces sp. NPDC091289 (assembly GCF_044757365.1). Lineage (NCBI taxonomy): Bacteria > Bacillati > Actinomycetota > Actinomycetes > Kitasatosporales > Streptomycetaceae > Streptomyces > Streptomyces sp. NPDC091289. The sequence goes on from NZ_JBIVUT010000005.1 coordinate 213,174, forward strand.
CTGCCGGAGACCTCAGTCCTCGACCACGAGGGCCGGGGTCTCCTTCGTCAGGATCTCGCCCCGGAAGAACGCCGGGCTGCGGCGCTCCATCGCGACCATCAGCACCACGCCGAGGAGCAGCAGCCCCACCCCGATGACGAACACCGAGCCGACGCCGAGGACCGAGGAGCCGGAGCCGTACGCCGGGTCCCACATGTCGTAGAGGGTCTTGGCGAAGACGGCGGCGAGCAGGATGCCGCCGACGAGCGGGAAGAGGCCCTTGAAGACCAGGTCCCGGGCGGAGCGGGTCAGTTCGGCGCGGAAGTACCAGGCGCAGGCGAAGGCGGTCAGCGCGTAGTAGAAGCAGATCATGAGGCCGAGCGCGTAGATGGTGTCGATCAGCACGTGCTCGCTGACCAGGGTCATCACGGTGTAGAAGACGCCGGTCCCGATGCCCGCCACGACCGTCGCCCGGCCGGGCGTCTTGAAGCGGGGGTGGACCTTCGCGTACGAGGCCGGCATCGCCTCGTACGTCGACATCGCGAGGACCGTGCGGGCCACCGGGATGAACGTGGTCTGGAGGCTGGCGGCGGCCGAGGCGAGGACGGCGACGAAGAGCAGCACGCCGAGCCCGGAGCCCATGATCGGTCCGGCGAGGGCGGAGAAGACGTTCTCGCCGGTCTCCGGGTTGGCGAGGCCGAGCCCGGTGGTGCCGGAGCCGACGGCCATCTGGGCGGCGACGGCGGTGGCCAGGTAGGCGCCGACCAGGACGACCATGGCGATGAGGGCGGCGCGGCCGGGCGTCTTGTCGCTGCCGGTGGTCTCCTCGTTGGCGGTCAGACAGGTGTCCCAGCCCCAGAACATGAAGATGGAGAGGGAGAGACCGGCGGTGAAGGCCGCGAAGGACTGGACGGCGAACGGGTTCAGCCAGGACCAGGAGAAGTCGAGCGAGGTGGCGAAGTCCGCGCCGCCGCTGCCGGCCTTGTTCAGGGCCATCGTCACGAAGAGTGCCAGCACGGCGAGTTGCAGACCGACCAGGGCGTACTGGATGCCCTTGGTGGCGGTCATGCCCCGGTAGCTGATGGCGGTGGCGGCGGCGATGAGGGCGAGGCAGGTGCCGATGTGGACCAGCTTGTTGTCGTCCAGGGCGGCGACGGAGGGACTGCCCGTGACCTCGCCCGCCAGCAGCCAGAAGAACGAAGTGGCGACGCCCGCCAGGTTGGACAGGACGATGATCGTCGCGATGACCAGGCCCCAGCCGCACATCCAGCCGACGCGCGGGCCGAACGCCTTCACCGTCCAGGTGAAGGAGGTGCCGCAGTCCGGCATGACCTTGTTGAGCTCGCGGTAGGCGAAGGCGACGAGCAGCATCGGCAGGAACCCGGCCAGGAAGACGGCGGGCATCTGCACGCCGACCTCACCGGCGGTGGAGCCGAGGGTCGAGGTCAGGCAGTAGACGGGGGCGACGGTGGAGATGCCGATGACGGCGCTGCCCGTCAGGCCGACGGAGTTCCCGCCGAGCCCCTTGCCGCGTACACGGCCGTCGCGGCCGCCACCGCCGTCGGCCGGGGCGCTTCCCCGTACCGCGTCTCCGGCCTGTGGCCGCGCGTCCAGCTGAGTCATGAGAAGGACGCTATGCGCTGCGATATCCACATCCGGAGCGTGAGACTCCAACGTCTCACCCTTGATTACCCCGACCGATTCTCGATGAACACTTCATCAATTCAAGGCCACATGAGCATGAAGCCTTGCAATGCATGCCGGGCGCGCGAGGGCGGCCACGTACGGTAATCGAAGCACTGTCCGTTTTATGCCGGTTCAAAAATTTCCCGCGCCACCTGGGAACGCCCTCGGCCGGACCGTCAGCCGGGCCAGACGATCGCCTGCGTCTCGCTGTAGGCGTGCAGCGCGTACGAGCCCACGTCCCGCCCCACCCCGCTCTTCTTGAACCCGCCGAAGGGCGCCTCCATGTTCCGGCCGACCGTGTTGACGCCGACCCCGCCCGCGCGCAGCCGGCCGGCGATCCGGAAGGCGCGGGCCACGTCGCCGGACCACACGTAGTCGATGAGGCCGTAGTCGCTGTCGTTGGCCAGCGCCACGGCCTCCTCCTCGTCGTCGAAGGGGACGACCACGACGACCGGCCCGAAGATCTCCTCGCGGACGACCCGCATGTCGTGCGTGCAGTCGGCGAGGAGGGTGGGGGCCACGTAGAACCCCCGGTCCAGGTGGCCGGGCCGGACGCCGCCCGTGACGACCCGCGCCCCTTCCTTACGGCCCAGCTCCACGTACGCCTCGACGCGGTCGCGGTGGGCGGCGGAGATGACCGGGCCGACCACGGTGGCCCGGTCGGAGGGGTCGCCGACGGTGAGCGCGTTCGCGTACGCGGCCAGCTTCGCGATCAGCTCGTCCTGGCGGGACCGGTGGACCAGGACGCGGGTCGGAGCCGTACAGATCTGTCCGCTGTAGAAGGAGAACGTCGTCCCGATGCCCGCGACGGCCGAGTCCAGGTCCGCGTCCTCCATGACGAGCGCGGCGCCTTTGCCGCCCAGCTCCATCAACTGCCGCTTCATCCCGCGCCCGCACACCTCCCCGATGCGCTGCCCGACGGCGGTGGAGCCGGTGAAGCTGACCATGTCGACGTCCGGGGAGTCGACCGCGGCCTCCCCCGCCTCCGCGCCCGAGCCGGTGACGACGTTCACGACGCCCGGCGGAACGCCCGCCTCCGCGAGGGCTGCGGCCATCCGGTAGACGGAGAGCGGGTCCTGCGGGGCGGGCTTCACCACCACCGTGTTGCCCATCGCGAGCGCGGGCGCGATCTTGCCGGCCGGGTTGGCCCAGGGGTTGTTGTACGAGGTGATGCAGGTGACCACGCCGACCGGCCGGCGGACGGCCAGCGCCCCGAAGACCCCGGCCCGGCCCATCGGTCCGGCCTCGTTGATCTGGGGCGCGATGGCGTCCTCGACGGGCTCCAGGGCGCCCTTCGCGTACCGCCGGAAGCGCGCGATGCCCACCCCCACCTGCATGCCCCGGGCGGTGGAGGCGGTGGCTCCGCTCTCCGCGCGGGCGACGTCGGCGTGGGCGAGGAAGTCGCGCTGGACGAGGTCCGCCGCCCGGTCGAGGATCGCGGCGCGCTCCTCGGGGCGGGTGCGCGACCAGGGACCGAAGGCCTCCTCGGCGGCCGCGGCCGCCTCGTACACCTGGGCGCGGCTCGCCTCGGGGGCGAGGCCGACGACCTCCTCGGTGGCGGGGTCGACGATCTCGTAGTGGCCGTCGGCGGGCTCGACCCACTCCCCGCCGATGAACAGCCGCTCAGGTGCGGGGCTCACGCCGTACTCACCGTCCGGGTGTCGCGGCCCGAGCGCAGCACCGTCCCCGGCACCGCCCCCGTCACCTTGTCGTCGCGCAGGGTCTCGACGCCGTTGACGCGTACGGAGACGATCCCGATGGCCTTGGAGTCCAGGCGCGGGCTGTCCCCGGGCAGGTCGTGGACGAGGGTGGCGGGTCCGGCGTCGATGCGCTCGGGGTCGAAGAGGACGAGGTCGGCGTGGAAGCCCTCCTCGATCCGGCCGCGTTCGCGCAGCCCGAAGAGGCGGGCGGGGTCGTCGGTGAGCATCTTGACGGCGGCGGGGAGCGGGACGAGTTTCCGCCCGCGCAGACAGTCGCCGAGGAAGCGGGTGGTGTACGGGGCCCCGCACATCCGGTCCAGGTGCGCGCCCGCGTCGGAGCCGCCGAGCATGACGTCCTCGTGCTCCCAGGTCCGCTGCCGCAGCGCCCAGGAGTCCGGGTCGTTGTCGGTGGGCATCGGCCACAGGACCGTCCGCAGGTCGTCGGCGGCGCAGATCTCGACCAGGCAGTGGAAGGCGTCCTGGCCGCGCTCGGCCGCGATGTCGTTGACGACGCGCCCGCTGAGGCCTTCGTTGGCGGCGCTGTAGGTGTCCCCGATGACATACCGGCCGAAGTTCGCGAGCCGCCGGAAGACCCCGGCCTCCTTGCTGTCGGCGCGGCGCAGCATCTCGGCGCGGGTGCCGGCGTCCCGGAGCCGTTCGATGCGTTCGGGGACGGGGAGGGCAAGGATCTCGCCCCAGCCGGGGATGAGGTTGAGGGCGCAGAAGGTGCCGAGGGACATGTTCATGGGGGTGAGGATCGGCATGGTGAGGGCGACGATCCGGCCCCCGGCCGCGCGGGCACGTTCGCTCGGTATCAACTGGCGCGGTACGCGTTCGGGGACGGCGGCGTCGATGGTGAGGACGTTCCAGTTGAGCGGGCGTCCGGCGGCGGCGGTCATGTCGACGAAGAGGTCGATCTCCTCGTCGGAGAACTGGTCCAGGCACCCGGCGACGATCGCCTCCAGCTGCGTCCCCTCGTGCTCGCCGACCGCCCGGGAGAGGGCGAGCAGCTCCTCGGGGAGGGCGTGCCGGGAGGCGACGGGCTCGCCGTCGCCGTCGGAGTGCGTGGAGGACTGGGTGGTGGAGAGCCCCCAGGCGCCGGCGTCCATGGCGTCGTGGAAGAGGGCGAGCATGGCGTCCATCTGCGCGGGGGTCGGCTGCCCACCGACCGCGTCCGCGCCCATGACGTGCCGCCTCAGGGCGCAGTGCCCGACCATGAACCCGGCGTTGACGGCGATGCGGCCGTCGAGGGCGTCGAGGTACTCGCGGAAGGTCGACCAGGTCCAGTCGACGCCCTCCTCCAGGGCTTTCAGCGCCATGCCCTCGACCCGGGACATCATCCGCCGGGTGTAGTCGGCGTCCTCGGGCCGGTCGGGGTGCAGGGGCGCGAGGGTGAACCCGCAGTTGCCACCCGCGACGGTGGTGACGCCGTGGTTCATGGAGGGGGTGGCGTACGGGTCCCAGAAGAGCTGGGCGTCGTAGTGGGTGTGCGGGTCGACGAACCCGGGGGCGAGGACGAGCCCGTCGGCGTCCTCGCTGGTCACGGCCTCCTCGGTGACCGTCCCCGGCTCGGCGATGACGGCGATCCTGCCGTCGCGGATCCCGACGTCGGCGGTGCGGGCGGGGCCGCCGGTGCCGTCCACGACGGTCGCGCGGCGGATGAGGTGGTCGAGCATGACGGTTCCCTTCCGGTGGGTTCCTTCTTGGGCTCGGTGGGACAGCCGGGGTGCGCACGCTTTGGGCCGCGGTACGCACCCCGGCTCACAGGGCGACGGTCCGGGAAGACGCCGCCCGGCTTATCGGCAGGGGCTTGAAAAGGCGAGTCTTTTCAGCCCCTCCGGCGATTGAGGAGCGGGGCAAATCCAGCCTCGCCGGCGTTTGAGGCGCGGGGCTCGGGGCGGAGCCCCGACGTGTGCCCGAGGAGTTCAGTCCGTGGCGGCGGCCCGGAACCGCGAGGTCCGATGCACGGGATCCGTGTCGATCTGCGGAATCACGTGCTCCCCGATCAGCTTGATCGTGTTCATCGTGTCCTCCGGACTGATCCCGATCGGCAGCCCGAAGCTCAACTGGTCCGCCCCCGCCCGGTCCCACCGCCGGCACTGCTTCAGCACCTCGTCCGGGTCACCGCAGATCATCAGCTCCTCCGCGATGAGCAGCTCGACGATCTCCTCGGTGTACTCCGGCAGCAGCTGCGGCCACTCCGGAATCCCCTCCGGCCGGGGGAACGTGTCGTGGTAGCGGAACAGCAGCGACTGCAGGTAGTTCAGCCCGCCGCCCACCGCGATCTCCACCGCCTTGGCGTGCGTCTCCGCGCAGATCGCGGTGGACGTCACCATCACGTTGTCGTTGACGAACGCCCCCACCGGCTCCGCGTCCTTGACCGCGTTCTTGTAGGACTCGACGACCCACTCCATGTCGGAGACCTTCTGCACGCTGAAGCCCAGCACCCCGAGCCCCTTCTTGCCCGCCATGGCGTACGAGGACGGCGACCCGGCCGCATACCACATGGCCGGGTGGGACTTCCCGTACGGCTTCGGCAGGATCTTGCGCGGCGGCAGCGACCAGTGCTTGCCCTGGAAGCCGACGTACTCGTCCTGGAGCCACATCTTGGGGAACTCGGCGATCGTCTCCTCCCACAGCTCCTTCGTGTGGTTCATGTCGGTGATGCCCGGCATGAACCCGAGGATCTCGTGGCTGCCCGCACCCCGTCCGGTGCCGAACTCGAAGCGTCCCTCGGAGAGATGGTCGAGCATCGCGACCTTCTCCGCGACCTTCACCGGGTGATTGACCGGCGCGAGCGGGTTGAAGATGCCGGAACCGAGGTGGATCCGCTCGGTGGCGTGCGCGAGGTAGCCGAGGTACACGTCGTTGGCGGAGAGGTGCGAGTACTCCTCCAGGAAGTGGTGCTCGGAGGCCCAGGCGTACTTGAAGCCGGACTTGTCCGCCTGGATGACGTACTCGGTCTCCTCGATCAGCGCCTTGTGCTCTGCCTCGGGGTCCACCTTGGCACGCGCGGCGGGCACGTACCCCTGAACAAAGAGCCCGAATTCCACGGAGGTTCACCGTCCTCAAGTTTGCCTGGCAACTTTCTGACGCATCGTCAGATTGTGATGCGACCGACTGTTCCACCGCCACCGCGACCCGTCAATAGCTGACGCTTCGTCAGAAGGGGCTGACCCCGGCCAGCCATCCCCCGTCGATGACGAACGGCTGCCCGGTGATGTACGACGAGTCCGGGCCGGTCAGGAACAGGACCAGCGCGGCGACCTCCTCGGGCCGGCCGATCCGCCCCATCGGCACGAGCTTGCGGTAGTAGGCGTCCAGGGCGGAGCTCGACGCCGCCAGGTCGGCGTCCGCGTCCAGCAGGGCCGGGTTGCTCATCGCGGTGTCGACGGCACCCGGGCAGACGGCGTTGACCCGGATGCCCTTCCCCGCCAGCTCCATGGCGGCGACCTTGGTGAGGCCCAGCACCGCGTGCTTGGTCGCGGCGTACGCGCCGACCAGCGGCATCCCGGTCAGACCGGTGTACGAGGACGTGTTGACGATCGTCCCGCCGCCCGCGGCCTCGATCTCCGGCGCGACGGCCCGGATCCCGAGAAAGCCCCCCGTCAGATTGACCTGGACCACCTGCTGGAACTCCTCCAGCGGGGTGTTGACCAGTTCGTTGAAGCGCAGGATGCCCGCGTTGTTGACGAGCCCGTCGATCTTCCCGAAAGCCTCCTTGGCCACGGCGACGGCGGCGGCCCAGTCGTCCTCGCTCCCCACGTCCAGCCGGACGAACCGGGCGACGTCCGCACCGGGCCCCTCACCGAACTCCTCGCCCAACTCCTTGGCCAGCGCCTCCCCTTGCTCGACCAGCACATCGGCGACGACCACCCGCGCGCCCTCGGCCGCGAAGAGCCGCGCCTCCTGCTCGCCCTGCCCGCGCGCCGCCCCGGTGACGAGGACGACCCGCCCGTCCAGCTTGCCCATAACGCTCTCCCCTACCTGTCGAGATGAGGGGCCACGTCCGCCCCGAACGCCGCCATCTGATCGGTCAGTTCGTCCACGCTCCGGCTGCGGAAGCGCACCTGGATCTGATGCACGCCGATCGCCGCGTACTCCCGCAGCGACTCCGCGAGCACCTCGGGCTTTCCGGCGAGCGTCCGCCGCCCGACGGGCCACCCGGGCTCACCGACGTACAGCGGTTCGGTGATCGCGCCGATGACGATCGGCTGCTCGACGCCCGCCTCCTCCCGCAGGGCGTGCACCCGGGCGATCTGCGCGGGCAGCCGCTCCCGGGAATCGCCCTGCGGCAGCCACCCGTCGCCGCGTACGGCGGCCCGGCGCGTGGCGGCGGGCGACGAGCCGCCCACCCAGACCGGCACCCGTTCCTGGGCGGGCCGGGGCAGCTGCCCGAGCCCGCCGAACGAGAACCGCTCCCCCGCGAACTCCGGGTACTCCTCGGGCCCGAGCGCGGCCCGCAGCGCGTCGATCGACTCGTCCAGCACGGCCCCGCGCCCGTCGAAGTCCGCCCCGACCGCCTCGAACTCCTCCCGTACGTGCCCGGCCCCGACCCCGAGGATCAGCCGCCCGCCGCTGAGGTGGTCGAGGGTGGCGTACTGCTTGGCGGTGACGAGCGGGTGGCGCAGCCCGACGACGGCGACATGGCTCATCAGGAGGACACGGCTCGTCACCCCGGCGAGGAACGAGAGCGTGGCGACGGGGTCGTACCAGACGGTGCTCATGCCGTCCGCGAGCCGCCGCGGGATGGCGACATGGTCACAGCCGGCGATGTAGGCGAAGCCGCCGTCATCGGCGGCGCGGGCTGTGCGGACGAGATCGGCGGGGGTCGCCGCCGCCTCCCAGGACTCCGCGTAGATGACGCTCTGCGACTGGACCGGCAGCTGCATCCCGTACGACAGCGGCCCGCTGGGCAGTATCGGCACGGCGGCCTCCTTCCCCTCAGGCCCGGGACGGTCCCGCCCCGGGTGACGGCCGCCATCGTCGTACCTGACGGGTCATCAGACAAGGGGTGCGGGCATACCCCCGGGCACACCCCGGGGCATACCCCCGGACACGCCGCAGCGACGAGCCGAGCGCTTTCAGGAGCGAGTGAAAGCGGGAAATGGGAGCGCTTCCACGCGGAATTCGACCGCCGCACACACCTTGCCAGAGCCTCCGACTCCCCCTATGTTCACTGGAGAAGAGCGCAGTAAGCGCTTTCTAATCACAGGAGAACCCCTTCTCGAACGAAGGGTCGTGTCGGCATGCATGGGAGCGCTCCTATTTGACATGCCCCTGACAGTTTTACGCGCAGTCGGCGTCACGGCCGGAACATCGCCCACCCCCGAAGACGCAGGGAGAAGAACATGAGGCAACCCGTCACACGACGGCTTCAAGCGGCACTGGCCACCCTGGCCCTCGCGGCCGCGGCCGGCGGCATCGTCCTGACGGCGCCCGAGGCGTCGGCGGCGGCCGGCAGCGCCACGGGCTACGCCACCCAGAACGGCGGAACCACCGGCGGCGCCGGCGGACAGACCGTGCGGGCCACCACCGGCACCGCGATCCACGCCGCCCTGTGCGGCCGCGCCGCGAAGAGCACGCCGATCGTCATCGAGGTCGAAGGCACCATCAACCACGGCAACACCAGCAAGGTGTCCGGCGGCAGCTGCAACACGGCCGACGGCGTGATCGAGCTGAAGCAGATCAGCAACGTCACGATCGTGGGCGTCGGCGGGGGCGCCGTCTTCGACCAGATCGGCATCCACATACGCGAGTCCAGCAACATCGTCATCCAGAACGTGACCGTCCGGAACGTCAAGAAGTCGGGGTCCCCCACCTCCAACGGCGGTGACGCCATCGGCATGGAGTCCGGCGTCCGCAACGTCTGGGTCGACCACACGACGCTGGAGGCGTCGGGCGGCGAGTCCGAAGGGTACGACGGCCTCTTCGACATGAAGGCCGACACCCGGTACGTGACCCTCTCCTACAGCGTCCTGCGCAACTCGGGGCGCGGCGGCCTGGTGGGGTCGAGCGAGAGCGACGTCTCCAACGGGTTCGTCACGTACCACCACAACCTGTACGAGAACATCGACTCCCGCGCGCCCCTGCTGCGGGGCGGCATCGGCCACATGTACAACAACCACTACGTGCGGCTCAACTCGTCCGGCATCAACTCCCGCGCCGGCGCGCGCGCCAAGGTGGAGAACAACTACTTCGAGGACTCCAAGGACGTCCTGGGCACCTTCTACACCGACGCCGCCGGCTACTGGCAGGCCGACGGCAACACGCTGGACAACGTGACCTGGTCGAGCCCCGGCAAGGACAACAACCCCGCCGGACCGGACATGAAGTCCACCACCACCGTCAGCATCCCCTACGCCTACACCCCCGACGCGGCCGGCTGTGTGCCGGACGTCGTGAGCCGGACGGCGGGCGCCGGCAAGGGCCTGAAGGTCTCGGACGGCGCCTGCGCGACCCAGCCGCCGACCGAGCCCGCACCGGACCCGACGGACCCGACGGACCCGGCCCCCGACCCCACCGACCCCACGCCGCCGAGCGGGACCAGCCTCAGCATCGGCACCCCGAGGATCGCCGAGTACGAGACCTACGCCTCCTAGAGCGGTCGGCCCGCTCCCCGCGCACCGGCCCGGGCCCGTACTCCCCGCTCGGCGGGGAGTACGGGCCCTGCGCGGTGTGGAGCGCCCGGCGGCGGTGCGCCTCCCGGTCATCCGAACGGGCGCCAGTCGCCCAGCCAGCGGGCCGGCGTGTGCGCACGGGCCTCGGAGGCGCTGAGCTGGGGCCGGTTCGCCGGGACGGTGATCCGGGCGCCGGGACCGAAGTTGCGGTGCTCGGCGAAGCGCTGCTCCTGCCACGGGTGGCCGGCGGACATCGTGGCGTACGGCGCGGACGCGTCGATGCCCGCGTCGAGACGGCTTTCGCGGACGGTGAGCATCGGGTGCGCGGTGAGGTCGGAGGACGGCACCCAGGGGCGCGCCAGCTTGTAGTACCCGTCGGGGGCCGTGCTCGTCACGCGGGAGCGCAGGACCAGGTAGCCGTACGGATGGGCCCCGGCGGTACTGGGCGCGAAGACGAAGCCGTGGGGCGCGGCCGGCAGGTCGGGGCGGGCGAGGGTGCGGAAGTGGCAGCGGTCGTAGACGGCGGAGGCGCGGCCGAAGACGAAGTCCACGTCCCCCTCCATGTAGCAGTCGCGGTAGTACTGCCGGGCGAACACGTCGAGGGAGGGTGAGTCCGCGTACAGCGTGTCCTGGTGGCCGAGGAACCGGCAGCCGTGGAACGCCGACCGGTCGCCCTGGACCTTGATCGCCACCGCCTGGGTGCCGGTGTACTCGGGGTTGTCGGAGCGCAGCCAGTCGTTGGCGAAGGTCAGGTCGCGGGCGGTGAAGCCCTCGGCCCCGACCGTGACGGAGGCCGATCCGCTGGTGCCCAGGGTCCCGGAGCCGTCCGGCCGGGGCGTGCCCGCCGCGTTGCCGTACACCAGGACCGTGTCGCGGGCGTCGGCGCTCGCGCCGACCAGCGTGAGGTCGCGGTGGGCGGCGCCGATGACGACCGTGGCCCGGTGGACGCCCGCGGCGATCACGATGGTGCGGCCGGTTCCGGTGGCCGCGTCGACGGCGGCCTGGACATCGGCGTGGTCGCCCCGGCCGTGCGCGTCGACGTACAGCGTGCGGGGGTCGAGGCGACGGGCCGGTGAGCCGTAGCGGCCGAAGGGGCGGGGGGCCGTGGCGGACCGGGCAAGGGCGGCCGGTGCGCCGAGGGCGAGCGTGGCGCCCGCGCCCGTGCCTGCGATCAGGTACAGGGCGGTACGTCGGGTGGGCATGGCGGTACTCCTCCAAGGGGGAAGGGAGTGAACGGCGAAGGGCCGGAGCGGCGCTCTCCGGGGTGGGGGAAAGCATGCGGTGCCGCTCCGGCCGGTTCTTCGGGCGTACGCGCCGGGCGTCAGCGGCCGGACGCCGACGCCCTGCCCGCCCCGGCCTTGAGGCCGACCAGTACGGGGACGGTCCAGGGGTGGTGGACCGTCGTGCGCAGTCCGGGGGTCCAGCCCGCGCCCTCGGCGAGCTGCTCGCCGGGGACTCCGGCGTTGTGCACGGCGATCAGATCGGTCCTGCGTCCGTTGACGTAGTTGTTCGCCGCGGTGAGCGGGGCCTCCGACCACTTCTTCAGGACGGTGGCCCGGTCCACGTCGCCGGCCAGGGTGAACGCGTTGTGCTCGGCGACCAGGCGGGACTCGGCGCCGATGCCGTAGGAGTAGCCGTAGGAACTGCCGCGCGTGGCGACGAAGTGGTTGTTGTACGAGTCGACCCGGCCGAAGCGGACGCGGGGAGCGCGCTCCTTGACGTCCTTGAACAGGTTGTGGTGGAGCGTCACCCGGAGCTTGCCGCGGTCGGTCGCGCCGGCGCTGTCGCTGTTGCCGATGAGCATCGTCTTGTCGTGGTCCTTGAGGACGTTCCACGACACGGTGACCAGGTCGGCGCCGCGCACGATGTCGAAGAGGCCGTCGTGCTGCTGGTACAGCTGACCGAAGTACCGGGGCTGGTCGGCGTCGGGGCGGTCGCCGTCGCTGAAGGTGTTGTGGTCGACCCAGACGTGGCGGGAGCCGTACACGACGAGGTTGTCGTACTCCGAGTTCCAGGCGCCCTCGTCGCCGTCCGTGGGGTCCCACTGGGGGAAGCAGTCGTAGGTGTCCTCGAAGGAGATGTTGCGGACGATGACGTTGGAGACGTCCCGGACCTGCAGACTGGCGCCGATGATCTCGGGGTTCGCGCCGACCCCGATCAGGGTGGTGTTGGACGGGACCCGGACCTCGACGGCCGCCTGCTGAAGCTTCGCGGAGGCCGCGCGGGCGTCCTCCAGCGGGCCCTCGGGGACCCGGTCGCTGCCCCAGACCTCCGGATCGTAGGCGGCGAGGTACTTCTCCAGGGTGTAGCCGTCGGTCTCGTACTGCTCGCAGCCGATCGGGGTGCCGTCGGCGTCGGAGTTGCCGTGGATGGTGCCGGCGACTCTGACGATCTTCGGCGCGTCGCCCGCCTCCTCGAAGGCGGCGACGAGTTCGGCCCGGTCGGTCACGGTGTAGACGTGCTCGGGTGCGGCGGCCGCGCCTCCCGTGGTGGAGCCCTCGGCGGCGGCCCAGCCGTCCCCGGCGGGCAGGACGGCGCGCTCGATCCCCGTGCTGTGGGGGCCCGGCCGGGGGGTGGCCTGGGCGGGAACGCTCAGTGCGAGGGCCAGCGAGGCGCAGCCCAGGGTGACGGCGACGGCGCGGGTGTGACGCGTGCGTGCGGGCATGGCGAAACCTTCTCTGTCGTCGGAGGAAGCGGAGTCGGAGGAAGCGGAGATGGCGGGAGCGGAGATGGCGGGAGCAGATGACGTGCAGTGAGGCGCGAGGTGTGGTGTGGTGAGGCGCGAGGTGCGGTGCGGTGCGGTCCGGTCCGGTACCGGTCAGGCCGGTCGGTCCCAGGTGATCCACTCGTCCGGGACCGGATCGTCGAGGCGGCGGAGGTCGCGGGCCGCGAGTACGCCCGCGTCCAGCAGGGCACGTGCCGTCATCCGGGCCGCGTCGACCGCGCCCGGCGGCCTGAAGTGCGTGTTGTCCTCCGTGCCGTCCGGGTGGTTGGGCGACTCGCCCGGCTTCAGCCACAGGAAGAGCGGCAGGGTGCCGTCCGGGCCCAGCTGCTGCCAGCGGGCGAGGGACAGCGCCTGGAGGTCGAGCAGCGGGACGCCCTCCTCGGCCGCCAGGGCGCGCATCGCGGCGGGATACTCGCCGTGGGTGGGCCGGGCGGTGCCGTCGGGGGCGAACCGGCGCCGCTCGACGGAGGTGAGGAGCACGGGCCGGGCCTGCCGGGCCCGGGCTCCCCGGACGTACTGGCGCAGGTATTCCCGGTAGGTGGTGTCGGGGTCGGTGCCGCGGGCCGGGTCCTCGGTCTTCTCGTCGTTGTGCCCGAACTGGACGAGGAGCAGATCACCAGGACGGACGCCGTCCAGGAGTGCGGTGAGGCGGCCCTCGTCGATGAAGCTCTTGGAACTGCGGCCGTTCACCGCGTGGTTGGCGACCCGGAGGTGGTGGGCGAGGAAGAAGGGGAGCGCCATGCCCCAGCCCGTCTCGGGCGCGGCGTCGGCGGTCTTCGTGGCGGCGGTGGAGTCGCCGGCGATGTGGAGCGTACGGGGGCGGGGCCGGCCCGTTCCGCCGCCGCTGTGGGCGAACGCCGGTGCGGCGGCGGTGAGGGCGAGAGGGAGAGTGAGCGGGAGGGTGAGCAGGGCGGTGGCCGTCTGTCTGCGGGTGAGTGACACGAGGAGCTGCCTCTCTCGAAGGGCGTGCTCGCGTTCGGGGGAACTCGCCAACGGGGGATCGCGCTTCTGGGGGACTCGCTTCCGGGGGAACCCACTCCCGGGGAAGGGGACCGGCGGCCGGGCGCGACGCTCCGGGCCGCCGCCGGTCTCCCGTCATCGGGGCGGAGACGGGTGGGGACAGCGGGGACTCAGCCGTTGCCCAGTTCCGCCCACTCCTTGTTGGCAGCGTTCAGCTCCTCGGCCATCTTGTCCAGGAACTGCTTGGCCGTGATCTTGCCGAGGAGCAGCTTCTGGAACTCCGGCTCGTTGTCCGCCTTGCTGATGTTGTTCCAGTCGGGCAGGTAGTACGGCAGGTCGACGACCTCGGTGGAGCCGTCCGTCAGCGCCTTCGCGGCCAGCGCGGTCGACTCGGTCTCGTTGATCCACGGGTCCTTCGCCGCTTCGACGTTGGCCGGGATGGCGCCCGCCGACTCGTTCCACTTGCTGTTGGACGCGTGGGAGGCGGCGAACTCGATGAACTTCCACGCCGCGGTCTTGTTGTCGCTCGACCGGAAGAGGCCGAGTCCGTCGACGGGGTTGGAGACCTGCACGCGGGTGCCGCTGTCCCCGATGGGGGCCGGGATGCCCGCGAACTTGCTGTCGCCCAGGGCCTTCGCGTGGTCCTGGTAGGAGCCGAGGTTGTGGCTCAGCATGCCGATGGTGCCGGTGTCCCACTGGGCGACCATCTTGGTGAAGTCGTTGTTGACGTCGGCGGCGGGCGTGGTCCTCTTGAAGAGGCCCGCGTACTTCTCCAGCGCGGTGACGTTCTTGGGGTCGTTGAGCGTCGTCCTGTCGCCGTCCCAGAACTCCGTGATGCCGGACTGGCCGTAGACGGCGTCCAGGGCCTGGGCGATGGAGCCGGCGCCGCCGCGGATGGTGTAGCCGAACTTGTTGTTCCTGGCGTCGGTGAGCTTCTCGGCCGCGGTGTAGAAGTTGGCCCAGGTGTCGGGGGCCTTCAGCCCGGCCTGCTCGAACAGGTCGGTGCGGTACCAGAGCACGCCGTTGTTCGCGGAGGTCGGGACGGAGTAGATGTCGTCGCCCCGTCCGGCGGCCGATCTGACGCTCTCGACCATGGAGTCGACGAGCTTGCCCTCCAGGGCCGATCCCTTCAGCCGCTTGTTGACCGGCTCCAGGGCTTCCTGCGAGACCATGTTGGCGAGGTAGGCGGTGCCGACCCCGCCCACGTCGGGCAGTCCGCCGCCGGCGATAGCGGTGTCGTACTTGGACTGGACGTCGGCGATGGGGATCGGGACGTACTTCACCTTGATGTCCGGGTGCTGCTTCTCGAAGTCCTTGATGATCTCGGTCCAGATGGCGGTGCGCGGCCCGCCGTTGTTGTCCCAGAAGGTGATCTCGCCCTTTCCGCTTCCTTCCGTACCGGCTCCGCTGCCGTCGTCGCCGCACGCGGCGGCCGTCAGCGCGAGGGCTGCTACGAGGGAGACAGCGGATGCGGTACGCCCCCGCCGGGTCTTCGAGATGGTCATGGTCGGCTCTTCCCTGTCGGATGTGTCGGGGTGGTTCCGTACGTCTGCGCTTCTGCGGGGGGTCAGTGAGTGGCGCGGAAGGTGGTGAACAGCGCCGTGCCGGCGGGGCCCGTCCCGGCCGGCGCGGTGGCGAAGAGGCCGAGGAGCGCGGCGACCCAGCGCCACGGGGTGGCGGCGAAGACCTGCCCCGAGGGCCGGAACCCGTCGCCCGTGTCGGCGGAGAAGCGGCAGCGGGCCCCGGCCGTGACCTCGATACGCAGCCGGGCCCGGCCGCCGGGCGAGGCGCGGGCCTCGGCCGCGTCGCGTTCGCTCTCCGCGACGCCCTCGGCGTACCGGTGCACGAGCCGGGGCGTCCCGTCCGCCCCGGCCTCCAGACCGATCCAGCAGAAGGCGTCCCCGAGCACGGCCAGGCCCGCTTTCGCGCCCGGCTCGTCGCTGTCCAGCACGAGGTCCACCTCGACGGTGAACTCCTCGGCGGGCAGCCGCTGGACCAGGACGTCGGGCAGCAGCCGCAGGTCGTGCGCGTCCGGCGTGCGTACGCAGGCGAGCCGCAGCCCATCGGCAAAACGCCCGGGGTACGCGGGGTTCTCGGGGCGCTCGGTCCGCACGTCGGGGCGGGGGTTGGCCGTCCACTGCCACTGCTTGCCGTGGGCGCCGCCGGGGAAGTCGTCGTCCACGGCGGGCGCGGCCACGGGCTGCTCGGGGGCGGCCGGTTTGCGGTGCGTGGAGACGGGTTCGCCCGCGTCCCCGATGACGGGCCAGCCCTCCGCGTCCCAGCCCATGGGCTGGAGGTGGACGACCCGCCCGTACGCCCCGCGCGCCTGGAAGTGCAGGAACCAGTCCTCGCCCGCGGCGGTCCGCACCCAGGCGCCCTGGTGCGGGCCGTTGACGTCGGTGCGCCCCTGGGACAGCACGACGCGTTCCTCGTACGGGCCGGAGAAGTCCCGCGACCGGAACGCGCCCTGCCAGCCGCTCTCCACCCCGCCGGCCGGGGCGAAGATCCAGAAGTGCCCGTCGTGGCGGTGGAGTTTGGGGCCTTCCAGGGTGAACCAGCCGGGTATCCGGTCGGCGTCGATCAGGGTCCGGCCCGCGTCGAGGAGTGCGCGTCCGTCGGCGCTCATGCGGTGCCCGGTGAGGCGGTTCTTGATCCCGGAGCGGGACTTGGCCCAAGCGTGGACGAGGTAGGCCTCGCCGGTCTCCTCGTCCCACAGGGGGCAGGCGTCGATGTACCCGCGGCCGGGCTTGAGCAGGTGCGGGGCGCTCCACGGTCCTTCGATGTGCTCGGCGTTGATCTGCTGGACGCCGTGGTCGGGGTCGCCCCAGAAGATCCAGAACCGGCCGGCGTGGTGCCGCAGGGAGGGCGCCCACACCCCGGCGTCGTGGCGGGGCCGGGCGAAGTCGGCGGCGGGCTCGATCCGGTCCAGGGCGTGCCCGACGAGCGTCCAGTTGACCAGGTCGCGGGAGTGCAGGAGCGGCAGCCCCGGGGCCCGGCCGAAGCTGGACGCGGTGAGGTAGTGGTCCGCACCGACGCGGACGACGTCCGGGTCGGACCAGTCGGCGTTGAGCACGGGGTTGCGGTACGTGCCGTCGCCGAGGTCGGCGGTCCAGGGCCGGTTCACGAGGTCACCGCCCGTCGGGCGTACCCGGCGGCGGTCTCCCGGTCCAGCCTGCCGTCGGCGACGACGGTGACGATCCGGCGTACGACGGTGGCTCCGGCGGGCACGGGCAGCCGTGCGTCCGCCGCGAGGGAGGAGCCGACGCCCGGGTACTCGGCCGTCCGCACGAACCACGGGTCACGCCGGGTCTCCTCGTCCGCCCCGGCGAGGACGAGGGTCCAGCCGTCCCCGGCGAGGGCGACCCAGTCGGCGGTCCGGCCGTGCACGGCCTCCTCGCCCACCCGGTCGGCGGTGAACACGTCCGGCGGCACGGCCTCCTTGGGGGCACGCCAGAAGAAGCCGCCGTAACCGGCGCCGGGGCGGCCGTTGGTCGCGGGGCTGCCGAGCGAGAGGCCGTCGGCCGCGTGGTTGGTGAGCGCGAAGGAGAGGCCCAACGCCCAGGCGGTGGCAGAGAGTTCGACCGCGTTCACCGTGCGGTGCTCGCGGAGCAGCTCGACGCCGTCCGCCTCCCAGGCGAGCGACTGCGCGAACCCGCCGGGCCCGTGCCGTTCCAGGCCGAGACTGCGCTGGACGCCGTGGTTGTCGAGCTCGGTGGGTCCCTGCCCCCGGACGTAGGTGCGGCCGCCCCAGAAGTTGCGGCCGGCCACGTCGGGCACGGCGACGGAGACGCCAAGGTGGTGCCGGTGGTCGGCGGGGCGGTCCTGGGTGACGGTGCGGCCGGCGAGGGTGGTGACGGGGTGCAGGCGGGGGCGGCCGTCCGCGCCGGAACCGTCGCCGTGACCGTCGCCGTAGCCGTAGTGGGCGACCGTGCGTCCGGCGCAGTCGAGGAGTTCGGGGAGCGCGGGCGGGGTGGCGGACGAGGCCGCGGCGGGTCGGGTCATGAGGCCGCCACCTCGCTGCTCCGGGCCCAGGCTGCGCCCAGTTCCGAGTAGAGGGCGAGGGATTCGGCCCCGGCGGCGACCAGTTCGTCGATGCCGTGGACCGTACGCCGCACACCCCCGCCGGGGGCGTCGTACCGGGTCTCCCAGGCGTCGGCGGGCAGGGCGACGGGCTCGGGGGCCGTCCGTACGGCCTCGACGACCCGCATGAACGCTCCCGCGCGCTCCGGCGGAACCAGGAGCGCCGTGCCGTGCTCCAGGTGATCGACCAGGTTCTCCAGGAGATCGGTCCGGCCGTGGACGCTCTCCTCGGGGCCGTGGCCGGCGCGCTGGACCAGGACGCGGTCCTGCTTGTACCAGAAGGTGATCCGGCCCCGGTCGCCGTGGACGATCACGTACGGCTCCCCCGCCCGTGCCGCGCAGAGGGTGGCGGCGACGGTGACGGGCAGGCCGCCGGTGGTGGTGACGCGGACGCAGCTGGTGTCGTCGGCCTCGATGTCATGGGCCCGGAACAGCTCGGTCTCGATGGACAGGACGTCCTCGGCCGTGCCCCGGTCCGCGAGTTCGAGCGCGGTGGCCACGGCGTGCGCCAGCGGATTGGTGAGCACGCCGTCGACCACGTCGGTGGAGCCGAGCCTGCGCCGGCCGGACCAGGGGGCTCGGCGGAAGTAGGCGTCGTCGCGGACCCAGGCACCGGCGGCGCCGATCCCGGTGAGGTTGCCGATCGCCCCGGTGCGGACCAGGTCCTGGACGGCGGGCACGGCGTGCGAACCGAACGACTGGAAGCCCACCTGACAGGCGATGCCCGCCCGCCGGACGCCGTCGGCCATCCGCGCGTAGTCGGCCCAGCTCGCGGCGGGCGGCTTCTCCAGCAGGAGATGGACGCCCCGGGACGCGGCGGCCAGGGCCAGGTCGGTGTGGGTAGGGATGGGGGTGCAGATGACGGCGGCACGGGCTCCGGTGGAGTCGAGGAGCGCACCGAAGTCGGCGGACTGCTCGGGTGCTTCGCCGTCCTGGAGACCGAAGGCCGCCAGTTCGTCGGCGGTCAGCGGCTCCAGCTCGCAGATCCCGGCCAGCCGTAGCCGGCCCTGGTGCTGGAGCCGGCGGAGGTTGGCCAGGTGCCAGCGGCCGTGGCCCCGGGCGCCGGCCAGCACGACGGGGAGCGGCGCGGCGGCGGTCGGGGTGGCGGCGGGGGCGGTCACCGTAGTGACGGCGGGGACGGTCGGGTAGGTCGTCATCCCTTCACCGCGCCCGCACTGAAGCCCGTGACGAGCCACTTCTGGATGAACGCGAAGACGATCACGACGGGCACCGCGGCGATGACCCCGCCCGCCGCGAGCGCGCCGAGGTCGACGCTGTCCGCGCCGATCAGGGTGTTGAGGCCGACCGGGATCGTCTGCTTGTCCTGTTCGCTGAGGAACATCAGCGCGAACAGGAAGTGGTTCCAGCTGTGGACGAAGGCGAAGGAGCCGACGGCGATCAGCCCGGGGCGCAGCAGCGGCAGGACGACCGCGCGGAAGGCGGTGAAGCGCGAACACCCGTCGACCCAGGCGGCCTCCTCCAGGGTGACCGGGACGTTCTTGATGAACCCGCTGATCAGGATGATCGACAGGGGGAGCTGGAAGACGGTCTCCGCGATGACGACGCTCCACAGGGAGTTGATCATCTGGAGGTTCCGGAAGATCTCGAAGAGCGGCACGAGCATCAGGGCGCCGGGGATGAACTGCGAGCAGAGCAGCGCCAGCATGAACGGGCCCTTGATCTTGAAGTCGAACCGGGCCAGGGCGTATCCGCCGGCCAGGGCGACCAGGGTGGTGGCGATGAGCGTGGCGACGCCGACGATCATGCTGTTCTGGAAGAAGACGGCGAAGCTGCGCTCGTTCCAGACCTTGGAGAAGTGCTCCCCGGTCATCGGCCAGGGCACCAGCGCGGTGGAGCCGGCGGGCCGCAGGGCGAACAGGAGCATCCAGTAGAACGGGATGAGCGTGAACAGCAGGTAGAGGCCGAGCGGCAGATAGATCTGCCAGCGCGGTACGTCGTCGTAGGCGCGCTCCCGTCCGGTGCGGCGGCCCGAGGGGGGCGGCGTACCGCCGGGGCGGGCGGACGGCCGGGCGGCACCGTTCTTCTCGGTGAGTACGGCGGTCACTTGTGGTCGCCTCCGAACTTGCTCAGGCGCAGATAGACGATCGAGCAGAAGAGGAGGATCACGAAGGCGACGGTGGTGAGCGCGGAGGCGTAGCCGAAGTCGTGGCCCTCGATGCCGGTGTTGGCGACGTAGAGCGGCAGCGTGGTGGTCTCGCCGGCCGGTCCGCCGCCGGTGAGGGTGTAGAGGAGGTCGACGTTGTTGAACTCCCAGACCCCGCGCAGCAGGGTGGCGAGGATGATCGCGTCGCGCAGGTGCGGCAGGGTGATGTGGAAGAACTGCCGGAGCCGGCCCGCGCCGTCGACCGACGCCGCCTCGTACAGCTCCTTGGAGACGGACTGGAGGTCGGCGAGGATGAGAATGGCGAAGAAGGGGACGCCGCGCCAGAGTTCGGTGACCGTGGCCGCCCAGAAGACGGTTCCGGTGTCCGAGAGCACCGAGGTGCCGTACTCCCCGATCCCGGCGTCCGCGAGGTAACGGCTGAAGCCCGTCGAGGAGTTGTAGAGCAGGATCCAGATGGTGCTGGTCAGCACACCGGAGACGGCCCAGGGCGAGAAGACCATGGCGCGGGAGATGCCCCGGCCGATGAAGGTCTGGTTGACGATCAGGGCCAGCGCGAGGCCGAGCACGAGCTGCAGGGAGACCTGCGTGAAGACCCACTGGGCGCTGAAGCCGAGCGTCGACCAGAACTGGTCGTCCTCGGTGAAGATCCGCCGGAAGTTGTCGAGTCCGGCGAAGCCGTTCCGCCACGGCTTGGTGACGTTGTAGTTCTGCAGGCTGTAGTAGAAGACGCTGAGCACCGGGTAGGCGATGAAGCCCAGCATCAGCAGGCCCGCGGGCGCGATCAGCAGATACGGCAGGCGGCGGGGTGTCGCCGTGCGGCGCCGGGGCGCCTTGGGCGGTGGGGTGGCCACGGCGGCGGGTTGAGCCATGACACGTCTCCGATCTTTTGGTACGCGCTCGATGCGCTGGATGTGCGGACCTGCCGCCACACAAGGCAGCAAGCGCTTTCTCAATACCGCTGAGCGGCCCGGATGCCCCGCCGCACGGAGCCCCGGCCGCCCGGCTCACCCCACGTACGGGTCGGGCACGTCTCCCTCCCGGGCCAGGAACGCGAAGTCGCATCCGGTGTCGGCCTGGGTGATCTGGTCCTGGTAAAGCGCCCCGTAACCGCGCCCGTAGCGGGCGGGCGGCGGGCTCCACGCGGCGCGGCGGCGTTCCAGCTCGTCGTCGTCGACGCCGAGGTGCAGCAGGCGGGCCTCGACGTCCAGGGTGATGAGGTCCCCGGTGCGGACCAGGGCGAGGGGCCCGCCGACGAACGACTCGGGCGCGATGTGCAGGACGCACGCCCCGTAACTGGTGCCGCTCATCCGGGCGTCGGAGATCCGCACCATGTCCCGCACACCCTGCTTCAGCAGGTAGTCCGGGATCGGCAGCATCCCGTACTCGGGCATGCCGGGGCCGCCCTTGGGCCCGGCGTTGCGCAGCACGAGGACGTGGTCCGGGGTGAGCGCCAGGGCCGGGTCGTTGATCGTGCGCTGCAGCTCCCGGTAGTCGTCGAAGACGACGGCGGGGCCGGTGTGCCGCAGCAGGTGTGGCTCGGCGGCGATGTGCTTGATGACCGCGCCGTCGGGGCAGAGGTTGCCGCGCAGCACCGCCACCCCGCCCTCCTCGGCCAGCGGTTCGGTGCGTTCACGGATGACGGCGCTGTTGTGGACGGCCGCCCCGTCGAGCTGTTCGCGCAGGGTGGTGTGCGCGACGGTGGGCCGGTCCAGGTGGAGTACGTCGGTGAGCCGGCCCAGGAAGCCGGGCAGGCCGCCCGCGAAGTGGAAGTCCTCCATCAAGTACCGCCCGCCGGGGCGGAGATCGGCGAGGACGGGCACCGTACGGGCGATGCGGTCGAAGTCGTCGAGCGTGAGCTTCACACCGGACCGCCCCGCCATCGCGATCAGGTGGATCACGGCGTTGGTGGAGCCGCCGAGCGCCAGGACGGTGGCGACGGCGTCCTCGTACGCCTCGGCGGTGAGGATCTGCGACAACGTCGTCCGCTGCCATACGAGTTCGACGATGCGCAGGCCGGATGCGGCGGCCATCCGGTCGTGCCCGGAGTCGACGGCCGGGATGGAGGAGGCCCCGGGCAGGGTCACGCCCAGCGCCTCGGCGGCGGCCGTCAGCGTGGAGGCGGTGCCCATCGTCATGCAGTGGCCGGCGGAGCGGGCGAGGCCGTTCTCCAGCTCGCCCATCTCGCAGTCGCCGATGAGCCCGGCCCGCCGGTCGTCCCAGTACTTCCACATGTCCGTGCCGGAGCCGAGCACCTCGTTACGCCAGTGGCCCGGCAGCATCGGCCCGGCCGGCACGAAGACGGTCGGCAGGTCCACGGAGGCCGCGCCCATCAGCAGCGCGGGCGTCGACTTGTCGCAGCCGCCCAGCAGTACGGCCCCGTCCACCGGGTACGAGCGGAGCAGCTCCTCCGTCTCCATCGCGAGCAGGTTGCGGTAGAGCATGGGGGTCGGCTTCTGGAAGGTCTCCGAGAGGGTGGAGACCGGGAACTCCAGCGGGAATCCGCCCGCCTGCCAGACGCCCCGCTTCACCGCCTGCGCCCGGTCGCGCAGGTGGGAGTGGCAGGGGTTGATGTCGGACCAGGTGTTGAGGACGGCGATGACCGGCTTGCCGAGGTGTTCCTCGGGGAGGTAGCCGAGCTGGCGGGTGCGGGCCCGGTGGCTGAAGGAGCGCAGCCCGTCGGTGCCGTACCACTGGTGGCTGCGCAGCTCCTCGGGCGCGATGGTGACCGCTCTCCGGTCGTCCGTGTCCGCGACCGCTCTCCGGTGATCCGTCACAGCGCCCACGCGGCTATCTGCTCGGCGACCTCGGTGCGCCGCTCCTCGGGCAGGACCCGGCTCGGCGCGCGCACCTCGCGACGGCAGAGGCCGAGCACGGACAGGGCTTCCTTGATGACGGTGACGTTGTTGGCGGACTGGTCCTCGGCGCGGAACTCCTCGAAGGGGCGGATCTGCTCCCACACCTTCATCGCCGCGCCGTAGTCGCCGGCGCGCAGGGCCTCCAGCATGGCGAGGGAGACGCCGGGGGCGACGTTGACGAGGCCCGAGGTGAACCCGGTGGCGCCGGTGGCGAAGTAGGAGGGGGCGTACAGCTCGGCGAGGCCGGCGATCCAGACGAACCGCTCCAGTCCGGCGTCGCGGGCGAAGGCCCCGAAGCGCGCGGCGTCGGGCACCGCGTACTTCACGCCGATGACGTTGGGGCAGCTGTCGGCGAGTGCGGCGAGCCGGTCGCCGACGAGCAGCGGGTTGCGGATGTACGGGACGACGCCGAGCTCAGGGACGGCCTGGGCGATCGACCGGTGGTAGTCGACCCAGCCCTCCTGGGCGACATAGGGGTGCACCGGCTGGTGGACCATCACCATCTCGGCGCCGGCGTCCCTGGCGTGCTCGGCGTCGGCCACGGCGGTGGGCACGTCGTGGCCGACCCCCACCAGGACCGTGGCACGGCCGCGGGCCTCCGCCATGGTCAGCTCGGTGACGGTGCGCCGCTCGTCGGGGGTGAGCGCGTAGAACTCCCCGGTGTTGCCGTTCGGGGTGACGATGCGGACGCCGCCGTCGAACAGCCGGCGCACCAGGGCGCGGTGCGCCGGGGCGTCGATGCTCCCGTCCTCGGCGAACGGGGTGACGGGGATCGCCACGACGTCTGCGAGGGCCGCCTTCAGCGGGAAGATGTCCATGCGGACTGGCCTTTCGTCGAGGTGCTGGTGGTGCGCGGCCGGCGGGCGGTTCACGCCGTCCCGCCCCCGTCCCCGTCTTCGTCGTCGGGGAAGGCGCGGCGCACGAAGGAGGCGATGTGGTGGTGGAGAGCCCCCGCGGCGGCCTCCGCGTCCTCGGCCAGGGCGAGCCGCAGGATCTCGCGGTGCTCGGCCGCCTCCCGTTCCCAGGAAGGGATCGCCGACCAGGCCACGGTGGACACGAGGGCCGCCTGATCGCGGACCTCGTCGAGCATCCGGGCGAGCAGCGGGTTGCCGCAGGGCAGATACAGGGCCCGGTGGAAGTCCCGGTTGGCCAGCGACCTGTCGGCCTGGTCGAGCGCCGAGTCGGCCCGTTCCAGAGCTTCCTGGGCGGCCTCCAGCGAGGCCTTGCGGTTGACGGACCGGCGCAGCGCCTCCGGCTCCAGGAGCAGGCGCACGTCGTACACCTCCCGGGCCATGGTCGCGTCGACGAGCCGCACGGTGACGCCCTTGTACTGGCTCATGACCACGAGTCCGGTGCCCGCGAGCGTCTTCAGCGCCTCGCGCACGGGCGTCTTGGACACCCCGAACTGTGCGGCCAGCTCCGCCTCCACCAGCGCCTGCCCCGGTTGGAGTCGCGCGGTGAGGATGGCGTGCTTGATGGCCTCCAGCACGTACTGGGTCCGGGACGGGTTCGGGGCGGGGGCGAAGGTCATGGGTGACGGGCTCTCACATCTCGCATATCGCGTCTCATATATGACGTACGAAGTACGACGCGATGAAGCTAGAGCCGCCCGGAGCGCTTCGTCAACGCTTCGGACAGAACAACTTTCGGGCTCGGCGAGACACTTGACGTACCGTGGCGGACTTCTTAGCTTGTCCACGTATGCGAATGCGGTCCATGGCTTTGAAAGGCTTGAAGGCCGGGGCGTGACGCCGCCCGCCCGCCCGTCCGGTGCCGCGCCACGCCACGCCACGCCACGCCGCATCGCATCGCGAGCCACACCGCATCGCACCGCGCCGCGCCGCATCGCCCCGAGGAGACCTCCGTATGACCGCTCCCCGCACCGTCCTGCTCACCGGCGCCGCAGGCGGCCTCGGCACCCTCATGCGGGGGCTGCTGCCCGCGTACGGCTACGACCTGCGGCTGTTCGACCTGGTCCCGATCGACGGCGAACCGGAGACCGTCGTCGCCGACCTCAACGACCGGGAGGCGCTGCGCGAGGCCGTGCGCGGGGTGGACGCGGTCATCCACCTGGCGGGCATCTCGCTGGAGTCCACGTTCGACAAGATCCTCCACGCCAACATCCAGGGCACCCACCACCTCTACGAGGCCGCCCGCGA
Source organism: Streptomyces sp. NPDC091289 (assembly GCF_044757365.1). Taxonomy (NCBI): domain Bacteria; kingdom Bacillati; phylum Actinomycetota; class Actinomycetes; order Kitasatosporales; family Streptomycetaceae; genus Streptomyces; species Streptomyces sp. NPDC091289. The sequence goes on from NZ_JBIVUT010000005.1 coordinate 238,063, forward strand.
GGAAGGCGTCCGGCGCATCGTCTCCGCCTCCTCCAACCACGCCGTCGGCTACACCCCGCGACCGCTCCCCGGAGACCCGCCGATCCCGGAGGACGCCCCGCACCGCCCCGACACCTTCTACGGCCTCTCGAAGTGCTTCGGCGAGGACCTGGCCCAGCTCTACTGGGACAAGCACGGCATCGAGACCGTCTCGGTACGCATCGGAAGCTGCTTCCCGGAGCCCACCTCGGTACGCATGCTCTCGGTCTGGATGAGCCCCGCCGACGGAGCCCGCCTCTTCCACGCCGCGCTCACCGCCGAGAACGTCGGGCACACCGTCGTCCACGGCTCCTCCGCCAACACCCGCCTGTGGTGGGACCTGACCTCGGCCCACGCCCTCGGCTACACACCACAGGACGACTCGGAACCGTACGCGGCGAAACTCATCACCGAACACGGCGAACTCGACCCGGCCAACCCGGCACACACCCACCTCGGCGGCCACTTCCTGACCGACCCGCCGATCTGGCCGCACTGAGGTACCGGGGGGGGCTTCGTCGGCGGGCACCGATGAGTTTCCCGGCCGGGGCGGGTCATGAGTGGTGGGACGCGCCGAGCGACCGGGACGGCCCGGTTCCCGACGCGACCGGCAGACCGGCCCCGACCGAGCGAGGACAACCATGAATGCCTCCACCAGCGAAAACGCCGACAGCACCAGCAGCATCGACACCATCACCGGCCTGGGGGTCATCCTCGGCAGCACGGACTCCGACGCCCTGATCGCCTGGTACCGCGCCGCGCTGGAGCCCCTGGGCGCCCGCTGGGCGGAACACCTCCTGATCGTCGGCCCCGGCGCGATCATCGGCTTCGACGAACGGGACGACGTGGCGGACAAGGCCGCCGAACCGGGCCGGCACCTGATCAACATCACCGTGCGCGACATCCGGGCGGCCGAGAAGCATCTGAACACGCTCGGGGTGACCTGGGTGCGCCCGGTCGAGGACATCGGGGAAGGCTGGTTCTTCTCGACGGTGGTGGACCCGGTGGGCAACTACCTCCAGATCCTCCAGGGCCCGGAAACGCCCTGACGCCCCCCTTGGAATCCCCCTAGATTGTCAAGCACATCCGAACGAGGGGGAGTTCAGTGAGCATGCGATCGACGACGTTCCGTATCGGCGGAGACCTGACCGTGGGGCGACTGGGGTTCGGTGCGATGCACCTGCCCACCGAGAAGTCCGAGGACCGACCGTCGGCCATCGCCGTGGCCCGCCGGGCGGTCGAGCTCGGCATCACGCTGATCGACACGGCCCACATGTACGGGTACGGGGCCAACGAGGAGGTCCTGGCCGAGGCGCTCCACCCCTACCCGAAGGACCTCCTGATCACCACGAAGGTCGGGGTGATCCGCTCCGCCGAGACGGGCGAGTGGGCCCTGAACGGCCGCCCGGAATCCCTGCGCGCGGAGGTGGACCACGCCCTGCGCCGCCTCCGCGTCGACCGCCTGGAACTGCTCCAGCTCCACCGCATCGACCCGGAGACCCCACTGGCCGACCAGCTCGGCGCGCTGCGGGACCTGCGCGACGCGGGCAAGGTGGGCCGGATCGGCCTGTCCGAGGTGACGGCCGACGAGCTGGCCCAGGCCCGCGAGATCGCCGACATCGCGAGCGTCCAGAACCGCTACAACCTGACCGACCGCGAACACGAACCGGTCCTCGCGGCGTGCGAGGCGGCGGACATCGCGTTCCTGCCCTGGCGGACGGTCGCCTGGGGCAAGGCGGGCGACCGGGCGGAGGTGGCAGCGGTCGCCGCCGAGCTGGACGCCACGCCCACCCAGGTCTGCCTGGCCTGGCTGCTGGACCACTCCCCGGTGATGCTCCCGATCCCGGGCACGTCGAGCGTCGCCCACCTGGAGGAGAACACGGCGGCGGGGGACATCGTGCTCACACCGGAGGTGCGGGCGCGGCTGGATGCGATCGCGGGGAACGAATGACCTCGGCGGACCGGCGTCCCACGACCTCGTCGACAGAGCGGAATCTGGCAGCCCCCGGGCAACGCGAGACAGCCGAGCGCGACCGCGACCGCCGCCTGCAGGCCCTGCACGAGCTGTGTGACATCGCCAGGGACGGCGGCCTGGACATGGAGGTTCTCCTCGACAAGCGCCGCTACCGAGGCGGCCCGACGGTGTGACTGCGGCCGGTCGTCTCAGCCCGCAGGGCCGCCGGGGCGGTCACCACGTCCCGTACGACCCCGTCCGGATCGGCGGCGGCGTCCTCGGCGAACTCCGGAATGTCCACGTTCGCGAGCTGGAGGTTCCCGTGGACCATGTGGACGGCGTCCGGCACGACACGCACCTCGCGGGGCGGCGGAGCGTCGATGAGCTCCTGGTAGTACATCGGGTCAAGGACGACCGCACGCCATGCGGCGTCGTCGGTGTAGTCGGTCCGGATGACGAGAGGCACCCACTCATCGGACCTGATGATCTCCGGCAACGCTTTCACCATCTGCTCCCCGGACGGATTCGGTCCTGTCGCACGGCCCCTCTCACCCACCGCTGACAGAGTCATGCTCTCCTACAGCACCGAGCCGGGAGCGGTGGAGAGCCCGGTGAGGCGCGCCATCTCCTGTTCACGGAAAGTGGTGACCTCACGGCAGAGCTGACTCATGACGAAGCGTCCGAGCGAGACGCAGAGGTCCATGCGCTGAATGCATACGCCCACCATGAACGGCCCGGCTGCAGCCCGGTAAAGCCGGACTCCGTAGAACCCCTCCTGGCAGTCGCGGTCATTGTTGAAGCGGCAGTCGACGCAGGTGTCGGGAAGTCGTACTGGCCGGATGCTCTTCGCATATAGTTCGCGCCCTCCGGGAAGCCGATAGCGAGTGCGCTGGTCGGAAGTCCCCGCCGTGATGATGCGCCGTTCAGGAACAGCCCCCAAGGTGTTCACCACCTCCTGCATGGCGGCGAGGGAACGACCGCCGTCCTCGAGCGACACCAGCATCCGTACGACCACGTCCCTTCCGAAGTCCTCCACGATGCGCAGCACCCGGTCCACGTGGGTAATGTCCGGGACCACGATGTTGGCGGACACCTTCACGCCACAGCGCACGGCGGCGTCGACGGTGGAGCGCAGGGCATCAAGCTTCCGCTGAGCAAGGCCGACGGAGTTCAACCGATCAGCCTGGACAGCGGCCAATTCTTGAGGAGTGGTACCGAACACGCTGAGGTTGATCCGGTCGAGGCCTTCCGCCGCGCACGCGGGCAGCACGTCCGCACCATTCTCCCCGTTGGATGTGACGCCCACTCGCAGACCCAGGCGACGGGCAATCCTGATCAGCCCAGGGAGGTCGGGGTGCAGGGTGGGCTCGCCGCCGGTCAGATGGACCTCGTCCAAGGCCATGCTTCCCCGCATGGCGGCCAGAGCCTGGGCAAAGTCCGGGTCGGCCTTGATCGTCTCGGGCAGGAAGCCCGCTCCGTTCGTGGAAAGGTAGAGGGACACCCTGCCGGTCCGGCCAGGAGTTCCCGTGAACTGCGGAGCCGACCGCGAGCGGTTGTCCGAAGCGACAGGCGTGCCCTCGTTGTGGCAGAAAGTGCAGGCGAGCCCGCACGCGTCGATGACCTTGACTCTCATAGTGCTGTCAGCCACGACGGTCACCGGGACGGGCAGGTCGTGCTGGTTCATCGATCCACCTCCACGACGGACCGGCCCAGGGCCGGTCGCCTCCTGTCCCCATCACTCCTTGGGGGAACCGCAGGTCAGAAATGCCTTCCAGATCGATTCCGTATCGGCCGAATACTTTGGTCGTGTTCTCGCTGGTCAACTCCGACATATCGATGGAGAGCCGTGTCGCAGCAACCTGGACGGCCTCCGCTGTGTCGCCCTCGATCTCCAGGTACGAAGGGATGAGCGGCCATGAGTCGATCTCCAGCCTCACCCCGCCCAGAACCCAGGAGTCCCGGTGGTTCTCCTGGTACGAGCGGTGTTGGATTCCCATGCGCCCCAGCAGCGCGTGAGCAGTCTCGAAGTCCCCGACTGCGATCTCTGTCTCGCTGGTCCCGTCGATCGCGTCGGAGATGACCTCCTTGACACACAGGGTCGTAGCCGCCCCGTCGTCCCGAAGCCGCACCCATCGTCCCTCCAGCGGGGGCACGGTGTCATAGACATACCGACGCATCAGCCGACCTCCTCTGTGCTCACCACCGGCGGCAGCAATCCGCGCCGCCATGGCGGCGGGGTCGACCTCCAGATACTTCGCTTCGTACTCGACAACCGGCACGGATCTCCCGCTGATCTGCTGGAACAGGGTTCACTGCGCCGGCTTTCCCGAGCCGGCCCGGAGTTGAAGCTAGACGGCTGATGGGAGCGTCGGCCACTGGATTGCACGGGATTGCAGCCGACTTCGCCAGTCGATGATGAACCGTCAATGGCTCCCTTGACCCAGTAAGGACCAACGAGCGACGCTCAGTCACACCGAGCCGAACACTCCTCGAAGGAGAACAGCATGGCTTTACGATTCCTCGGGATCTGGCCCAACACTCCCGACGACGGATCTCCCACCATCTGGTTGGAGGAAACAACCGGCGACCTGATCATCCAGTCCTGGAAGGCGGACGAGGAGACCGTCCGGGCGGCGCAGGAAGTCGGTTCGGTTCCCGGGCACTCCACCGATGTACCGGACCACGAAACGGTCATCCGGCTGCCGGCCAACATGCTGCAGTTCATCCCCCGCACCGGGAACACATCAGCAATCACGCCGTCGCCGCCAGGCACCGCCAGCGCCTTCACGGCAAACACGTTCAACGAAGGACAGTAGTGGCAACAGCCGTTCGCAAGGCACTGGGCAAGGCGCGCTACACGGCCAAGCACCTCGAAATGCGCGACAGTTACATGCGGGACGACCCGAACTTCGTCCGCTGGCAGCAGGGTCACCGTGACGACCCCGCCGACCGGGCTTCCTGGTGGCGCCCCTGGCTCGACGTGGTGGCCGCCGCCACCGCACGCGGTGTGGTGATGCGCCGGTTGCGCGTCGTTTCCGAACCTCTCAGCGACTACACGCGGTACGAGTACGACGGAACGTTCACCAACGTCGCGGCGGGTGAGGACGTGCGCTGGCTGCCCCGGTCCGCCGCTCGCGACCTCCTGCTCCCGGCCCTAGACGGCTGGGTCATGGACGGCCACCTTCTGATCCTGCACCACTTCAGCGGCGAGGGGCAGTGGACGGGCCCGGGAATGGAAGTCTGCGACGACGCACAGGCGGCAGAGCGGTACGCGCACGCCTACGACGCCGCATGGTTGCGAGCGATACCGCATGAGGGGTACCGGCCCGCCTGAGTATGGACGCATGCCCCTCTCCCCCTATTCCCGCGCCCAACAAGCCCGGCAAGAGCTTGCGAACCGCCTCGCCGAACTCCGGCGCGAGGCGGGCTTGACCGGCCGCGAGCTCGCACGTCGCTGCGGCTGGCACCCGTCGAAGTCCTCCCGCCTCGAGAACGCCCGCACCCCGCCGACGGCCGAGGACATCACGGCTTGGTGCGGTGCGTGCGGAGCGCGGGACAGAGCAGGTGATCTGATCGCCTCGCTCCGAGCCGCGGAAGGCATGTGGACCGAGTGGCGGCGCATGGAACGCTCAGGCCTCCGCCAAGCCCAGGTGAATCGCCTTCCCTTGTACGAGCGCACGCAACGCTTCCGCTCGTACTCCTCCTGGCTCGTACCCGGCCTTCTCCAGACGCGCTCCTACACCACGGCAGTCCTTGAGGCCGTCCAACGAAGGCGCGGTCTCGTGGACGACGTCGCCGAGGCCGTGGACGCACGCATCGATCGTCAGCGCGTACTGCACCAGGGCAACCGCCGCTTCGCCTTCCTGGTGGAGGAATCCGTACTGCGGGCCGGTGTGGGCGGAACGCAGGTCATGACCGGTCAATTGGCGGCGCTGATCGCCGCGGGTTCGCTGCCCAACGTGAGCATCGGCATCGTCCCGTCCACTCCGGACCGTGAGCGCTGGCCGGTGGAAGGCTTCTGGATCTACGACGCCGCGCAGGTCAACGTCGAACTGGTTTCGGGCTACCTGACCGTTACGGCTCCGAGTGAGGTGGCTTCCTACGCTGCGACCTTCTCCGAACTGGCAGAATGCGCCGTGCATGGCACGGCTGCCCGCACATTGATCACGGCCGCGCTGAACGCACTCGACCGACCCGGATATCGCTGAGACGGGGCCGCACTACCCTGCTGGAACCAAAGCCTCCGGAGCGCAAGGAAGCACAATGGACGACGAGCCGCTGTCTCACTGGGCGGAGCGCCGGGACGCGAAGATCGGCCGGCTCCGGGCTGTGCCGCTCGTGACCGGCGACGGCCCCAAGGGCTCCCACCTCAACCCGGACACTCCTCGCGCCATCCAGCGCTGGAACGGGTACGCCTGGGAACCGCACAGCACCGCGGCCAACCTCGCGGAGGCCCAACGCCTCCTACACCCGCGCGCCGAGGAACCGCCAAGCGTGACGGCGCCGCAGGCTCAGCCGCTGAGGGCAGGCCGGGGCAGGCACCGTAAGCCACGACCGGGTGAATGATCCGCATGGTCTGCCTGCCAGAGGCCGGAAAGCCACACGAGCCCGGCAGCTCGCGATACGGCATTCGTAACAGCCGTGCCCGCGCAGCCTCACATCCGGGATCTCAGCACGTCGACCTCACAGCCCGGCGCGAACGGGTCGAAGCCGTGCTCGATCAGCCAGCGAACTGCCAGCAGACTCCGCGCCGCCCACCACGCGCGGATCACTTCGAGGTCGACGTCACCGCCATAGCCGGCGAGGACGTCGTCGAGGTGCTCCTCGTGTCCGAGCGTGAAGGTTGCGAGGTCGTACAGGGCATCACCCCGGCCCGCCTCGGACCAGTCGATGATGCCCGTGACCTCGTCGCCGTCGACGAAGACGTGCGCGATCTGCAGGTCGCCGTGCGTGAACGCCGGAGTCCACGGCCGGAGCGCGGCCTCGGCGACCTGGCGATTGCGGGTGACCAGGTCGGCGGGCAGGACGCCGTTCGCCACGAGCACCTCGCACTCGCCGTCGAGTTCCGCCGCCAGCGCGGTAGTGCTCCGGCCGGCCCGGCCGGGCCGGGGCGGCAGCGGCGCGTCGTGCAGCTTCCGGATGGCGGCGCCCGCCGCGGCCCACGCCGCCGACGACCCGGTAGACGGCCCGCCGAGGCGCGCGAGCGTCGTCCCCGGGACTGCGGCGATCGCGAGCACGGGCGGCTTGCGCCACAGGACCTCCGGGGTCGGGACCGGCGCGAGGGACATCGCCTCGACCTCGACGTCGATACGTGCCTGATCGGCATCCACCTTCAGGAACATGTCGCCGACGCGCAGGGTCGCACGCTCGGAATGGGCGACAACGACTTGAACCTCATCCATGGACGACGAGTATCCCGGCGACGGTCGCGGACGTCGCCGGGTTTATCGCGTGCGCTCAGGTGGCCGGCCGCGTTCCGCTACCCGGCGGCCTCGTACACGACACCGACCTCCGACCAGGCCACGCCCACCGACTTGCCCAGGAGTTCTAGAGGGAGCCGCCCTGTACGGCGGCGACGAAGGCCCGCCACTGCTCGGGGCCGAAGGTGTGCGCGCCGAGGGTGCGGTCCTTGGTGTCGCGGACCGCGTGGCGGCCGGAGGCCAGGACGGAGTGCTCGACGCAGCCGTTGTTCGACCCGCTGTACGTGCTCTTGTGCCAGCGTGCACGTTCAAGCTCGGTCTCCGGAACTCGGAAGGCCGATTCCTCGATCATGATCTGGTTTCCTCGATGAGGTCGCGAATGTACTGCCGGGATGCGGTGGGTGACAGAGCGGCAGCGGTCAATTCGTCCCACGCCTTGATGTACGCCTGCACATCGGGCCGCTGCTCCAGCAACGTACCACCGGTGATGTGCTCCAACCACACCACTTCCACCGGCGGATCGGCCTGCAGCCCGAAGACGGTGAATGGGGCGTACTGCTCCATCGGAAGGGCGGAGTTCAGCGGCAATACCTGAATGCTGACGTTCGACGACGAGCCTGCCTCCAGCAGGTGGCTCAGCTGCCCGGCAACCAGGTCCGGCCCGCCCCCGATGCGGTGCAGTGCGGGGGCGTCGATGACGGCCCGGAGCCTGAAACCAAGCCTGTCGTCGAGCAACTCCTTGCGCTTCATACGGGTCTCGACGAGGGATTCCACCTGGTCGGCCGGTGACGCGACTTCGTACAGGTGGCGCATGTACGCCTTGGTCTGGAGCAGCCCCGGGATGACCATCGGTTCGAACGTGCGGACCGCTTGCGAGTCCGCCTCCAGCATCAGGTAGTCCTTCAGGACGTCGTGAAGGAAGGGCCCCTGCCCGCTCCACCAGTCGACCTTATGGATCTCCTTCGCCAGACGCTTCAGGCTGGTTCGCTGCCGCTCCTCCTCCACTCCGTAGAGGTTGAGGAGGGTCGTCAGGTCGAGTGGGCGAATGCCTCGCTTGCCGTTCTCGATCTGGCTGATCTTCGGCTGCCCGCACTCCAGCGCCTCCGCCGCGTCCTGGACCTTGAGGCCGGCATTCAGTCGTAGCTGTCGCAGCTCTCCGCCGAGTCGGCGGCTCCGCATCGTGGGCATGTCGCTCTGAGCCATGCCGTCATCCTGACGGCCAAGTTCACCCAGGCACAACACACTTCAGAAACTTGCACCCTCTCGGATGACATCGTGAAGGAATACTTGCCTAAGCGATGCTTCGCGCGACACCATCCTTTCCGTGACCGAAAGCGCCTGATCGACCACAAGCTGTTGATCGGCGGCGCACTACTCATTTCGTTCCGGAGGAACCGATGGTCATCACCCCCGCCACCGAAGCGGACCCGCCCGACTACCGCCAGGAACTCGTCGCCCGCCCCGAGACGCTCGCGATCATGCGCCGCATCGTCAGTGCGCACCTCGACCTCTGGGATCTGCGGGAACTGAGCGACGCCGCCACGCTCTGCGCCCATGAGCTGCTCACCAACGTCATGCGGCACACCGGGGCACCGCTCTGCACCATCACCCTGCGGCGTAGGCCGGACGGCGTGCGCGTCACCGTCAGCGACTCCGACACCAAGCCGCCCGAGCGTCGCGATCCCAAGTGGAGCGAGGAGAGTGGGCGCGGAGTGCTCCTGATCGCCGCGCTCGCGGCGCAGTGCGGCACGGTGATGCGGCAGGACGGCAAGGACGTCTGGGCCGACATCAGCGCCACGACACCCGCGTACGCCACATGAACAGGGCGCTGCCACGCACCTATTGGTGTCACGCGGACGTCGACCATGCACAGGCCGCAGGGCCTCTGGACGACCTGGTCACCACCGCGCCGGGCCCGGCCGTGGCCTGGATGCGCGAAGCCGTGCGATGGCTGACGCCCAGGCTCGACCGCGACGCCTTCCACCGAGCCTGGGCCTGGCTCGGCGACCACCGGGGTGCCGAGGCCGCCGTTCAGAGCCTGCGTCGCGGCCAGGGCTACGCGTACGAACTGCCGACCTCCGACGGGAACTGGCGCTGGACCGCGTACCCGGTCTCCGCCCTTCCTCTGTTACCGACCGACCCGCCACTCAGGAGCCACGGATGAACGACATGTCCACGCCGCCGTCACCCTCGGCGGAGCTGCGAGCCGCACTCAGCGAGGCAGGGCTGCGCGCGGGAGTCGCAGATGCCGAGGCGGGGAGCCTCGTACGGGTCGCGCCTCTCGACCCGGCCGACGCACGGCAGTTGGCCCGCCTGATCCGTACCGGGACCAAGCGCGCCCTCAAGGCCGCCCGCGCCCTGCGGGAGATCTGCGAGGGGTACCGGGTCGACCTTCCCGGGCTGCGCGTCCGGCAGGGCCGCATCGCGCTGGGGCCCGTCCAGGTCGACGACGCGGCACGGCTGGCCCGGCTCCTGGGTGCGGTGCCTCCGGCCACCGAACAGTCGGACACCGACGCCGACGCCGTGAGGGCCATGCTCGGCCAGGCCTTCCAGCAGGCCACGGGTGGCGGCACCCTCTCCGTATCCGTACGGGAGAACGCTTCGCACATCCTGGAGCTGGGCTCGATCGACGCCCGTACCGCGCGACACCTGATTCGCGCGCTCCAGTTCTGAACAGCCGCCGTCCATTCTGTAGTTCGGTTCGCGCCGTCCCGTCGTTGTCCCGGGCGGATCGCCTGTCAGACCTGCCTGGGATGCTCCGCGCATGGAGATGACCGTGCAGCTGACGATCGACTGTTCCGATCCGCAGAGAATGGTGACTTTCTGGGCCGAGGCTCTGGGCTACGTGCCTGAGCCCCCGCCGGGCGGGCACGCCACGTGGCGCGCTTACTGGGCGGCGGCGGGGGTGCCCGAGGCGGAGTTGCCGGCCGGTGCCGGGGACATTCCCGAGTCGATCATCGATCCCGCGGGACGTGGGCCGAGAGTGTGGTTCCAGCAGGTTCCGGAGCCGAAGACGACCAAGAACCGGTGGCACTTCGACCTGAAGGTCGGCGGGGGCCGTGACGTCCCGCTGGACGTCCGCGCGCAGCGGGTCAGGGCCACGGCGGAACGGCTGGTCGCAGCCGGCGCCACTGTGGTGCGGATCAAGGACGAGCCGGATATGGGGTTCTACGCCGCCGCCATGCAGGACCCCGAGGGCAACGAATTCGACGTCGTCTGAGGGGCGTTGCGAGGGTTGAGTGCCTGGGCGGCCCTTGTCCGGGACGGGCGGGGGGCCTCACAGCGCCCCCAGGTCATGATGGTGCCGCTGGTCCGGTCCGGGGCCGGTCCGGCCCGGCGACACGATCACGGCCCGGGGGCGGCGGACTGGATCCCCGGGACCCCGGCCGGCAAGCGCGGCCGCAATACCCCCGGTGAAACGCGGCCCAGAAGTCCTCATCGATCCCCGTGCACGACGTACTCGCGCGCCAACGTCCCGGGGCCGAACTCGGACACGGGGTGGAGCCCGAAGTTCTTCGAGTGAGCCGTACGGTCATCGACAACGACGACGGAGCCGTGAGTTCGCCGAAAGGTCAGAAACTGGCGACGGGCCTGGGCCGTTGCAGGATCCACCGGTGTACGGGCGGAGTAATTACGCCACCCACGATGAACCCGATCGCGACGCTCTGGCTCGCGTTCGCGATCGTCCCGATAAGCGCGCACAGAACCATGCCGACCACAACCAGGCCCGCGACCTTCATACCCGAGGCCTGCTGGTTCAGCCATTTCACGGTCGAGAGGGTGGTGAGATACGCGGTGGATCCGAACCCGGCCAACGCCAGAACGGTCAGAGCATCCATTCCGCAACCTCGGCTTCCTGTGGTGCTCCCCCATGGGCAGAGCATGATGGTGGTCGATTGAGCAGAATGAACACTAACGATCTTGACCGGATGATCAAATTCATTTGAGCATTCCCTGAGGGAAGTTGCCCGCGATTCCCGGGCCCCGGCCGTCAAGCGCGGCCGCAATAGCCCCGCTGGAAGGCGGACCAGAAGTCCTCGTCGATCGCCGTGTCGGCGAGCGGGCTCCAGTTGGTGTGGGCGACGAGCTGTTCGCGGCCGTCGCGGCTGTTGAGAGCGAAGGTGAGATAGCCGGGCGCGGTGCCGCCGTGGCCGTACGCCGGGCCGCAGTCGGTGGCGTAGACGTACACGCCCAGGCCGTAGCCGACGGCGGGCGGGGCGCTGCCGGTCGTGGGGACGGTGTCGGTGAGCATGGAGCGCAGGAGGGCGGGCGGCAGCAGCCGGCCTTGCAGCAGCGCTCGGTAGAAGTGCGCGAGGTCGGCCGCCGTGGTGACCAGGGCGCCCGACGCCCCGGCCTCGGACGGGCTGAACCCGGTGATGTCGAACCGGGTGGCGTCGGGTGCGTCCGGCAGCAGGAACGAGACGTCCGTGTAGCCGCGCGCATGAGGGCCGTCGATCGTGCGCTGCGCCAGGGGGTAGGAGGTGTCACGCAGCCCGAGGGGCGTGAAGACGCGGCGTTCGAGGTTGGTGCGCAGGTCGCGGTCGGTGACCCGTTCGACGATCAGGTCGAGCAGCAGGTAGTTGGTGTTGGAGTACCGGAACCGGGTGCCGGGAGTGGGGAAGTACCGGGGCTCGTCCAGGCCGATGGCGATCAGCTGGTCGCGGGGCCAGTACTGGTCGAGACCGCGGAAGTGCGGGATCAGCCCGTCGATGTAGTCGTTCAGCCCGCTCGTGTGGTTGAGCAGCTGGCGGACGGTGATGGGTGCGCCGGACAGGGCGTTGTCGGCGCGGACCTGGTCGGGCAGTAGCTCGTCCACGGTGTCGTCGAGTCGCAGGCGGTGTTCGGCGACGAGTTGCAGGACGACCGTCGCGGTGAAGGTCTTGGTGAGGCTCCCGGCGCGGAATTTCAGGTCCGGCCGCATCGGTGTGCCGGTGGACCGGTCGGCGACGCCGGCCGCGCCGGAGCGGACCTGTGCGCCCTCACGGGCGAGGAGGAAGGCGCCGGGGTTGGGGTTCGGGGCGGCCACCACCTTCTCGGCCAGGGCCCGCAGGGCGGGGTCGGGGCGGCTCTCGGCTGCTGCTACGCCTCGGTCGGCCGGTCGGCCTGCGGCGGCCGTGCCGGACGAGAGCAGGGTGAGAGCAAGTGCCAGGCCTAAGAGGCAGGTTGAGCGTCGATGGAACATCGCAGACTCCCTCTCCGGTAGCAATATAGCCATACGGTTATAGCACGCGATACCGTCCCTCCATGCCGAGAGTCGCCGACCATGACGCCCGCCACGGGCAGATCAGTGACGCCGTCCAGCGGCTGATCGTGCGGGACGGCCTCACCACGGTGACCGTCGCCCGGACCGCCGCCGAAGCGGGCATGTCCGTGGGGCTGGTGCAGCACTACTTCACGGCGAAGGACGAGATGCTGCTGGCGACGTTCACCCGCGTCAACGAGCGGTTCACCGCGCGCGTCGACGCGTCGGTGAACCGGGGCGAGGCCGAGGGCCGCACCATCGCCGACATGCTGCGGCAGGCGTTGGCCGAGCTGATTCCGCTCGACGACGCCCGTCGGGCCGAGTTCCTGGTCCGGCTCGCCTTCTCGGGCCAGGCCGCCCACAACGTCCGCCTCGCCACCGTGCAGCGGGAGACCCTCGCGGGGGTCCGCGCGCGCGTCGCCCGGGCCATCGCCAACGGCACGGAGTGCGGCGAGGTCGCCGAGGGTGTCGATGCCGCCGAACAGGCCCTGCGCATCGTCGCGTTCGCGGAAGGGCTCGCGCTGCACACGCACATCGACCCGGGCGGCACGCCGGAGTCGGCCGTTCTCGCCGCTCTGGAGGAGCAGATCTGCCACGTGTTCACCGGGACGTGCCGACGCGTACGGCGCAGGTAGCGGAACCCCGCACGGACTCGGGCGGGGGCGTCAGCGCTCCGCGTCGCCCCACTCCTCTACGGCCACTTCGTCGCCCACCGACAGCTTCCCCGGCCGCACCACGGAGAACTTCGCGCCGAACACCACCCCGCCCGCCGAGAAGCGCCGGTAGCCCGCGAGCGTCCGCAGCGGCTCCGGCCCGCCCCTGGCCCCGGCCTCCTGGTCGACCAGGGTGACCGCGCAGCGCACGGCGAGCTTGGTGTAGCCCAGTTCGGCCGCGCCGATGGTCATGCGGCGGATCCGGTCCTCGGCGTGGGGCTCCGCCGCCCAGTCCTCCCCGTGCTCGCCGTGGGCTCCTTCGGGGGGACTGTCGATGACGATGTTCGGGCGGAAGCGGTCCATGGCCAGTGGCGGGGCGCCACGCTCGGCCATCCGCGTGTGCAGGTGGGCGAGGGAGGCGCGGGAGAGCAGGTGGACGGCGCTGCTGTCGGCGTAACCGGAGGTGCCGGGGGTCAGGCCGTCGGTTTTCCGGTCGTGCTCCGGCGGTACGCGGACCAGACGGCTCGGGGCGCCGAGGAGGTCCGTGAGCCACTCGGCGGCCTCCTCGCCCTGGTCGATGCCCTGGTACGTCGCGCCGAACAGGTCGACGTCGCGCCGGGGTGCGGAGGTGGTGACGTCGAGGTGCAGCGCGCCGTGGCCACTGTCCGGCTCCGCCGATGCCAGCGTGAGCCTGCTGCCGTCGGCGCTGACGGTGGACCGGACCAGCGCGAGACGGGGATCGCGGCGCTGGGTGCGGAAGACCCCGTCGACGCTGACGACCATGAAGCTGCGGTCGTGCGCGAGTCCCGCCGGCGTGAGGTACGCGCCACCGTCCACGGACGTTCCCGCGCAGCCCTTGATGGGGTAAGTGATCAGATCAACGACGGTCGCCATCCGGCCCGCTCCTTCGTGAGGTCGCCTGCCCACGGAACTTCTGCCGTCGGGCCCTACCGCCAGGGTGCCAGGCTGGGCCGATCATGCTCGACGGGTTTTACGCCATACCTCGACGCGACCACCGCCAGGCCCAGGGCAGGCTGCCAGGCATCAGCAGGCAGGGATCACCGTTCTGCGCGCGCAGTACGCAGTAGTACCGCGCAGTGCGCAGTAGCACCATGGAGTACATGGAGACCACGGCCCGCGAGTTCAACCAGCGATCGTCACAGATCCTTGCAGCGGCAGCACGCGGCGAGACCGTCACCGTCACCGTCACCGTCACCGTCACCAAGAACGGCACCGCCGTCGCGCGCGTCGTGCCTATCGGTGACGACGACGTCCCTCCCTGCCCCACCGACCCCATGGGTGCCCTGCGCCTCCCCGACCTGGGCCTGCCTGATCTCACCGACGATGAGATCGAAGACACGCTCAAGGGAATGGGCTCGTGAGTCTGCTGCCCGACGGCCTGTGAAGAGGGCACCCGCCGCAGCATGTCCGGCCCTGCTTCACCCGGCGGAGTGGAGTCGGCCGCCCGCAGGGGTGGTCCGGCCTCGCCATGCTTCGGGCTCGTCGTGGCGTGCCGAACCATGAGCGCATGTCACGGAACAGTCTGCGTTCGCTGGCCCGCCGTGTGGTTCCCACACTGCTGGTCGCCCAAGTCGTCTTTCTTCCCCTGCAGGCCGCCTCTGCCGCCGAGCACACCGCCCACCCGTGCGCGTCGTCCACCGGTTGCGGTTCGGTCGTCGTCGCGCCCGTCTCGCAGGCCGCCCCGGATCACGGTGACTGCACCAGTCCGGAACCGGTCGTGTGCCTGATCCGGAGCGAGACGCCGCAGCAGCGCGAGGTCGCCCGCGATCAGCGGATGCGCTATCACGACCTCCTCGAGGACATGGAACGCACGGAGTGCGCCATGCGCGCCGAAGGACGCTCGGAGGAGGACATCGCCCGCACCCTGGTCCAGATGCGCAACGACGCCAAGGACGTCGTCCGCGCCGGAATGACCCCGGAACAGGTCGCGGAGCTGGAGGCACGCAACCAGAAGAAGTACGGGAACCCGCTCGGCCCGACGGCTGACCAGCTCTACCTGAAGTACGGCTCCTGGGAGAAGGTCACCGAAGCCGCCACGCGTTCGAGCGCGGCCGTGGACCGGGAACTCGGCCTGGAATTCCGCCACTGCTCCTGCGACGTCCTCCAGGCGGCCTGACCGGTCCCGCCCACGCCCCGGAGTGGGGGCGGGAGCGGGAGCGGGGGCGGGGGCCGCCCCTTGCGGTGAGACCGGCCCCCGCCCCTCCCTCACCCCTTCCGGTACAGCGCCTCGATCTCCCCCGTGAAGTCCCGCGCGATCGCGTCCCGCTTCAGCTTCAGCGACGGCGTCAGGTGGCCGCTCTCCTCCGTGAAGTCCACCGGCAGGACCGTGAACTTACGGATCGACTCCGCCCGCGAGACCAGGCGGTTGGCCTCGTCCACCGCGCGTTGCAGCGACGTACGCAGGTCCTCGTCGTGGACCAGGTCCCGCATCGGGATGTCCTGCTTCTTGGTCATCTGACGCCAGTGCTGGAGGCCGTCCGGCTCCAGGGTGATCAGGGCGGTGATGAACGAGCGGTTGTCGCCGACGACCATGCACTGGCTGACCAGGGGGTGGGCGCGCAGCCAGTCCTCCAGCGGGGCCGGGGTGACGTTCTTGCCGCCCGACGTGATGATGATGTCCTTCTTGCGGCCCGTGATCGTCAGGTAGCCGTCCTCGTCCAGCGCGCCCAGGTCGCCCGTGGGAAACCAGTCGTCCGGCAGCAGCGCCGGGGTCACCTCCGCCCGTTCGCCGTCCCAGTAGCCCCGGAAGACCTGGCCGCCCTTCAGCAGCACCTCGCCGTCGTCCGCGATGCGCACCGAGGTCCCGGGCAGCGGCCAACCCACCGTGCCCAGGCGGGGTTTGAGGGGCGGGGTCACCGTGTGGGCGGCCGTCGTCTCGGTGAGGCCGTAGCCCTCGAAGATGCCGATGCCCGCGCCCTCGTAGAACGCGGCGAGCCGGCGGCCCAGCGGGGATCCGCCGCAGATCACGTACCGGACCCGTCCGCCGAGCGCCGCCCGGATACGGCGGTAGACCAGCGGGTCGTACAGGGCCCGGGCCGCGCGCAGGCCGAAGCCCGGGCCCGGGCCCGTACCGTGTTCGGCGGCCTCGACCGCCTTGCCGTAGCGCTGGGCAATGCGGGCCGCCCGGTCGAACGACGAGGCCCGGCCCATCTTCTCGGCCGTCGCCCGGCCCGTGTTGTAGACCTTCTCCAGGACGTACGGGATGGCCAGGAGGAAGGTCGGGCGGAAGCCGGCCAGGTCGGCCAGGAGGTCCTCCGTCTGGATCGACGGGGCGTGGCCCAGGCGGACTCTCGCCCGCATGCAGCCGATCGCCACCATCCGGCCGAACACGTGCGAGAGGGGGAGGAAGAGGAGAGTCGAAGCCGGGTCCTTCGAGACCGACTTGAAGACCGGGTGGAGCAGTTCGATCGCGTTGTCCACCTCGGCGAAGAAGTTGCCGTGGGTCAGGACGCAGCCCTTCGGGCGGCCCGTGGTGCCCGAGGTGTAGATCAGGGTGGCCGGGCTGTGCGGCTCCAGCGTGGCCCGGCGGGCCGCCACCGCCGCGTCCGGGATGTCCTTGCCGAGCGACTTGAGGTGGCCGATGGCCCCCGTGTCGAACTGCCACAGATGCGCCAGGTCGCCGAGCTGCTTGCGCTCCTGGCTGATCATGCGGCCCTGTTCCTTCGTCTCCACCGCGCACGCCACCGCGCCCGAGTTCTGGAGGATCCAGCGGGCCTGGAACGCGGAGGAGGTGGGGTAGATGGGGACCGTCACCAGCCCGGCCGCCCAGGACGCGAAGTCCAGCAGCGTCCACTCGTACGTCGTCCGGGCCATGATCGCGACCCGGTCCCCCGCCCGCAGTCCCTCCGCCATCAGGCCCTTGGCGACCGCCTGCACCTCGGCGGCGAACTCGGCCGCCGTCACGTCCTGCCAGGCACCCTCGGCGTCCTTGCGGCTGAGGACCGGTTCCGAAGGGGCCTCCCTCGCGTTGTCGAACGGGATCTCCGCCAGAGAGCCTCGCCCGACCTGCGGCGCGAACTTCGGTACGGAGACCTCCTGGACCCTGCCGTCGGGGCCGCGCCTCTTCGTCGGCTCGATCAGGACAGGCTGCGATACAGCGGATGCGGATGCGGATGCGGCGGAAGGTGGCGTTGACACGTGCGGCTCCTCGGTTCGGGGGTCGGGCGGGTCGGTTCGCCGGGTCGTCCGTCCGGCAAAGGGGGTGCTCCTTGCAACAGGCCCTACGGGCGCTCCAGAATCGCCGTCACCCCCTGGCCGCCCGCCGCGCAGATCGAGATCAGGCCCCGGCCCGGGCCCTCCCGCTCCGCGAGGAGCTTCGCCAGGGTGGCGACGATGCGCGCGCCCGTCGCGGCGAAGGGATGGCCGGTGGCCAGGGAGGAGCCGGCCACGTTCAGGCGGGTCCGGTCCACCGGGGCCAGGCCCTGCTTCTCCCAGGCGGCGAGGGTCGCCAGCACCTGGGAGGCGAACGCCTCGTGGATCTCGTACAGGTCGAAGTCCTCGATGCCGAGCCCGGCCCGCTCCAGCAGGCGCGGTACCGCGTACGCCGGGGCCATGAGGAGGCCGTCCTCGCCGTCCACGTAGTCCACCGCGCCCGTCTCGTACAGGGAGAGGTAGGCGAGTGGTTCGAGGCCGCGTTCCTCCGCCCACTCCTCGCTCGCCAGCAGGACCGTCGCCGCCCCGTCCGTCAGCGGCGTCGAATTGCCTGCCGTCATGGTGGGGTTGGGGCCGGATGTGCCGAACACCGGCTTCAGGCGGGCCAGTTTCTCGGCCGTCGAGTCCGGGCGCAGGTTCTGGTCGCGGTCCAGGCCCCGGTACGGGACCACCAGGTCGTCCAGGAAGCCCCGTTCGTAGGCCGCCGCCAGGCGCTGGTGGCTCGTCGCCGCCAGGTGGTCCTGGTCCTCGCGGGTCACCGCCCAGCGGCGGGCGGTGACGGCGGCGTGCTCGCCCATCGACAGGCCGGTGCGGGGTTCGGCGTTGCGCGGGATGTCCGGGACGAGGTGGCGGGGGCGGACGGCGGACAGGGCCTTGAGGCGGGCACCCGTCGTCTTCGCTCGGCGGGCGGCGAGCAGGATGCGGCGCAGTTCGTCGTTGACGCCGAGCGGGGCGTCGCTGGTGGTGTCGGAGCCGCCCGCGATCGCCGAGTCGGCGGACCCTAGCGCGATCTGGTTCGCGGCGGCGATGACCGCCTGGAGGCCCGTGCCGCAGGCCTGCTGGATGTCGTACGCGGGCGTGCGCGGGTCGAGCGCGGAGCCGAGGACGGTCTCGCGGGCCAGGTTGAAGTCGCGGCTGTGCTTGAGGACCGCGCCCGCGACGAATGTCCCGACCCGGTCGCCGGCCAGGCCGTACCGCTCCACCAGGCCGTCCAGCGCGGCCGTCAGCAGGTCCTGGTTGGAGGCGGTCGCGTACGGGCCGTCGGAGCGGGCGAAGGGGGTGCGGCTGCCGCCGATGACCGCGACGCGGCGCGGCTGCGGCAGGGCGAGGGGGATCGAGGGGTGCGCGCTCGTCACCGTGACCATCTCGTCTCGGTCGGTCCGGGATTGTTCATCTCGACCAGCTCCTGACTCTTCAGTAACCTTACTCAAGAGTAAATCTACGACCGCGCAGGGAGTCAGGACAATGGCCGATCGCTATCTGCACCTCACCGGCACAGCACCCGGCCGCTTCCTCACCCGGCGGCTCGGCCTGCCGCAGCCCGCCCCGCTGCGCCGCTGGACCCTGGAGACGCCGGGCCTGGACGGGCCGCTGCTGCATCTGACCGCCGGGGCCTCGGCGATCACGGACGGGCTGGCGAAGGTGCTGGCCGCGACCGGGCCGACCGTCGAGGCGCAGGCGGTGCGGCCCGCCGGGATCGTGCTGGACGCCACGGCGGTCACCTCCGCCCAGGGCCTCGCCGAAGTGCACGCGGCCCTTCACCCTGTTGTACGGTCGCTGGCTCCCGGTGGCCGGATCGTCGTCCTCGGCACCCCCCCGTCCTCCGAGGACCACCATCAGGCCGCTGCCCAGCAGGCGTTGGAGGGTTTCGTCCGGTCGCTGGGCAAGGAGATCGGGCGCGGCTCCACCGCGCAGCTCGTGCGGATCCCGGCCGACGCCGAACCGGCGGCCGCCGAGTCCACCCTCCGCTTCCTCCTCTCCCCCCGGTCCGCCTACGTCAGCGGCCAGGTGATCGAGCTGACCGCCGCCGCGCCGGCCCCCGTCGCCGACCGGGCCGCCCCGCTCGCCGGCCGCACCGCGCTGGTCACCGGGGCGGCCCGGGGCATCGGCGCGTCCGTCGCCTCGGTGCTGGCCCGCGACGGGGCCCACGTGATCGTGCTGGACGTCCCCCAGGCCCAGGACGACCTGGTGCGCACCGCCGACCGGCTCGGGGCCACCGCGCTGCCGCTGGACATCACCGCGCCCGACGCCGCGGCCCGCATCGCCGCCGCCGCACCGGACGGGCTCGACGTCCTCGTCCACAACGCGGGCATCACCCGCGACCGCCGCCTCGCCAACATGCCGGCCGACCGCTGGGCCCAGGTCATCGACGTCAACCTCGACAGCGTGCTCCGCACCACCGACGAGCTGCTCGCCTCGGGCGCGCTGAACCGGGGCGGCCGGATCGTCGCCACCGCCTCCATCGCGGGCATCGCGGGCAACACCGGCCAGACCAACTACGCGGCCAGCAAGGCCGGTGTCATCGGCCTCGTCCGCTCGCTCGGCCCGCGCGCCGCCGCCGAGCACGGCGTCACGGTCAACGCGGTGGCCCCCGGGTTCATCGAGACGAAGATGACCGCCGCCGTGCCGTTCTTCATCCGCGAGGCCGGCCGCCGGATGAACTCCCTCTCCCAGGGCGGGCTTCCGGCCGACGTCGCCGAGGCCGTCGCCTGGTTCGCGGGGCCCGACTCCACCGCCGTCAACGGCCAGGTGCTGCGCGTCTGCGGCCAGAGCCTGCTGGGGGCGTGAGACCGATGACCTCACTCAGCGCCTCGCTCGTGCGCGGGGCCGTCACGTCGCCTTTCAAGCGGGCCGGGCGACCGGACGCCGCCCTGCCCCCGGGCCGCCTCACCCGCCCGGCCGCGCCCGTCGCGCCCGGGCCCCTCGCCGCGTACGCCCGGATCTGCGGGTTCCCGGAGACCGGGCCGCTGCCGCTCACGTACCCGCATGTGCTGGCGTTCCCGCTCACCATGCGGCTGATGACCGGCCGCGCCTTCCCGCTGCCGGTCGTCGGGCTCGTCCACACCTGGATCGAGATCACCCCGCACCGGGTCGTACGGTCGACGGAACCGCTCGAACTGACCGTGTACGCCGATGGGTTGACGCCGCACCGGCGCGGCACCGAGGTCACGATGGCGACCGAGGCACGGGTGGACGGCGAGCTGGTGTGGGAGTCGCGCAGCGGCTATCTGTCCCGGCACCGGCAGGCCACGACGGCGGCGGAACGGGCGGCCTCTTCACGAGTTTCCGCCCCGGCCGCCGAGGAACTGCCCGCCGTCGCCGAATGGCGGCTGCCCGGGGAGCTGGGGCGGCGGTACGGAGCCGTCTCCGGCGACCGCAACCCGATCCACCTGCACCCGCTGACCGCCCG
This sequence comes from Streptomyces sp. NPDC091289, assembly GCF_044757365.1. Taxonomy (NCBI): domain Bacteria; kingdom Bacillati; phylum Actinomycetota; class Actinomycetes; order Kitasatosporales; family Streptomycetaceae; genus Streptomyces; species Streptomyces sp. NPDC091289. The sequence goes on from NZ_JBIVUT010000005.1 coordinate 258,932, forward strand.
GCTGTTCGGCTTCCCCCGCGCCATCGCGCACGGCATGTGGACGGTCGCCCGCTGCCTCGCCGAGGCCGGTGATCCGGCCGGAATCCGTTCCGTACGGGCCGAGTTCAAGGCCCCCGTCCTGCTGCCCGCCACCGTGACGTACGCGGCCGGGCCGGCGGGCGAAGCCTTCGCGCTGCGGGGACCCGAAGGGCGCGTGCACCTCGTGGGGTCGGTGGCCCGGGAGGCCTAGGCCGCCGGGGGCGTCCAGGGCTTGGCGTGCATCAGGTTCTCCAGGCCCGCCCAGGCGAAGTTCATCAGGGTCGCCGCGGCTTCCTTCGCCGAGACGTCCGGGGTGTCGTTGGCCCAGCCCGCCAGCGACTCCGCGGCCCCCACCAGGGCCTGGGCGAGCCCCGCCACGTCCCGGTCCGCGAGTGCGGGGTCGCTGTGGGCCTCGCGGGCGGCGGCCCCGATCAGGCTGGTCACGAACGTGACGATCTCGTCCCGCATACCGCCGACCTCGCTGACGAACGGCTCCCCGTGCGAGCGCGCCTGGCGGTGCAGGACCGACCAGCCGTCCGGGTTCTCGGCGGTGTGGAGGAAGAACGCCCGGAGCCCCGACCACAGTTGGGCGTCGGCGGGCAGCCCCGGTTCGACCCCTGCCTGGACCGCCTCCAGCAGGGCCTGCGCCTCGCGGCGGATGCAGGCGGAGAACAGCTCTTCCTTGGAATTCAGGTACAGGTAGACCAACGGCTTGGAGACGCCCGCCAGCTCCGCGATCTCGTCCATCGAGGCGGCCCGGTAGCCGCGCTGCCCGAAGGTCTGCACCGCGGCGTCCATCATCTGCTGCTCGCGTACGGCGCGCGGCATCCGCTTGCTCTTCACTGCACCCACGTCCGGCTTCCTCCCCGCCCCCACTGCCCTGCTCACCGCCCAGGGTACGGCGGCGGGCCGCGGCGTCGTGCCGGAAGCGATCAGCAGGGCGGTACGGCGGGCCTCGCGCACAGCAGCAGCGGGCCTCCGGCGACGGCCGCGTACAGGCTCCCGGCACGGCCCGCGAGCCCCGTGCAGCCGGTCGGGGAGCCGGTCGCCGAGGACGGGCCCGGCACCCCGCTGTCCGTGAAGGCGGCCGGCCCGTCCGCCGGGCCCGCCGGGAGGCGGGTGCGCAGCCGGCCGTCGGCGGTGACCGCCCAGAGCCTGCTGTTCAGCGTGGTGAGCGCGACCGCCCCGCCCGCGTCCCCCAGCACCCGCCACGGCTCGTCGAGCGCGAGCGCGGAGAGGTGGTGGAGCGTGTCGTCGTGCGGGGTCACGGCGAAGATCCCCGCGTCGCAGAGGGCGAGAGCGGTCGTGCCGGCCGGTACAGTCCCGGCCTCCACCCACTCCCGCGTGCCCAGCCCCGGCACCGGACCCGGTACCGGGTCGCGGCGCAGCAGCCGGCCGTCCTCCGTGGCCGCGTACAGCTCCAGCGGCAGCCCGCCGGACGCCTCGCGCGCCGAGGCGAGCGCCCGCACCCCGGGAGCGTGCCCGGCCGGCCGCCACGGCAGGTTCTGCCCGGACGGCTCCCGGCACAGCAGCCGGCCCCGCCCGTCGACGCCGAACAGGGTGCCCGCGCAGACGGCCAGCGCGTGGACGTCGTCCGGGTCTCCGGCCGCCTCCCAGCCGTCGCCGGGGGCCGCCCCGCCGAGCCGGTCCAGGACGTTGCGGGTGATGCGGTCGACGACCGGGTCGTCCGCCAGGACGCTGCCCCAGTTGATCGTGCCCGCGTTGAACACGGTGCCCGCGCCGAGCCGGAAGACGCCCATCGTCGCCGCGCCGCCCTGCCCGTACTCCCGCCAGTGCCGCAGATCGGCGGTGGCGAGGACGACGAACGAGGCCGGTGTCCCGTCCACGCCCGTCGCGCGCGGCACCTCGCCGGTCCACTCCAGGTCGCAGGCGTCCGTCTCGTAGCCGAGTGCGCCGCGCGCGAAGGGTTCGCCGTCCGCCAGCCCCGTACCGGCGAAGGCCCAGTGCCCGGCGAACCGGGCCGTGTAGGCGTCCTTGCGCATCACCGCCATGCCCTCGCCCCACGCGCCCGCGCCCCGGCGGAAGCTGAGGCCCGTCATCGTGTTCTCCGGGCGGTCGACGGGCGAGCTGGACCACTCGACGGTGGTCCGGCGCGGGTCGATCGCCGTCATCGGGTCGGTGAGCGCGTCCCGGTGGCAGACCATGGTGCGCCCGTCGTCCTCCAGCCGCATCTGCCACCAGGCGGTGTTGGCGGCGAAGAACGCTACGTTGCCGCCGCGCCGCGCGAACGCCTCGACGCTGTCGCGCATCTCCATCGACCAATACTCGTCATGGCCGTTGACGACCAACAGGCGGTAGTGGGAGAGGAGTTCGTCACCGCCGTGGAGATCCAGGCCGGAGCAGAAGTCCACCGGATGGCCTGCCGTCGGCAGCCAGCGCAGCAGCCCTTCCTCCCAGCGTTCGGGCGGCGGGCCGCCGCCGGGCGAGGCGAAGGAGACCCGGGCCGCGCGGTGGGGCTGCTCGGAGTAGTAGAGGCCCCGGTGCGGCTGCCCGGCGTGCGTGTAGGCCCGCCAGGTGGCGAACGGGATCGGGACGAGGATCCGGGAGGCCGTGCCCGGGCGGGCGGCCCGGACGACGAACCAGACCTCGTGCTCCGCCTCGTCGGTCGTCGGCCGGTCCTCTCCCGGTACGTCGAAGGCGGCGCGGCACAGGCAACTGGGCCAGTCCGGCGGGACGTCCAGGGTCCAGTCGGGGCCGGTCACCGCAGCCGTGAGGAGCAGCTCCTCGCTCACCCCGTCGAAGACGCGGACCCGGACGTCCGTCGACCGGTCGGCCCCCGTCAGGTGGAAGGCGAGCCGGCCGCCCTGGACGCAGGAGGTCCGGTCGGCCCAGGCCCGCAAGGGTTCGCCCGTGGTCATGGCCTCTCGCCCTCCGGCTCCGCCGTCGCCGGCAGCGCGCCGAGGTCCGAGAGAAGCGGAGGACTGCCCGCCGCGCTCGCGACGATCAGCTCCTCCATCGCGTACAGGTGCGCGCGGATCGCCTCCGGCGGCAGATACGCCGTGTCGGCGGTCAGCGAGACCGCCAGCGCGTCGCCCTCCTCGGTGATGTGCAGGCAGTAGCGGCACGCCACCCGGTCCTGCGTGGCGGGGAAACCGAAGGAGGTCCGCCGCCGGGCCTCCGTCAGCTCCGCCGCCAGCTCCTGCGGGGTCGGCGGCGGGCCTTCGGGTACGGCCCGTTCGACCAGGCGCATGTCGTTGAAGCAGCAGTACGGGTGCACCTCGCGCCCGTACTCCGCGCACAGCCGCTCGCCGAGCGCGTCCCACTCCACCGGGTCGTAGACGGCGGCCCGGTAGGCGCGCAGGGCCGCACGGTAGGCGGCGGGGAGAAGGTCCGTGAACGCGGCCTCCCCGTCCGCCCGGCCGGACTCCTCCGCCAGGTCGAGGACGAACAGGCCGTCCTGCGACAGTGTGGAGACCAGGTCGCGCAGGGCCCCGGCGGTGCGGTTGCCGACGATCGGCATCACCGCCGCCGTACGGTGCCCCTCCCCCGCCGCCACCAGCACGGCCGACGCGGTGAGCAGCACGGTGGAACCGCTGACCCGGTGCGCGGCGGCGACCGCTCCGACCGCGCGGGCCAGGGCCGCCGACACGATCCGCCCGGTCCAGAAGCGGGGGGTACGGGGCTCCGCGTACGGCTCGGGGAACATCGTCGGCGGCGCGGCCCGGAAGCCCGCCTCCCAGTGCGCCAGGGCCGCCGCACCGCGCCGCCGCCCGCCCTCGGCGTGCTGGTCGCGGGCCAGGTCCAGCGGGGTGGCGGCGGGCGGCCGCCCGGCCGAGCCGCGCCGGACCAGCAGCCGCAGATCGCGTACGAGAACCTCGGCGGCGTGCCCGTCGGCGGCGAGGTGGCACAGGACCAGCACGGCGTGGGTGACCCGGTCGCCGACGGTGACGAGAGCGGCGCGCACCGGCCACTCGGCGGCGTAGTCGAAGCGGGTGGCGGACAGCCGGTCGAGCAGCGCCGCCGCCTCGGCCGCCGCCTCCGGGAGGCCGGTGGCCGAGACCGTCGTCACGGGCAGGGACCCCGTGTCCGCGAGGCGCTGCGACGACTCGCCGTCCTCCGCCGACAGCACGAGCCGGGTGCGCAGCGCCTCGTGCCGCTCCATCAGCCGGGCCAGCGCGTCCAGCGTCCCGGCGACCGACGCGGGGCGACCCCGGTCGGCCAGCGGCAGGACGCGGCCGATGTTGAAGTAGTGGTCGTTGGGCGCGGTGCGACGGATCGCGTGCCAGATGGCCCGCTGGCCCCAGGTGAGCGGGGCGCTCCCGGCGCGCTCGCCACGGAAACCCACCTCGGTGGGGGTGGCGGTACCAACCGTCTCAGCCATCGTCCCCACCGCCCGTCCCCGCGCCCAGCTCGGCCAGATGGCCGACCAGGCCGTCGAGATCGTCCAGGAAACGGAACGGTCCGTCGAGGTCGAGGAAGATCCCGAACTCCTCCTCCACCGCGTCGATCAGCCGGAGCAGCGCCAGGGACGTCACTCCGATAGCGGTCAACGAGACACCCTCGGCCAGCAGTTCGGCCTCGGTCACCTCGCCGTCGGTGGCACGGGACACCAGCCCGGCGACCCTCGCCCGCAGCGCGGCCCCGGCGGCGGCCGGGGCCGTCACCGGGCCTCCTCCGTGAGACGGCGGCGCAGGCTCAGCGGGCGGATGTCCGTCCACACCCGGTCGACGTGGGCCATGCACTCCTCCTCGGACCCGGAGAACCCCTCCGCCCGCCAGCCGGCCGGCGGATCGGCCCTCGCGGGCCACAGCGCATGCTGCTCCTCGTCGTTGACGACCACCTGGTACGCGGTTGTGTCACTCATCGCTGCTCTCCTCCTGCTGCTGGAGCTCGCTCACCACGGCCGAGACCTCGGCGAGCGTCGGGGTGTCGAAGAAGACGTCGAGGGGCACCTCGACGCCGAGCCGCTTGCGGATACGGGCGGCGATGGCGGTGATCGTCAGCGAGTGGCCGCCGAGGTCGAAGAGGTCCTCGTCCGGGCCGATGTCGTCGAGCCGCAGCACCTCCTGCCAGATGTCCCGCACCACGGCGGCGGTCCCGTCGGCTGCCGTGCCCTCGGCCCCGTCGGCCGCGGCGGCCTCCGGCCTGGTCCTCGGGGCCCGAGGAAGCCGCCCCCGGTCCACCTTGCCGTTCGGGGTGAGGGGCAGCCCGGACAGCGGGACCCAGGTGGCGGGGACCATCGCGGCGGGGAGCGTACGGGCGAGATGGGCGCGGAGGTCGGCGGCGGCCGGGGCCTCCTGCGCGGCTCCGACGACGTACGCGACCAGCCGGGCCTGTCCGGCCACCCCGGGGTCGTTCCCGGGGCCGTTCCCGGACTCGTCCCCGGGGTCATTCCCGGAGTCGTCCCCGGGCTCCAGGATCACCACCGCCTGCGACACCGAAGGGTGCTCGGCCATCCGGGCCTCGATCTCGCCCAGCTCGATGCGGTGGCCGCGCAGCTTGACCTGGGTGTCGATGCGTCCGGCGAACTCCAGCCGCCCGTCCGGCAGTCGGCGCACCAGGTCGCCCGTGCGGTACATCCGTGAGCCCGGCGGCCCCCACGGGTCCGGCACGAAGCGCTCGGCGGTCAGCCCGGGGCGGCCCCGGTAGCCGTGGGCCACGCCCGTGCCGCCGAGGTGCAGTTCGCCGGGGATCCCGTCCGGGACGGGCCCGCCGTGCGCGTCGAGGACGTACGCCCGGGTGGCGGCCAGCGGACGGCCGATCGTCACCGGATCGCCGGGAGCGAGCTCGGCCAGGGTGGACCAGACGGTGGTCTCGGTCGGCCCGTACACGTCGATCAACCGGCCGATGGACAGGGCGAGTTCGGACGCCAGCGACCCCGGAAGCGCCTCGCCTCCCGCCAGGCCGACGAGACCCGGACGGTGCAGCCCCGCGGTCAGCATCAGCCGCCAACTGCTCGGCGTCGCCTGGACATGGGTGACGTCATGGGCCTCGATCAGCTTCAGCAGCGCCGCACCGTCACGCTGCCGCTCCTCCGGGACGAGGACGACACGGGCTCCGGTGATCAGCGGCAGCAGCAGTTCCACGGTGGAGATGTCGAAGGACAGCGAGGTCAGCCCCAGCCAGCGGTCCTCCGGCCCCGCCCCCAGCCGGTCGGCGAGCGCACCGAGGAGGTTGGCGAGCGCGCTGTGCGGGACCTCGACGCCCTTGGGGCGGCCCGTGGAGCCCGAGGTGTAGAGGACATACGCGGGATCCCCGGCGGCCGGGGCGGCGGACCGGTCGCGCGGCGGTGCGGGAGCCGTCCCCCCGGGCTCCGGGGACAGGACCGGCAGGTCACCGGGCAGCCCGTCCGGCGCGGGCCCCTCGACGACGAGTGCGGCCAGGCGCGCGTCCGCGCGGACGAAGGCGAGCCGGTCCGCCGGATAGCCGGGATCCAGCGGCACGTAGGCCGCTCCCGCCGCCAACGTGCCGAGCACGGCGATCAGTTCGTTCACCGACCGGGCCACTTGGATGCCCACGAGATCGCCGCGCCCGATGCCCGCGGCGGCCAGGCGGTCCGCGAACACCTCAGCAGCGGTGTGGAGTTCACCGTACGAAACCTCCGTTCCGTCCGGCATGACCACGGCCACGGCGGACGGGGTCGCCGCCGCCCGTTCCGCGAACATCGCGGATGCGGTGGCGTCCGCCGGGCGGGCCGCCGGTGTGCCGTTGCCCGCGTACAGAGCCCGGTCCAGCTCGTCACCCGCCAGGAGCGGCAGGTCGGCGAGGCGGGTGGCCGGGGCGGTGAGCACCGCGTCGAGCAGGGTGCGGAAGTGGCCGACGATCCGGGCGGGCGCGCCGGGCGTGAAGGCGTCGGTGCGGTACTGGAACGAGCCGTCCACACCGTCCGGCCCGTCCACGAGCTGGAGGTGCGCCAGATTGCGTACGGAGTGGGTGAAGCCGATCCAGTCCACGTCGACGCCCGGTGCTTCGCGCGCCTCCCAGCCGGTGCGGCGGCGGTAGCTGACCGACAGCGGCGTGAGCGCGGTGCGCGGGGTGAGGCCGCCGCGCACCGCACGGGCGAGCGGGACGGTGCGGTGGTCGTAGAGAGCCCGCAGCTCCTCGCGAACGTCCCGGACGAAGACGGCGAACGGCCGGTCCGGGTCGGGGCGGGTGAAGAGCGGGAGCTCGTTGACGTACAGACCGACGTGGTCGGGGCTCCCCGGGCGTCTGGTGGAGAGTTCCAGTGCGGTGGCGGGAGAGCGGTCACCGTAGCGGAGGAGCAGCGTGTGCCAGACGGCGAGGAGCAGTTCGAAGCGGGTGACACCGAGGGACCGCGCGGTGTCACCGATGCGGGCGTGGAGCGGGCCGTCGAGAGTGAAGGGGACGGCGGAGCCCGGCGCCGGAGCCGTGGTGTCCCGTACGGAGGGCGGGAGGCCGGGGAGCACGGGCGCGGCCGGGTCGGACCAGCGGCCGGCCCAGAACTCCCCTGCCGCAGCCGCCTCTTCGTCCGTCGGCTCCGGCTCAGGTGCGGGCCCGGCGGGGTCCTTCGCGGGTGGGACCTCGGCCGTCCGCGCGCCGAGGAGCTCCGCGAGCAGGACGTCCTTCGACGTGCCGTCGAACACCAGGTGGTGGACCACGGCGTGCAGCACCGGGCTGTCGTCCCCGGCCGTCACGAGCGCGAACCGTACGAGCGGCCCTTCGGCCAGGTCGAAGGACCGGGCGCTCTCCTCCGCGAGGAGCGCGTCGAGTTCGTCCGGCGCGCAGGTCAGCCGGCGCAGCTCGGGCGCGGGGCCGGTGGCCGGAGCGAGCGCGGGGCCCTCCGGGTCCAGGCGTGACGCCAGCACCGGATGCCGTGCGAGGAGGCGGGCGCGGCCGGCGTCGAGCGCCGCCGGATCGGGCGGGGCGGCGAACCGCGCGGTCACGGCCAGGTGGTGCGCGGAGCCGGGCCGCAGAACCTGTTCGGTGACCCACATCCCGTGCTGGGCCGGTCCGAGCGCGGAAGGAGGTGCGGAAGGAGATGCGGGAGAAGAGGGAGAAGGGGGAGACGTCGTGTTCGTCATCGCAGGGCCTCGTCGTCCAGGAGCTGGCGCAGCTCGCGCTTGAGGATCTTGCCGCCCTCGTTGCGCGGCAGGAAGGGGCGGAAGAGCAGGCGGGCCGGGAGTTCGTGGGCCGCCAGCCGGTCGAGCAGGAAGGTCCGCAGGTCCGGCACGGTCAGCTCGCCGCGCGGCACGACCACGGCGGCGACGACCGAGCCCAGGACGGCGTGCGGAACACCGAACGCCGCCGCGTCCGCCACCGCCGGATGGGCGTGCAGGGCGTCCTCCACCTGGAGCGTGGAGACCTTGTGCGCACCGGACTTGATGACGTCCCGCTCCCGGTCGAGCAGATGCAGATACCCGTCCTCGTCCAGCCGCCCGAGGTCCCCCATCCGCACCCAGCGCCCCTGGAAGGCCTCCGAAAGCGCCGCGTCCTCGCCGAGGTAGGCGCGGGGTGCGGCCGGGGTGCGGAGCCAGACCTCGCCCGGTTCGCCGGGCGGCAGCAAAGTCCCGTCGGGGGCGGTGATCCGCAGGTCGCGCACGGAGGCGGGGCGGCCCGGGGAGTCGGGGCGGTCGGGGTCGAAGAGCAGGGTGATCTGGGCGGGGGCGGCCTCGGTGGAGGTGTAGTAGTTGACGACCTGGGCGCGCGGGAAGGCGCGGGCGAGGCCGAGCGCGACGGGCCCGGGGAGGGCGGCGGCGGTCGAGCCGACGAGCCGGACGCTGTCGGTGGCGTACCGCCGGGCGGCCTCGGAGCCGAGGAGCTCGATGGCCATCGCCGGGACGAGGAACACGCTGCCGACCCCGTACTCCTCGATGAGCCGCGCGAACCGCCCCGGAGTGAACTGCGGTGCCGCCACGGCCGTGGCGGCGGAGTCGAGGGCGTTGACCAGCATGGTCTGCCCGGCGTTCGTACCGACCGGGAAGGCGTGCAGGAAGTGACGGGAGTGCCGGAGCGGGCGGCGGCGCTCGTCGAGCGTGCAGCCGTGCGCCAGATTGCCGTGGGTGGCGGTGACGCCCTTGGGCCTGCCGGTGGTGCCGGAGGTGTAGAGGATCTGCGCGAGGGCGGCGGGGTCGGGCTCGGGCTCGGCGGGCGCCTGCGTGCCGGACGATGCTGCCCCCGTCGCCTCGGTCTCCTCCTCGGTCTCCTCCTCCTCGGTCTCCTCCGCCGTGGCCGCCCACACTCCTGTCGGCAGCAGGCCGGACGGCAGGACCGCACCGGGCGGATGCAGTACGGCCGTGGCCCCGCTGTCCGCGAGGACATGGGCGGCGGTCGCCGGGGCCTGCCGGTCCGAGAGCGGTACGGCGACGCAACCGGCGCGCAGGACACCGCAGTACGCGACGGCGTACGCGATCCAGTCGCCGCTGCCGTAGCGGAGCACGACCCGCGCCCCCGGCCCGAGCCCCCGGCTCCGCAGCCCGGCGGCGAGGGCATCGGCCCGCTCGCGCCATGCGCCGAAGGTCAGGGTGCGGTGGCCGCAGATCAGCGCGGTGCGGCCGGGGTCGGCGGCGGCCCGGTGGTCGAGCAGGGCGGGAAGACTGCGCGGGGCGGCGGTCACCGGGCGTCCTCCAGGACGGCCTTGGTGTCCTGTGCGTCCTGTGCGTCCTGTGCGTCCTGTGCGTCCCGCGGGCTTCCGGGCTCCTGCGCTTCTCTCGCTTCACGCGCCTCCCGGGCTTCCCGCGCCCGGCGCTCGCGTTCCTGGATCCCGACCAGGTCGTCGGGCAACGCGTCCGGGACGTCGAGGTCGAAGCGGGCCAGCACCGGCAGCCGAAGGCCGATCACCACCAGGGCCAGCATGGCCGCGCCGAACAACAGATACATGAACCCGATCCCGCGCCCCGGCCCCGTACCGATGAGGGATCCCACCGTCGAGGTCAGCGAGCCGCCGTCCTCGAACATCGGGCCGAAGACCGACGAGCCCACCGGCGCGATGATCCCGTGTCCGATCGGCAGGGTGGACCAGGCGACGAGCGTGTTCAGGGCGAACACCCGGCCGTGGAACCGCTGCGGGACCTTGATCTGGACGATCGTCGTGTAGACACCGTTGACCATGGACAGCGCGCAGGACATCCCGAACGTGCCGATGCCGATGATCCACAGATCCGCCCGGACCCCGACCAGCGCGCAGGCCAGTGCGAGCAGCCCGGCCAGGCCCAGCATGCCGCGCATCCGGTTGCGCTTCGGTCCGCCCCAGAAGCCCATCGCGATGCCGCCGAGAATCGCTCCCGCGCCTCCGGCCACCGAGATCCTGGCCACCGCCTCCAGCGAGTCGAACGACAGCACCAACGGCGTGACCAGCAGGAACAGCGGGGACAGGAAGATGTTCAGCGCCGCGAACCACAGGAGCATGGACCGGAAGCCGCGGTTGCGCCAGGAGTGGGCGAAGCCGTGCTTGATCTCCGCGACCAGCGACTCCCGCCGTGTCCACGGCAGCGTCTTCGGGAACTTCACGAACGACAGCACGCCGATGGCGATGGTGTAGCTGACGACGTCGAGGATGAGGATGCCCTTCAGACCGATCCCGGCCATCAGCGCCACCGCGGCCAGCGGAACGATGAACTGCGCGAATCCAAAGGCCATTTGCGTGATGCCGTTGGCGTGACCGAGGTACTGCTTGGGCACCAGCTGCGGTACGGAGGAGGCGTAGGCGAGCCGTTGGAAGGTGAGTGCGACCGACAGCAGCCCGAGGAGGGTGTAGATGTGCCAGGAGGCGAGGTTGCCGCTCAGCAGGAGCGTGAGCAGCGCCGCCTGGGTGGAGCCGGCGACCACGTCGCTGGCCAGCATGACCCGGCGGCGGTCGAGCCGGTCGACGACCGCTCCGGCCAGCGGTCCGACGAGGATGCCGGGCAGCATGCCGATGACGGCGTAGAGGGCGTACTTGCCCATCGAGCCGGTCTCCATGTAGATCCACACCGGTAGCGCGAACTCGGTGAGCGCGGAGCCGGTGATGGACAGCAACTGGCCGAAGGCGACGGCCAGGAAGCGGCCCATGCCGGGCGGCGGCCCGGCGTCGGCGGCCTGCCCGGTCTCGTGCGCCGCGTCAGCGGCCTCGGTCCGCTCCTTGTGGGCCTCGGTCCGCTCCTCGCCCCTCCCGCTCACCTCGTGGAACCACCAGGATCCGTCGTCCGCCTCCTGCGGCAGCTCCCGTACCGCCTCCGGGCCGGTCCCGACCGCCGGATGCGTGCGTGTGACGATCTCCACGAGCTCGCGGGCCCGGTACTTGAGGAAGAAGTGGCCGCCCTCGTCCAGGACCGCCAGCGCCGAGCGCTCCGCGAGCATCTGCCATTCGCGGTAGCGCTCCTGGTGGAAGTCGGTCGCCGGATCGCGGTTGCCGATGACCGAGATCACCGGGGCCCGCAGCAGCGCCCCGCCCGCCTCGACCTCGGCCAGCACCTCGGTGAAGTACTCCTCCGCCGCGCGGGAGTCGGCACGCATGTTGCCGATCATGAACTTCATCTGGGCTTCGTCGAGTTCGCCGACCTCGGCCCCCATGGAGCGCAGCCAGTTGAAGTACACGCGGTCGCTCAGCAGCGGGTCCAGCGCCGAGATGCGGCTCAGCAGGCCCAGCACCCGGCCGCGCGGCCGCGCGAACGGGAACTGTGCCCCGATGTAGACGGCCTCCACCTCCCGGTCCGCACCTTCGAGGAGCCGGGCGACGGCGACGGTCAGCGCGCTGCCGACGGCACAGTGTCCGTACAGCGCGACCGGTCCCCCGACCCGCTCGCGTATCTCGTCGGCGATCTTCCCGGCCAGCTCGTCGAACTCCAGGTGCTCCTCGGTGACGCCCATGTCGTGCCCCGGGATGGCCACGGACCACAGGTCGTATCCGGCGGGCAGTTCGTCGGCGACCGGCTGGTAGACGACCGCGCTGCCGCCGCCGTACGGGACGCAGACGAAGGAGAGCGTCCGGCCCTCGGGCGGAGTGGGGCGGGTGAGCCGGTGGAGCAGATGGCGCGGGCCGCGCTCGGACTCGTCCAGGTCGGCCAGGGCGGCGAGTTCGCGGACCGTACGCGAGGTGAACAGGTCCATGACGCTGACCGGCCGCGCTCCGGCCTCCGGCAGTCGCTTGCGGGCGCGGGCGATGACCTGCGTGGCGAGCAGCGAGTGGCCGCCGAGGTCGAAGAAGTCGTCGTCGACTCCGACCTCGGGCAGGTTCAGGATCTCGGCCCAGATCTCGGCCAGCACCTGCTGCGTGGCGGTCTCCGGCGCGGCCATCGCGCCCCCGGTACGGCGGGCCTGCGGCGCGGGCAGGGCGCGGCGGTCGAGCTTGCCGTTGGGGGTGAGCGGGAGCGCGTCGAGGGTGACGAAGGCGGCCGGGACCATGTAGTCGGGGAGCGTGCGGCGCAGGACGGTGCGGAGGAGGGCGGGGTCGAGATCGGTGTCCCCGGCCGCGTACCCGTCCCTGCCCCCGTCCGCGCCCCTGTCCACCTCCGCCTCCGCGTTCCCGTCCGCCTCCGCGGCGCGCACCACGTACGCCACCAGGCGTTTGTCGCCCGGGTTGTCCTCGCGGACGATCACGGCCGCGGCGGCGACGCCCTCCTCGGCGCGGAGCGCGGCCTCGATCTCGCCGGGTTCGATGCGCAGGCCCCGGATCTTGACCTGCTGGTCGATCCGGCCCAGGTGCTCCAACTGTCCGTCCGGCCGCCACCGGGCCAGGTCTCCGGTGCGGTAGAGGCGGGCGCCGGGCGGACCGAAGGGGTCGGGGACGTAGCGTGCGGCGGTCAGGCCGGGTCGGCGATGGTAGCCGACGGAGACCTGGACGCCGCCGATGTGGAGCTCGCCGGGCGTACCGACAGGGACGGGGCGCAGGTCGGCGTCGAGGACGTACAACCGCGTGTTGTCGACCGGTGCGCCGATCGGCACGGCCGCGAGGTCGCCCGCGCACTCCCAGCTCGTCACGTCGACGGCCGCTTCGGTCGGCCCGTACAGGTTGGCGAGTGCGCAGTGCGGCAGCCGGGCCGTGAACGCGCGGGCGGTGTGCGGGGCCAGCTCCTCGCCGCTGCACACGACGCGGCGCAGGGTGGTGCAGCGCTCGACGTCGTCCTCGGCGAGGAACACGTCGAGCATGGCGGGCACGAAGTGGGCGACGGTGACGCCGTGTTCGGCGATCGTGTCGCGCAGGTGCGCGGCGTCCTTGTGCCCGCCGGGCTGCGCGACGACCAGCCGGGCACCCGTGATCAACGGCAGGAACAGCTCCCAGACCGAGACGTCGAAGCCGGTCGGCGTCTTCTGGAGGACGGCGTCGGCCGGGGTGAGGTCGTACGTACGGGCCATCCACAGCAGCCTGTTGGCGATGGCCCGGTGGGTGTTGGGCACGCCTTTGGGACGGCCGGTGGAGCCGGAGGTGTAGATCATGTACGCGAGGTCGTCGCCGGCGGGGCCCACGGGGCGTACGCCGTCTCCGCCGGGGCCGTCGCCGGGGCCGTCGTCGTCGCCGTCCCACTCCGCCGGGTCGTCCAGCAGCAGGACGTGCGCCGCGCATCCTTCGGGCACGGGCAGCCGGCGCTGGGTGAGAAGCACCTCCGCACCGCTGTCCGCGAGCATGAACGCGAGCCGCTCGGCCGGGTATTCGGGGTCGAGCGGCGTGTAGGCCGCTCCGGTCCTGAGGACGCCGAGGAGGCCCGGGAGCAGGTCGAGCGAGCGCTCGGCGCTGACCGCCACCAGGCTTCCGGGGCCGACGCCTTCGCGGGCCAGCCGCCGCGCGATCCGCTCGGCGGTCCGGTCCAGTTCGGCGTACGTCAGTGTCTCGCCGCCGAAGCCGACGGCGACGGCGTCCGGCGTCCGGGCGATCTGTGCGGCGACCAGGCCGGTGAGGGTCGCGTCGTCCGGGAGGCCGACGGCGGTGTCGTTCCATGTGTCGAGCATCCGGGTCCGCTCGGCGGGATCCAGGATGTCGTGCGCGGAGACCGGCAGGCCGGGCCGGTCGGCGACGGCGTGCAGCAGGCGGTCGAGGCAGTCGGCGATCCGGGCGACGCCGGACTCGTCGAAGAGGTCGGTGTTGTAGTTGAACGCACCGCGCAGCCCGCCGGGCCACTCCATCAGGAACAGCTCCAGATCGAACCTGGTTCCGGCGGCGTGCAGCCCGAACGGCTCGACCGTCAGAGGAAGTTCGGCGGCCTGCGCGGCCGAGGCGTAGTTCTGGATCGCGAGCACCGCCTGGAACACCGGTGAGCGCGTCACGTCCCGTTCGACGTTCAGCTCGGACACCAGCTGGGCGAAGGGCAGCTCCTGGTGGGCGTACGCCTCCAGGCAGGTCTCCCGGGTCCGGCCGAGGAGTTCGGCGAAGGACGGGTCGCCGTCCAGCCGGGCCCGTAGCGCCAGGACGTTGACGAACATCCCGACCAGACCTTCGAGTTCGGGCTCCGGCCGTCCGGCCACCGGCGAGCCGACGGCGAAGTCCCGCTGCCCGGAGATTCGGGACAGCACCAGCTGGAACGCGGCGAGCAGGACCATGTGCACGGTCGCACCGTGCTGCTTGCCGAGGGCGGTGAGCCGGTCGAGGAGGTCCCGGTCGACGTCGAAGCCGAACCCCGCGCCGTCGAAGGTCTGGCGCTCGGGTCGCGGGCGGGCCGTCGGCAGCTCCAGCGGCCGGACCCCGGCCAGCTCACGGTCCCAGTAGGCGACTTCGTCGGCCAGTCGGCCGCCGGTCAGCCGGTCGCGCTGCCAGAGCGCGAAGTCGCCGTACTGGACGGGTAGTTCGGTGAGCGGGTCGGGTCCGCCGGTCGCGTACGCGGTGTAGCCGCGCAGCACCTCGGAGACCAGCACCTCGCTGGACCAGCCGTCGCTGACGCTGTGGTGCACGACGAGAAGGAGGACGTGGTCGTCGTCGGCGATGCGGACCAGCAGGCCGTTGATCAGGGGGCCGGTGACCAGGTCGAAGGGCAGGGCTCCGAGTTCGTCGACCAGCCGGGCCGCGTGCTCCTCGTCGTCCGCGTCGGCGGTGCGCAGGCCGAACGGGGCAGGTGCGGCGATCTCCAGGACCGGGCGGCCGTCGTCGGTGGCCGGATAGCGGGAGCGCAGCGTCTCGTGGCGGGCGATCACCGCGTCGAGCGCCAGCTGCAGGGCGGGGCGGTCGAGCGGGCCGCGCAGGCGGCGGGCGACCGGGATGTTGTACGCGGCGGTGCCGGGCGCGAACTGCTCCATGAACCAGAGGCGTTCCTGCGCGAACGAGAGAGGCGGCACGGTCCCTTCGGGACGCCTCGGCACGGCCTGCGCGGGGCGGGCGCGACCGCGCAGCCGCTGGGCGAGCAGGGCGCGCTTGGCATCGGAGAGCGGGACGCGCCTGGCGTCGGGGAGCGGGGCGGCGGGCCTGGCGTCGGAGAGCGGGGCGGCGGGCCTGGCGTCGGGTCTCGTGCCGGTGTCCCGTTCACCACCGGGTCTCGTGCCGCTTCTTCCGTTTCCGGCGCCGCTGTCGTTCGCGTCGCCGTCCTGGGTGCCGTCCGCCGGGCGTGCCTCGGTGCCGCTCATGCCGTCGTCGTTCCGTTTCTCTCCGGGCCGGACTCGGCCGCGAGCAGGTGCTCGGCGTCCTCGTCGGTCAGCGCTTCGATCTCCGCCAGCAGCAGGTCCTCCACCGCGACCGCGAACGCCTCGACGGTGCGGTGGACGAACAGCGCCCGCAGCGGCACCGCCGGACCGGCGGCCGCCCTGATCCGGGCGACGACGCGGGTGGCGAGGAGCGAGTGGCCGCCGAGGTCGAAGAAGTCGTCCAGCGCGCCGACCCGGTCCAGGCCCAGCACCTCGGTCCACACCTCGGCGACGAGCCCCTCCGCATCGGTGCGCGGGGCCACGTACCCGGGTCCGAGGTCCGGCCGCTGCTCGGGCGCGGGCAGGGCGCGGCGGTCCACCTTGCCGTTCGGGGTCAGGGGCAGGGCGTCCAGGACGACCAGGGAGTTCGGCACCAGGTGGGCGGGGAGCACGGCGGCCAGCGCGGCACGCAGAGCCCCCGCCGCAAGCCGTTGCCCACCGCCGCCCGGGGCCTCCGGATCACCACCACCGCCCACGGCCTCCGGACGGTCACCGCCGCCCCGCTCCGGCACCACGTACCCGACCAGCGCCTCGTCCCGCACCGTCACCACCGCCCGGCCGACTCCGTCCAGGGCCAGCAGCGCGGTCTCCACCTCGCCGGGCTCGACGCGGAAGCCGCGCACCTTGACCTGGTCGTCGATGCGGCCGAGGAACTCCAGCCGGCCGTCCGTCCGCCACCGGACCAGGTCGCCGGTGCGATAGCGGCGTGCGCCCGGCGGTCCGTACGGATCGGGCACGAAGGCCCGCGCGGTCGCCCCGGGCCTGCCGCCGTAGCCGTACGTCACCCCGGCTCCGCCGACGAGGAGCTCGCCCGGTGCCCCGTACGGCATGAGCCGGCCCAGCGCGTCGCAGACGGTGAGCGTGGTCCCGCCGATCGGGCTGCCGATGGGCGGGCGGTGGACCGCGTCGGCGCGGCCGAGTTCGGCGGTGGCGGCGATGACGGTGGTCTCGGTGGGGCCGTAGGAGTTGACCACGCGCACGGTGTCGCCGAAGCGGGCCCGCCAGGCGGCGACCGCGCGCGGCCGCACCTGGTCCGCGCCGAGGATCAGGAGCCGCAGGCCCGGCGGCCAGGCGACCGCGTCGAGGTCGTCGGCGAGCTCGTGCCAGTACGGCGTGGGCAGGTCCAGGACAGTGGGTCCGTGGCCCTGTCCGGCGGCGAGGTGGAGGTGGTCGGGCAGGGCGCTGTCCGGTCCGGCGACGATCAGGCGGGCCCCGGCGGTGAGCGTCGGGAAGATCTCCTCGGCGTGGGTGTCGAAGCTCAGGGAGGCGAACTGGAGCACCTCGTCGTCCGCCGTGATGCCGTAGTTCTCCCGCATCCAGCCGACCCGGGCGGCCAGTGCGCGGTGCGGGACGACGACGCCCTTGGGCGTTCCGGTGGAGCCGGAGGTGTGGATGACGTACGCGGGGTCGTCGGGGCCCGCCTCCCAGCGCGCGTCGGGCGGGCCTGCCGGGCCGGGTGCCTCGGGCGCGAGCACGGTGAGGCGGTCGGTGAGGCACTCGCCGAAGGCCTCGGTGTCGTCCGGGTCCGCCACCACCACGCGTACGCCGGTGTCCGCGACCATGAAGTCCAGGCGGGCCCGCGGGTAGGCCGGATCCAGGGGCAGGTAGGCCGCGCCCGCCCGCCAGGCGGCCAGCATCGCGGTGACCGCCCGCGTACCGCGCGGCAGCCGTACGCCGACGACGTCCCCGCCCCGTACGCCCGCCTCCCGCAGCCGCACCGCGAGCGCTCCGGCCGCCGTCCACAGGCCCCGGTACGTCAGCTTCCCCGACGCGTCGCGCACCGCCGTCCGGTCGCCGTACGCCTCGGCCGCGCGGGCCAGAGCGGCGGGCAGCGCCTCGGTGTCGGCCGCCGGCACGTCCGCGCCGGTTCCCAGGGCCAGCAGCTCGTCCGTCTCGGACCGCGGGAGGAGCGGCAGCTCGGACACCGGTGCGTCCGGGTCGGCCAGCGCGCCGCGCAGGAGCGTCTCGAAGTGCCGGGCGAACCGGGTGGCCCAGGCGGCGTCGTAGAGGTCGGTGCGGTAGCCGAACACCGCGATCAGGTCGTCGCTCTCGCGGCGCAGGTCGAGCATCACCTCGAACTTGCCTGCCGCATGGCCGCCGTCGGTGTCCGTGCACCGGAGTCCGGCGAAGTCCCTTGCGCCGTCGCCCTGTTCATCTTGGGTGTGGACGGTCAGCAGGGTCTGGAAGAGCGGGCTGCCGCCGAGGCGGCGTTCGACGCCCAGCTCGTCGATGAGCCGCTCGAACGGCACGCGGTCGTGGGTGAACGCGGCCAGCGCGGACCGGCGTACGCGCCGCAGGAGCTCGCCGAAGGACGGTGATCCGGCGAGCTCGGCACGCAGCACGAGCGTGGTGGAGAAGTAGCCGATCAGCTCTTCGAGTTCGGGCTCGTCGCGGCCGGCCGCCGGCACGCCGACGCAGAAGTCGTCCTGCCGGGTCCAGCGGTGCAGCAGCACCTGGTAGGCGGCGAGCAGCACCATGAACGGAGTGCACCGCTTCTGCCGGGCCAGTGCGTCGACCGCCGCACCCGCCCCGGCGATCCGCCGGGTGTGGAACGCTCCTCCGGTGCCCCTGGTCCCCTCCGCCACGGTGGGCCGCAGGTCGAGCACCGGCGCGCCCGCGAGCCGCTCGCGCCAGTGGGCGAGCGCGGCTTCCGCCTCGACTCCTTCGGCGAACTCGCGCTCCCTGACGGCGTATTCGGTGTACGGGAGCAGCTCGGGCAGCTCGACGGCGCTTCCGTCGAGGTGCGCGGCGTAGCGGGTGGCGAGCTCGGTGCGCAGCAGGTTCAGCGACCAGCCGTCGGCGACGATGTGGTGGAGGACCAGGCACAGCAGATGCTCGTCCTCGTCCGTCCGCAGCAGGCTCACCCGCAGCAGCGGCCCCCGCGCGAGGTCGAAGGCCGCGTTGGTCCGCTCCGCCAGCAGCCGGGCCGCGTCCGCGGGGCGGCCGCGCAGGTCGATGCTCTCGACGGGTACGGGTGCGGGCGGCTCGACGCGTGCGGCCGGTCGGCCGTCCAGGTCGGGAAACCGGGTGCGCAGGGCCTCGTGCCGGGCGGCGGTCCCGTCGAACGCGGCACGCAGCGCCGGTTCGGAGAGCGCGCCGACCAGCCGGAGCACGAGCGGGATGTTGTACGAGGCGTCGTCGGGGTCCAACTGGTGCAGGAACCAGAGCCGTTCCTGCGCGGGGCTCAACGGGAGCGCCGCGCCACCGTCACCGCCCCCACCGCCCTCACCGGCACGGCCGTCCGTGTGCGCTCCGGTCCCGCCGGCCGTACCGATCATGTGCGGTGCCCCCCTGTGTGCCGACTGCGTGCCGACCGTTGGTGACGACACGGCCGAGGACGGCGTGCGGCACCGGACGTCATTGCCGACGGGTCGTCAGAAAGCAGCGCGGGGGGCGGCAGTGGCGCGTTCCGGTCTCCCCCGCGACCTCGGCCCCGGGCAACGGTCACGGTAGGAGGCAGGGGCAGGCGAAGTCAATGGTCTGGACCACGCAGAGGTGGCCGGTACCGGTCGAACAGGTGGCGACGAACTACCAGAAAGGGTGCGGCAATACCTGCTTCACTGGCTGAAATCGCCTCGCGTGAATGACAAGCACGGCCCCGTGCCATCGGCCCGCCCCCGCACTCGGCAACGCTTCCGCCTCTCCCGCCGGGCACGGCAAGCCGGCCGGCCGGCCGTCATCCCCTGGTCCGACACCGGCTCCACCCGGCGTCCGATGCGGGCGGCCCGGACTGCCGCCTAGCGTTGCGGACATGACGATCTTCGTTCGCAGCAACCGGCCCTCCAGGGCCACCTCGACCGCCGTGGCTCTCGCGCTGACCGCCCTGGCCGCCCTGGCCGGAACGGCCGCACCCGCCTCGGCGTCCGACCGGACCCCGGCCCCGGCCCCGCCCGCCGCCTTAACCGCCGCCGCCGCCTCCCCCGCAGACCTCGGCGAGGACTCCTTGCCGTCCGCGCTGACGCTTCCCCGCCCCACCGGCTCGTACGCCACCGGCCGCGACACCCTGTTCCTGACCGACCACGCGCGGCCCGACCCCTGGGTACCGGCCGCCGGGCAGCGCCAGTTGCTGGTCTCGCTGCACTACCCGGCCCGTCCCGGCAGCGGCGGCGACCCGGCCCCGTACATGACGACGGAGGAAGCGCGGCTGATGCTCGCGCAGCGCGGGCTGGAGGACGTCGTGCCGGCCGGCCTCGTCAGCGCCGCCCGCACCCATGCCCGTAACGCCGCCCGGCCCGCCCCGGGACGCTTCCCGCTGGTCCTGCTCTCCCCCGGCTTCGGTACCCCGCGGGCCACGCTGACCGGGCTCGCGGAGGAACTGGCGAGCCGGGGTTACGTCGTGGCGACCGCGGACCATCCGTACGAGTCGACCGGTACGGAGCTGCCCGACGGACGGGTCCTCACCTGTGCCGCCTGCGACCGGGTGGACGCGCAGCCCGACGACGACGCCCGGCGCGAGGTCCTGGCCGCCGTCTCCACCGGGCGGGCCGCCGACTTCTCGTTCCTGCTGGACCGGCTGACGGGCCCGCACCCGGCGTGGCGGCACGCCCGGACGATCGACCCGCACCGGGTGGGCATGGCGGGCCACTCCATCGGGGGCAACGCGGCCGCCTCCACGATGGCCGCCGACCGCCGGGTGGACGCGGGCCTCAACATGGACGGCACGTTCTTCGCCCCGGTCCCCGAAAAAGGGCTGGGCGGGCGGCCGTTCCTGATGCTCGGGACCGACCCCGGGCACGGCCCCGGTGCCGGCGACACGTCCTGGGACGAGGGCTGGGACCGGCTGAACGGCTGGAAGCGGTGGCTGACCGTGCGCGACGCCGGGCACCTCACCTTCACCGACACCCCGGAGATCGGTGAGCAGCTCGGCATCGAGGACCCCGACCCGGCCGCGACGCTCTCCGCGGCCCGTTCGACGACGATCACCCGGAGCTATGTGACCGCCTTCTTCGACCGGAGCCTGCGCGGCCGGCCGGGCAGGTTGCTGAACGGCCCGACGCCGGCCAACCCCGAGGTCCTCTTCCAGAACCCCTGACACGGACAGGACGGCACGACAGCGCCCCCGGTCCCCGTACGGAAACGTACGGGGACCGGGGGCGCTGCCCTGCGGAGTGCGGAGTGCGGCGTGCGGCGTTACGCGGTGGCCGGCACCGCGCTCCTGGGCTCGGTGTCGCGGACCTCGTCCTGGTCGGTGTCGCCGAAGACGTCGATCGGGGAGGCCGAGGCCGAGTTGTACTTGTCGTGGTCGAGGATCTTCTCGCGGGCCGCGACGATGACCGGGACGACCGCCTGGCCGGCCACGTTGGTGGCGGTGCGGATCATGTCCAGGATCGGGTCGATGGCCATCAGCAGGCCGACGCCCTCCAGCGGGAGGCCCAGCGTGGACAGGGTGAGGGTCAGCATGACCGTCGCGCCGGTGAGACCGGCGGTGGCCGCCGAGCCGATCACGGAGACGAAGGCGATCAGGAGGTAGTCGCCGATGCCCAGCTGCACGTCGAAGATCTGCGCGATGAAGATCGCCGCCAGCGCCGGGTAGATCGCGGCGCAGCCGTCCATCTTGGTGGTCGCCCCGAACGGGACGGCGAAGGAGGTGTACTCCTTCGGAACGCCGAGGCGCTCGGTGACCTTCTGGGTGACCGGCATGGTGCCGACCGAGGAGCGGGAGACGAAGGCGAGCTGGATCGCGGGCCAGGCGCCCTTGAAGAACTGGAGCGGGCTGACCTTGGCGACGGTGGCCAGGAGCAGCGGGTAGACGCCGAACAGCACGATGGCGCAGCCGATGTAGACGTCGGCGGTGAACGTCGCGTACTTGCCGATGAGGTCCCAGCCGTAGTCGGCGATGGCGTAGCCGATGAGGCCGACGGTGCCGATCGGGGCGAGGCGGATGACCCACCACAGAGCCTTCTGGAGCAGCTCCAGGATCGACTGGCTGAGGGTGAGGATCGGCTTGGCCTTCTCACCGAGCTTGAGGGCGGCGACACCGGCGACGGCGGCCATGAAGACGATCTGGAGCACGTTCAGCTCGGTGAACGGCGTGATCACGCTGTCCGGGACGATGCCGGTCAGGAAGTCGATCCAGCTGCCCTTGGTCTCGGAGAGCTTGCCGTCCTTCGGCGTGAGGCCGGTGCCGGAGCCCGGGTTGGTGACCAGGCCGATCGTGAGGCCGATGGCGACCGCGATCAGCGAGGTGATCATGAACCAGAGCAGGGTGCGGGTCGCCAGCCGGGCGGCGTTGTTGACCTGGCGCAGGTTGGTGATCGACACGAGGATCGCGAAGAAGACCAGCGGGGCGACGGCCAGCTTCAGCAGCTGGACGAAGAGCGAGCCGATCTCGTCGAGGGTGGTGACGAGCCAGCCGAGCTCCTGGCTGCGGGCCAGCCAGCCGAGCAGCACACCGAGCACCAGACCGGCGACGATCTGGGCCCAGAACGGGACCTTGGGTATGCGGAAACCGGAGCCGGAGCCGGTGGACGGCTGCTCGGCCTCGGGCGCGGCGGACGCGGGGTTCGCGGACACGGACACACTCCAGTAAAGGACGCATCGGGACGCACGGAGGTATCCGTACGGTCGTGCGGTGGAACGGGGACGGGGTCGCGGCGCCCGCGTCAGGGGCGGCGCCGCTGCATGATGCCGTATCAGACCTTGCGGCAACAGACCGCGGACATACAGCGGCAGAGATCGACATGCAGGCGCGCCACGAGCGGGATGCTCGCGGCATGACGGAGGCGCACAGCTGTCTTCACGTCGAATACGTTAACACTTGAACTTTGAGAACCTCAAAGCCTTTCTTTGGCTCACGGGCGGCCCTCCCGCCGGTGCACCTGGCCGGAAAACGCCGAGGACCCCGTACGGGAGCGGTTCGCTCCGGTACGGGGTCCGGCGGGAAAGAAGGAGACGCGCGGCGCGCGTGTGAGGAAGCTTACTGAACCGCGTCCTCGCGGGTGCGGTTGGCGTCGAGACGCGCCTTGGTGCGGTCGACGGTGGAGACGATCTGCTCGGACATCTCGTCGCGCTGCTTGCGCAGCAGCACATAGCTGAGCGGCGCGGAGAGAAGGAGGCCGAGGAGGATGACCCAGACGATGTTGGAGCCTCCGAGCCCTGCGGGCACCAGTCCGAAGTGGACGGCGACACCGGCGGCGAAGAAGCAGCCGACGAAGATCAGCAGGCGCAACGCCGTGTAACGGATCAAGGCGCTCGGCTTGGCAGCGGACACGGCTGGCCCTCTCTTCCCATGAACTCTCGACACGCTTCTGCCCGTCCAGTGAAGCATGGCCCGAATTCTCTCGGTTCAGGGGGTTGCCGGGCCCAGCGGCAGCAGCATGACGATGTCGTCGCGGTCGTCGCCGGGGGCGACGCGGATCGCGTCCGGCACCCGGCCGACCTCCTTGTAGCCGCAGGCGGCGTAGAAGCGGTCGGCGCCGGTGCCGCCCCGGCAGGTGAGGCGGATCGCCTCGATGCCCTCGATGGAGCGGGCGGCGTCGGCGGTGGCGGCCATGAGGTCGCGGCCGTACCCCTTGCCCTGGAGGCGGGGGTGGACCATGACGGTGTAGAGCCACAGCCAGTGCCGCAGCAGCCGGTGGTCGTTGAGGGTGAGGAAGGCGGTGGCGGCGACGGTGCCGTCCTCGTCGCGGCCGACGAGCAGCCGGGTGCGGCCCTGCTCGATGGCGACCAGGTGCTTGAGCAGGTCGGGCCGGACGTCCTCGGCCGTGACGGGCGGGACGAAACCGACGGCCCCGCCCGCGTTGGTGACGTCGGCCCACAGGGCGGTGATGCCGTCGCGCAGGGTGGGGGTGAACGCGGGATCCAGCTCGAAAGTAAGCGCCATAGGGGCAGAGTAACCATTACTTCCATCGGACTCAATCCCTGTCCGGAACGCGGGAAAGCCCCGGCCGGGGACGGCGGCCGGGGCTTTCGTGCGTCACGGGTTACGTCTCAGACGCGCATCGGCTGCGGCGACTCGCGCCGGTCCGCCTCCGGGCCCGGGTACTCGCGCAGGATCTCGTACCGGGTGTTCCGCTCGACCGGCCGGAAACCGGCGTCGCGGATCAGGTCCAGCAGATCCTCACGGCCGAGCTTGTTCGGCGTGCCGAAGTCGTCGGCGTCGTGCGTGATCTTGTACTCGACGACCGAGCCGTCCATGTCGTCCGCGCCGTGCTGCAGCGCGAGCTGGGCGGTCTGCACGCCGTGCATCACCCAGAACACCTTGACGTGCGGCACGTTGTCGAAGAGCAGCCGGGAGACCGCGAAGGTCTTGAGCGCCTCCGCGCCGGTCGCCATCGTGGTGCGCGCCTGGAGCTTGTTGCGGACCTTGCCGTCCTTCATGTCCACGAAGTCGTGCTGGTAGCGCAGTGGGATGAAGACCTGGAAGCCGCCGGTCTCGTCCTGCATCTCCCGCAGCCGCAGCACGTGGTCGACGCGGTGACGGGGCTCCTCGATGTGCCCGTACAGCATCGTCGCGGGGGTCTTGAGCCCCTTCTCGTGCGCGAGACGGTGGATGCGCGACCAGTCCTCCCAGTGGGTGCGGTGGTCGACGATGTGCTGGCGGACCTCCCAGTCGAAGATCTCCGCGCCGCCGCCGGTCAGCGATTCGAGACCGGCCTCGATCAGCTCGTCGAGGATCTCGGAGGCCGAGAGGCCGGAGATCGTCTCGAAGTGGTGGATCTCCGTCGCCGTGAACGCCTTCAGCGCGACGTTCGGCAGGGCTTCCTTCAGCGCGCTGAGCGAGCGCGGGTAGTAGCGCCACGGGAGGGTCGGGTGGAGTCCGTTGACGATGTGCAGCTCGGTGAGGTTCTCGCCCTCCATCGCCTTGGCGAGACGGACGGCCTCCTCGATGCGCATCGTGTACGCGTCCTTCTCGCCCGGCTTGCGCTGGAACGAGCAGTACGCGCACGAGGCGGTGCACACGTTGGTCATGTTGAGGTGCCGGTTGACGTTGAAGTGCACCACGTCACCGTTCTTGCGCATGCGCACCTCGTGCGCCAGCCCGCCCAGCCACGCCAGGTCGTCGGACTCGTAGAGGGCGATCCCGTCCTCGCGGGTCAGCCGCTCGCCGGCCCGGACCTTCTCCTCCAGCTCGCGCTTGAGTCCCGCGTCCACTAGGCCGCCTCCCATATCTCCGTGTATCAGACTCCGACCAACCGTACGCCTACGCCTCTTCGGGAAGTTCTCCGACCCGGTTCTCCCACTTGGTGGAGAGCACGATCGTCGTACGGGTCCGCGAGACGCCCTTCGTGCCGCTCAGGCGCCGGATCGTCTTCTCCAGGCCGTCCACGTCGCCGACGCGCACCTTGAGCATGTACGAGTCGTCGCCCGCGATGAACCAGCAGTCCTCGATCTCCGCGAGGTCCTTCAGCCGGCGCGCCACATCCTCGTGGTCGGCCGCGTCCGAGAGCGAGATCCCGATCAGCGCGGTCACGCCGAGGCCGAGCGACGCGGAGTCGACGGTGGCGCGGTAACCGGTGATGACCCCGGCGGTTTCCAGCCGGTTGATGCGGTCGGTGACGCTGGGCCCGGAGAGCCCCACGAGCCGTCCCAGCTCGGCGTACGAGGCCCTGCCGTTCTCCCTGAGGGCCTGGATGAGCTGCCTGTCCACCGCGTCCATATGACTGAAACCTTCCATTGTTCAGCAGTACCGCGAGTTTACGTGTAGAATCTAAGGCATGTAGGGCTGACGCCCTGCAAATCTTCTAGAACATCCAAGAAACGCTTTCGAATCTTCAGGAGTGAACTTCACCGTGTACACGATCGAGATGGCCTACGCCCGGATGCGCGAGCTGCAGGACCTGGCCAACCGCTCGCGTGCCCACCAGCCCGCCGCCGCGCACCGCGTCGACAAGACCCGCACCCCGCGCGCGCACAAGAAGCACTGACCAGGACCCAACGGTCCTGCGGGACCTAACGGTCCCCCGGGTCGCGGGAGCCGCCACCGAGCTCTCCTTCCCAGCGGCGGTACAGCCGGTGCGGCACACCTGCCGCGTCCAGCACCCGCCCCGCGACGAAATCCACCAGGTCCTGGATGTGCGTCGCGCCCGCGTAGAACGCCGGAGAGGCGGGCAGCACGACCGCGCCCGCCTCGTCCAGGGCCACCATCTGCTTCAGCGTCTGGCCGCTCAGCGGGGTCTCGCGCACCGCGACGACGAGCGGGCGACGCTCCTTGAGCGTCACGCTCGCGGCCCGCTGGAGCAGATCCTTCGACAGACCGAGCGCCACTCCGGCCACACAGGCCGTCGAGGCCGGCACGATCAGCATCCCCTGCGCCGGGTACGACCCGGAGGACGGCCCGGCGGCCAGATCCCCGGCCGGCCAATGGCGTACGCGCTCCAGCTCCGCATCCCCCACCGCGAACGCGTCCGGCTTCCCGTCGGCGCCACGATCCAGCCAACCGCGCAGGTCCTCGCGCCAGTGCCCGTCCCGGAACGCGATGCCGGTCTCGTCCAGCAGCGTGAGGCGCGAGGCCCGGCTCACCACCAGGTCCACGCTCTCACCGGCCGCCAGGAGCCCGCGCAGAACGGCGGCCGCGAACGGGGTACCCGAAGCACCGGACACCCCGACAATCCAAGGCCGCCGCTGCTGCTGAGTCACTGAAGTCCTGGATTCCACACCCGCGAGCCTATCCGGCACGCCCCCGCACCCCGCACCCGGAACCGGGCGGGCGCCCCGGACGTTCTCCGGGTGACGGGCAACCCGGGGGCAGGGGCAGACCATGGGCGATTACTGGACGACCGACCAGACCTCGAGCAACGGCGCCACCGGCAGTGCGCGGGCCCTGACCGCCGGGATCCTGATGGCGGGCTGGGTGGCCCTCCTGTGGATCCTCGAAGGCATCGACGCGGCCACGGGCCACTCCCTGGACACCTACGGCATCAGCCCGCGCGAGCTCTCCGAGCTGCGGGACGTGGTGCCCGCCGCGTTCCTGCACAGCGGCTGGGACCACCTGGCATCCAACAGCGTCCCGCTGCTGGTCCTCGGCTTCATCGCCGCCCTCGCGGGGCTGCGCCGGTTCGCCGCCGTCGTCGTGACGATCATCCTGGCCAGCGGCCTCGGCGTCTGGCTGACCGCCCCGGAGAACACGATCACGCTCGGCGCGTCCGGCGTGGTCTTCGGACTGCTCGGCTATCTGCTGGTCCGCGGCTTCGTGGACCGCCGCCCCTGGGACGTCCTCATAGGCATCGGCGTCGCCGTGGTCTACGGCTCGCTGCTGTGGGGCGTCCTGCCCACCCAGTCGGGCGTCAGCTGGCAGGGCCACCTCTTCGGGCTGGCCGGCGGGGTGGCGGCGGCGTTCCTTTTCCGCCGCCCGTCCGCGCGTCGAGGCCCGGACAACCTGGTCACGGTCTGACCACGGACGGCCACGGGCCCTACGGGGTCAGGCCGCGTGCCAGCAGGTCGAGCAGCGCGCAGGCGAACAGCGCGATGCCGATGAAGCCGTTCACCGAGAAGAACGCCCGGTTCAGCCGGGACAGATCGTGCGGCCGCACCACCCGGTGCTCGTAGACGAACGCCACCGCGACGACGACCATGCCGATCCAGTAGAAGACCTCGGCGTCCGTCGCCAGCCCGAACCACACCAGCAGCCCCGTCGTGACCGCGTGGCACACCCGCGCGCCCCACAGCGAGGCCGGGATCCCGAAGCGCGCCGGGAAGGAGAGCACCCCCTGGGCCCGGTCCGCGGCCACGTCCTGGCAGGCGAAGATCAGGTCGAAGCCGCCGATCCAGATGCCCACGGCGAGCCCGAGGATCACCGCGTCCCACGACCAGCTGCCGGTCACCGCCAGCCAGGCGCCGACCGGACCGATGGCCTGCGCGAGGCCGAGAATGGCGTGCGGGAAGTTCGTGAACCGCTTGCCGTACGGGTAGACCACCATCGGCACCACGGCCAGCGGCGCGAGCGCCAGGCACAGCGGGTTGAGCAGGGCCGCCGCGCCCAGGAAGACCACCAGCGCGACGAGCGCGCCGGTCCACGCGGACTTCACCGACACCGCACCGGTCACCAGCTCACGGCCCGCGGTGCGCGGATTCCGGGCGTCGATCTCCCGGTCGATGATCCGGTTGGCGGCCATGGCGAACGTCCGCAGCCCCACCATCG
Organism: Streptomyces sp. NPDC091289; assembly: GCF_044757365.1. Classification (NCBI taxonomy): domain Bacteria; kingdom Bacillati; phylum Actinomycetota; class Actinomycetes; order Kitasatosporales; family Streptomycetaceae; genus Streptomyces; species Streptomyces sp. NPDC091289. The sequence goes on from NZ_JBIVUT010000005.1 coordinate 286,530, forward strand.
CGAGCGTGACGAGCAGCAGGACGCCCCAGTGGATCGTGCCGTCGAGCTGGAACATCGCGGTCAGCGCGGCGATGTAGGCGAAGGGCAGCGCGAAGACCGAGTGCTCGATCATCACCAGCCGCAGAAACGACTTCACCTTGCTGTCCGAGCTGTCCGACGGCGTGGAACCGGGTACGGACGCCGCCGCCTCTGCCGCACTGCTCACAGTCCGTACTCCTTCCAGCGGCGGTCGACCTTCGCCGCCGTCTCCGGGTCGGACTCGACCATCTCCGGCCAGCCCCCGTCCCGGGTGTAGCCCTCCGTGGACAGCTTCTTCGTGGCGTCGATGCCCGCCTTGCCGCCCCAGAACTGCTGGTACGAGGCGTGGTCCAGGTGGTCGACCGGGCCCTCGGTGACCGTGAGGTCGCGGGCGTAGTCGGTGTTGCCGAGCGCCCGCCAGGCGACCTCGTGCAGATCGTGGACGTCGCAGTCGGAGTCCACCACCACGATCAGCTTGGTCAGCGACATCATGTGCGCGCCCCAGATCGCGCTCATCACCTTCTGGGCGTGCTTCGGGTACTTCTTGTCGATCGAGACGATCGCGCAGTTGTGGAATCCGCCCGACTCCGGCAGGTGGTAGTCCACGATGTCCGGCACGATGATCTTCAGCAGCGGCAGGAAGAACCGTTCGGTGGCGCGGCCCAGCGGCCCGTCCTCGGTCGGCGGGCGGCCCACCACGATGGACTGCAGCAGCGGCCGCTTGCGCATCGTGACGCAGTCGATGGTCAGTGCGGGGAACGGTTCCTGCGGGGTGTAGAAGCCGGTGTGGTCGCCGAACGGGCCCTCGGGGAGCATCTCGCCCGGCTCCAGCCAGCCCTCGATGACGACCTCCGCCTGGGCCGGGACCTGGAGCGGCACGGTCTTGCAGTCGACCATCTCGATGCGCTTGCCCTGGATGAACCCGGCGAAGAGGTACTCGTCGATGTCCCCGGGCAGCGGCGCGGTGGAGGCGTACGTCACGGCGGGCGGGGCGCCGAAGGCGATGGCGACGGGCAGCCGCTCACCGCGCCGGGCGGCGACCTGGTAGTGGTTGGCGCTGTCCTTGTGGATCTGCCAGTGCATCCCGATGGTGCGCTTGTCGTGGCGCTGGAGCCGGTAGAGGCCCAGGTTCCGGACGCCGTTCTCGGGGTGCTTGGTGTGCGTGAGGCCGAGGTTGAAGAACGATCCGCCGTCCTCCGGCCAGGTGAACAGCGCGGGCAGCTTGTCCAGGTCGACGTCGTCGCCGGTCAGCACCACTTCCTGGACGGGCGCGTCGCCGGACTTCACCTTCTTCGGCGGCACGTGCACCATCGAGCCGAGCTTCCCGAAGGCCTCCCGCACCCCGACGAAGCCCTGCGGCAGCTCCGGCTTGAGGAGCCCGCCGATCTTGTCGCTGATGTCGCTGTACGACTTCAGTCCCAGGGCCTTCAGGAGGCGCCGGTCGGTTCCGAAGACGTTCATGGCGAGGGGCATCGAGGCCCCCTTGACGTTCTCGAACAGCAGGGCGGGGCCGCCGGCCTTGTTCACCCGGTCGACGATCTCACCGACCTCCAGGTGGGGGTCGACCTCGACCTTGACGCGCTTGAGATCACCATCGCGCTCGAGAGCCCGGAGCAGGGAGCGAAGATCGTCGTAAGCCATGCGGTCCAGTTTGTCATCCCCGCCCGCGCGGCCCCGCCGGGGCTCCCCGCCGCCGGGGCCCCGGATCCCGCATGCCGAGCCGGTACCCTGGCGACGACACCGGGGAACACCTGGCCCCGCCGCCGCCCACCTGGGGGACGCACCATGAGAGCCCTGATGTTCATCGTCCCGTTGGCTCTGACGATCTACGCGTTCATCGACTGCCTGAACACGTCGGACGAGGACACCAAGCACCTGCCGAAGATCGCCTGGGTCTTCATCATCCTGCTGTTCTGGATCGTCGGCCCGATCGTGTGGCTCGTGGCGGGCAAGACACGGCAGGGCGCGGCCGCGGGCGGCGCCCCCTCCTCGTGGCAGCGGGGCAGGCGTACGCAGTGGGTGGCCCCGGACGACAACCCGGACTTCCTGAAGTCGCTCAAGGGCGACGAGAAGGACGCCGTCAAGGACGGCGCGGACACGGCCGAGGAGGCCGGCGCCCAGGACGACCGGCCGGCGGGGCAGAAGGACGAGAAGGACCCTTCGGCCCTGAAGGACTGGGAGGCGGACCTGCGTCGCCGCGAGGAGGAGCTCAAGCGCCGCGAGCGCAGCACCGGCCCCGACGACACGGCCCCGCCCGCCTCCTGAACGCGCCGGGATACGCGTACGGCCCCCGTACGGATCATCGCGATCCGTACGGGGGCCGTACGCGTATCCGTGGGTGCGGCTCAGACCCCCGCGTAGGAGTGCAGGCCGGTGACGAAGATGTTCACGCCGTAGTAGTTGAACAGCCAGCAGGCGAAGGCGACGAGCGCCAGGTAGGCGGCCTTGCGGCCCTTCCAGCCGGCGGTGGCGCGGGCGTGCAGATAGGCGGCGTAGGCGACCCAGGTGATGAAGGACCAGACCTCCTTGGGGTCCCAGCCCCAGTACCGGCCCCAGGCGTCGCCTGCCCAGATCGCGCCGGCGATGATCGTGAACGTCCACAGCGGGAAGACGGCCGCGTTGATCCGGTACGCGAACTTGTCCAGCGACGACGCCGAGGGCAGCCGCTCCATGACGGAGGAGGCGAACTTGCCGGGGGTGCCGCCGGAGGCGAGCTTGTTCTCGTAGCTGTCACGGAAGAGGTAGAGGACCGTGCCGACCGCGCCGAGGTAGAAGACGGCGCCGCAGATGATCGCGGTCGAGACGTGGATCCACAGCCAGTACGAGTGCAGCGCGGGCACCAGCTGGTCGCTGTCGGTGTAGAGCGTCGTGACCGCGATGCCGAGGTCCAGAAGGACCGTGGTGACCAGCGGGAGGCCGATCCAGCGGACGTTCTTCTTCAGCGCGAGCAGCACCAGGTAGGAGCCGACCGCCACCGTGGAGAAGGTGATGGAGAACTCGTACATGTTGGCCCAGGGGGCCCGCTGCACCGACAGGGCGCGGGTGGCGACGCCGCCCGCCTCGACGAGGAACGCGACCACGGTCAGCGAGACCGCGATCCGGCCCCACAGGTCGCCCTTGAACGTGCCGCCGGCCGCCCCCGGGCCGTCGGGCACATCACGCGTCCCGGCGGCGGCGCGGGTGATGACCTCGGGCCGCTCCAGCACGGCGGTGCCGCCGGACTGCGCCTTCACCACCGGGGAGGCGGCGGAGGCGCCGGATCCGGCGCCGGACAGCGCGGCGGCGGTGCGGCCGACCTTGCTGCGGCTGCCGAGGACCCACTCCGCGATGTGGGCGAAGAAGGCCAGGGTGTATACGGCCATCGACGAATAGATCAGCACATTGCTGGCGTTCGCCAGGCTCTCGTTGGTTGCGGCGGCGAGATTCACTTCTCAGCCCCTTCGGCAGGTGCTTCGGCAGGGTGTACGGGCCGGCTCCCGGCCTCGTTCGTGGCATCGGTGGCGCCGGGCCCGTCCGGCGCGTCCGGTTCCTCCGGAGCGTCGGCGGCGACGGGCACCGTGGTGACGAGGGCGGCCGAGAGGTCGCCCAGCTCCTCGGGGAGCTTCGCGGACTCGCTGCGGCCCAGGCCCGCCATCTCCACGACCGTGACGCCGTCGGCGCCCCGGACCGCCCGCACCCACACGCGGCGGCGCTGGATGAACAGCGATCCGGCGAGGCCGGCGATGGCGGCGATGGATCCGCCGAGCGCCCAGCCGGTGCCCGGCTGCTGCGAGATCTGGAAGCTGGCCCACTCCTCGACGCCCTCGAAGGTGACGGATCCGGCGCCGTCGGGAAGCTCCAGCTTCTCGCCGGGCTTCAGCATCTTCTTGAGCAGCTCGCCGTCCTCGTTCTTGAACTCCTTCATCTTGGACTTGTCGAGCTGGTAGACGTTCTGTGCGAGCCCGGAGTCGACGCCGAGGGAGCCCTGGTAGGCGCTGAGCGCCAGCACCGGGAACTCCAGCCCGGGGAACTGCGAGAACATCTGGCCGTTGCCCTCGCCCGCGTAGGTCGGCACGAAGAACGCGTCGAAGCCCAGCTGGGTCTTGACGCCCTTCTTGTTCTTGTAGCCGTCCATCACCTTGATGGCGCCGGACGAGGTGATGTTGTCGTCGATCGGCAGCAGCGGGGCGGCGGACCGCGAGACGACCTTGCCCTTGCCGTCCCGGACGGTGACGACGGGTGCGTAGCCGTGGGCGATCAGATAGACCTTGGTGCCGTCCACGACGAGCGGCTCGTTGACCTTGATGACGCCCTTGCGCTCCGCACCGTCGGCCCCCTTGGCGTACGTCACCCGGGCCTCGAAGGTGCGCGGGGTGCCGCGCTGCGGGCCGCTCTTCTCGTACGTACCGACGAAGTCGTCCAGCACGAAGCTGAACGGGGCCAGCGAGTCGGAGTCGTAGAGCGTGCCGGGCCGGTAGTTGTCGTACTGGGTGAGCGTGTTGGAGAAGCCGTCGCCCTCGACGACCAGCTTGCCGCCCTCGAACTTGAAGAGCTGTCCGGTGGCGAAGGCCAGCAGCATCACGATCAGGGCGACATGGAAGACCAGGTTCCCGGCCTCGCGGAGGTAGCCCTTCTCGGCGGCGACCGCGTCGCCCGCCGCGTGCGTCCGGAAGCGCCGTTTGCGCAGCACCGCGAGGGCCGCCTCACGGACCTCCTCGGGCTCGGCCTCCGTGCGCCAGGTGGTGTACGCGGGCAGCCGGGTCAGCCGCTTCGGCGCGCCCGGCGGGCGGCTGCGCAGCTGGCCGACGAACTGGCCGGTGCGCGGCACGATGCAGCCGATGAGCGAGACGAACAGCAGGATGTAGACCGCGGAGAACCACACCGAGCTGTAGACGTCGAAGAGCTGGAGCTTCTCGTAGATCGGGGAGAGGGTGGTGTGCAGCTCCTTGAAGTCCTGCACCTTCATGTCGTCGACGCTGTTCTGCGGGATCAGCGACCCCGGGATCGCGCCGAGGGAGAGCAGGAAGAGCAGGATCAGGGCCACCCGCATCGAGGTGAGCTGCCGCCAGAACCAGCGGGCCCAGCCGATCGCGCTCATCGCGGGGACGTTCACCCCGGTGTCGGGGCGCTCCTCGCGGGGGGCGGTGGAGAGCCGGTCGCCGGCCGCGCCGTGGGCGGAGCCCTGCGCGCGCTCGTCCTCGCGCTGCCGCGTCTCGGTGCTGTTCGCCTTGCTCATTGGACTCAGATCCCTACAACGAAGCCGCTGGACCAGCTCTGCATGTGCTGCATGAGCGTGGCCCACGCACCCGTCAGCAGCAGGATTCCGGTCACGATCATCATGCCGCCGCCGATCCGCATCACCCATGCGTAGTGGCGCTTGACCCAGCCGAACGCGCCGAGCGCCTTACGGAACGCGACCGCGGCCAGGACGAACGGGACACCGAGACCGAGACAGTACGCGACGGTCAGTATCGCGCCGCGTCCGGCGGTGCCCTCGGTGAAGGCGAGGGTGCTCACGGCGGCGAACGTGGGCCCGATGCAGGGGGTCCAGCCGATTCCGAAGAGCGCGCCCAGCAGCGGTGCGCCGGCCAGTCCGGTCACCGGCCGCTTGTGGAAGCGGAACTCGCGCTGCGTCACCCCCGGCAGGAGCCCCATGAAGAAGACCCCCATGAGGATCATCAGGACGCCGAGGATTCTGTTGAACAGCTCGGCGTGCACCTGGAGCTCGCGGCCGAAGAAGCCGAAGAGGGCCCCGCCGGAGACGAAGACGACGGTGAAGCCGAGCACGAAGAGGGCGGCGCCCGTGACGACGCGGCCCCGGCGCGCGTCGGCGAGGTCGGTGCCGCTGACTCCGGTGACGTAACTCAGATAGCCGGGTACGAGGGGCAGCACGCACGGGGAGAAGAACGAGATGAGGCCGGCCAGCAGGGCGATGGGCAGGGACACCAGGAGGGTCCCGCTCATGACGGTCTCGTTGTACGCGGCCAGCGTGACGGTCTCGTGGTGGGCGGCGAGCGGGATCACCGGATCACTTCTCCGCGATGATCGGGTCGATCATCTTGCGCAGCTCGTCGCCGTTCAGCGCCTGGAGCGTACGGGCCGCGATCTTCCCGTCCCGGTCGATGACCACGGTGGACGGGATGGCCTGCGGGTTCAGGGTGCCCTTGGGGAAGCGGAGGATGAGCTTGCCGATCGGGTCGTAGAAGCTCGGGTACTCGACCCCGTAGTCCTTCTCGAAGTTGATCGCCTTGTCCCGCTCGGGGTCCCGGGTGTTTATCCCGACGAACCGGACGCCCTGGTCCTTCGTCTCCTCGGAGACCTTCGCGAAGTACTTCGCCTCCAGGCGGCAGGGGCCGCACCAGGAGCCCCAGACGTTGAGCACGACGACCTTGCCCTTGTAGTCGGCGAGGTCGAGCGGCTTGCCCTCCAGGGTGTTGCCGTCGAGGTTCGGCGCGGCCACCCGGTCGCCCTTCGCGACGGTGGAGATACCCCCGCTGCCGGTGACGAAGTTGGTGTTGCCTCCGCCGCCGGCCTTGTTGCCGCCGCCGCATGCGGACAGCGTCAGGGCACCGGCCACAGCGGTGGCGGCGAGCAGGGTGAAGCGGCGTCGGGACGCGCGGCCAAAGCTCATGTGAAAAGTTTCGCATGGCAGTTTCCGGGCTTCCCCGCGCCCCCCTCGGTGCCCGTAAAGCCCCTTGTCAAGCCTGTTTAAAGAAGGAGTTCCAGCCTCCGGCGGGCGCCTGACCGACGTCCAGCGTCCGGAGCTTGGCGAGCACGGCGGGGTCTTGTACGTCGAGCCAGTCGACGTACTGCCGGAACGAGACGAGACGCACGTCGTCCTTGTCCGCCACCTTCTTGATCACTTCTTCCACGGCGTCCATATAGATGCCGCCGTTCCACTCCTCGAAGTGGTTGCCGATGTAGAACGGCGCACGATTCGACTCGTACGCGCGCTGGAAACCGGCGAGATACGCCCCGGTGGCCTGGGTGCGCCAGCCCGGATAACGCGAGGGCATGCCCTTGGTCGAATTCTGCGACTGATTGGCGAGGATGTTGTAGTCCATCGAGAGCACCTCGAAGGAGTGCCCGGGGAACGGCATCGCCTGCAGCGGCAGATCCCAGACGCCGCCGCGCTTCACGGGCCAGGTCTGGCGGCCGCCGGGCGAGCTGGCGTCGTAGCGCCAGCCCAGTTTGCTCGCGGTCGGCAGGAGATTGTCCTGGCCGAGCAGGCAGGGCGTGCGGCCGCCGATCAGTTCCTTGCGATAGTCGAACGGAAGCGGATCCTCGTTCTCCCAGCCGGTGTTCGTCCGCCATTCCGTGACGAAGGACACAGCCTGATTGATCTCGCTCTGCCATTGGGCGGGCGTCCAGCGCTCCACGGATCCGGAGCCGCCGCAGAAATGCCCGTTGAAGTGGGTGCCGATCTCGTGGCCGTCCAGCCACGCCTGGCGCACGTACTTCAGCGTGTCCTTGACGTGGTCGTCGGTGAGATAGCCGATGTCGGAGGCGCCGCGGGGGTTGTTCGGCGGACGGTAGAGGGATTTCTTCGACTCGGGCAGCAGATAGATGCCGGAGAGGAAGAACGTCATCGCCGCGTCGTGTTCCTTGGCGAGTTCGAGAAAGCGCGGGAAGAGCCCGTTGCCGACCTCGCCCGCACCGTCCCAGGAAAAGATCACGAACTGCGGCGGCTTCTGGCCGGGTTCGAGCGGAACGGGTGCCTGGGGCTGGTGGGGCTGCTTGCCGGTGTCGGCGGTCGAGCCGTCGCCGATCAGCCGGACCTTGTTCTTCGCCGAACCGTTCCCGCTGCCGTTGCCGCCGGTGCCGGCGTCGCCCTTGCCGCCCTGGCCGGACCCTCCGTCGCCGGAGGAGCCCGAGCCGCCACAGCCGGCGAGTCCGATCGCGGCTGCGGCGCCGAGCCCTGCCCCGAGCAGGCCCCTTCGATTGATGTCGCGCATACCGTCCCCATCTGCGGTCGTTTTATCTCAAGCACATACAAACTGCTGAAGGGTTAGATGAGACGCGTAACACGTCGGTTCCGTGCATTTAGGGACTTTCTTTACGCTTTACCTTGCCGACCGCGCCGACCACCCGGCCGATCATGGTGCGACGTCCGTACGGCACCCGTACACCCTTGCGGGCGACCCTGATGGGGGGACGCAGGAGCGGCCCCCCGCAGTTCTGCCGCCGGCGGAAGGATCACCGGCGGACAGGTCACCGATGGACAGGTCACCGATGAACGGGTCGCCGACGGACGGGTCGCCGATGGACGGGGCGTCGGCCGACGCATCGCCGGCCGACGGGTCGGCTTCCCTGGATCGTCGAACTCATGCGCGGGCGCGGAGGCCGTCCGCCGGCTGCCGGGGCCCGAAGGTCTCCACCAGGGCGTCGGCCAGGAGCCCCTGCCAGCAGGCGAGGTCACGGCCGCCGTTGTGGACGGTGCGGCTGACCCGGTGCCCCCGGGCGCGCAGCACCGCGACGAGGGCCTCGGCGTGTTCGGCCGACGCGGCCCCGTCGTGCAGGCCGAGGTCGAGGTGGACGACGGGCCCGGAGGTCCGGTCCCCGCCGCCGCCCCCGTCCGTACGGGGCGCGTCGCCGGGCCGCCACCCCGGCGACGGCGACTGGACGAGGACCCGGCCGAAGCGTTCGGGCCGGGTGAGACCGGCGTACAGCGCCGCCGTCCCGCCGAGCCCCTGGCCGGAGACGGCGGTGCGGTCCGGGTCGGCGGTGAGCGGCCACCGGGTGCGCGCCCAGGGCAGCAGCGCGTCGGCGAGGAAGGCCGCGTAGGCCTCCCGCCCGCCCAGGTCGCGCCGCCGGGCCGCGGCGTCGGCGGCGTCCGGGGAGAGGACGACCAGCGGCGGCAGGGCCCCGTCGGCGATCAGCGCGTCCAGCGTGTCCTGGAAGCCGAGCCGCCCGAACCACATGTCCCCGTCGCAGAGCACGAGCACCGGCAGCGGGTCACCGGCGCCCGCGCCCGGGTCCGGGCCCTCCGCTCGCTGCTCCGGCGGAAGGTACGTCCAGACCTCGCGCTCCTCGCCCGGGGCCCGGCCGGTGACGGTGTGCCGCTCGACGGTGCCGCGCCGGACACCGGGCCGCCGGCCGGCCCAGGGCTGGGGCAGGGCCTCCGGCAGGGCGAACACCGAACTCTCCACGGCACGCCGGCGGACCGGCAGGCGGCGGGGGTTGAGCGGGTCGGCCGCGCCGTGCTCCATCAGCGCCACCAGCCGCCGCTGGAGCCGTACGGGGTCGGCGGGCGCGGGGAGTGGGGAGATGTCGGCCACCAGCCGGTAGGAACCGCGGTGGTCGGCGCGCAGCCGGTAACCGAGGTACCAGATGTCGGTGCCCGGGAGGTGGTGGAGGAGCGAGTCGGCGGGCCGGTCGCGGTCGCCGATGCCGGTCGCCATCAGGAGGACCTGGCGGGTCGCGCGGTGGCCGCGCCGGAGGAAGGTGACGGCACGATGGCCGGGGGCGTCGTCGAGCGGTTCGACGAGCGGGGTGCCGGCGCGGGCGACCTCGTCCCAGAACGCCTCGGTCAGGGCGTCCCGGGCGGCGGCGTCCCGGGCGGCCTCGAGCTGCCGGGCGAGCCGGGCTATACGGGGGCCGGTGACCGGCCGGGGAGCGGCGTCCGCCGCACAGGCCGGGTCACTCATCGGCCGGCCGCCTCACCGGGACGGACCGCTCCGCCGGTCTCCGGTCGGACAGGGCTCTGGGGGCAGTGCGCGTCATCGTTACACCGTTTCGTCGTAGGCGTTCGCGACCACGACGAGCCCCACGGAAACCACTGCCACCACGGGTCACAGCGGGGGCGGGGGAGGCGAGGCGTACGAAGCGGTCACGGCGGTCGCAGGGGTGCAGCGTTCACCGCTGCCGCGGTGGTCACGACGGCCACCGCCGCCGCCCGCACGACCGGGCCCGACGGGACGTCGTCCCACCCACCTGAGGTCAACTTAGCTTAGCCTAAGCTAACCAGTTCGCGCGTGCGGATTTCCGCGCCCCGCACGGAATCTGACGGTCCGGCACCTAGGCCCCGTACGCGCTTCCGTACGCACTCCGTACACAAGGGGACGGGACCGGCCGCCGTTGCGGCGGCGACCGGTCCCGTCATGTCCCACGTATCACTGAGGCATCTGCGCCTACGGATACGGCTACGGCTACGGCTACGCGCCGAACGCCTTGGACTGCCCCGGCTTCCCCTTCACCGGCTTGGCCCCGGCCAGCAGGTGCACGGGCACCAGGTCCCGGGCCGGCTCCGAGTAGCCGACCGAGACGATCCGGTCGCCCCGGTAGGTGAAGCTGGTCAGCGAGGCCAGCGTGCACTGCCGCTTGCGCGGGTCGTGCCACAGACGGCGGCGCTCCACATAGGAGCGCAGGATCCAGATCGGCAGCTGGTGGCTGACGCAGACCGCCTCATGACCGCGGGCCGCGTCCCGGGCGGCGTCCAGCGCGCCCATCATCCGGACGACCTGGTCGACGTACGGCTCGCCCCAGGACGGCTTGAACGGGTTGGTGAGGTGCTTCCAGTTGTCCGGCTTGCGCAGCGCGCCGTCGCCGACGCCGAAGGTCTTGCCCTCGAAGACGTTGGCGGCCTCGATCAGCCGGGTGTCGGTGGCCAGGTCCAGGCCGTGCGCCTTGGCGATGGGCGCGGCCGTCTCCTGGGCGCGCTCCAGCGGGGAGGCGACGACATGGGTGACGTCGCGCTTCTCCAGGTGCTCGGCGACCCGGTCGGCCATCTGCCGGCCCAGGTCGGAGAGGTGGAAGCCGGGGCGACGCCCGTAGAGGACGCCGTCCGGGTTGTGCACCTCGCCGTGCCGGACGACGTGCACCACGGTCAACTGCTCGTCGCGGTCGACGCTTTCGGGGCTGGGGTTCTTCTCGCTCATGCGGTGGCCTCCGATGCGGCGCGGGCGGCGGCGGGCAGGGCGGCGGCGATGCGCTCGACTGCCCGCTCGTCGTGGGCCGTGGAGACGAACCAGGACTCGAACGCCGAGGGCGGCAGGTAGACGCCCTGCTCCAGCATCGCGTGGAAGAACGCGGTGAAGCGGAAGACGTCCTGCTTCTTGGCGTCGTCGTAGTCACGGACGGGCTGGTCGGTGAAGAAGACGGAGAACATGTTGCTCGCGGCGGACACGGTGTGCGCGACGCCCTCCTTGGTGAGCGCCTCGCCCACCAGGGAGCGCAGCTCGGCGGAGACAGCGTCGAGCTTCGCGTACGCCGCGTCGTCCAGGAGCCGCAGCTGGGCGAGCCCGGCGGCGGTGGCGACCGGGTTCCCGGAGAGGGTGCCCGCCTGGTAGACCGGGCCGGCCGGGGCCAGGTGCGCCATCACGTCGCCGCGACCGCCGAAGGCCGCGGCGGGGAAGCCGCCGCCCATCACCTTGCCGAAGGTCATCAGGTCGGGCCGGACGCCGTCGACGCCGTACCAGCCGGCCTTCGACGTACGGAAGCCCGTCATGACCTCGTCGGAGATGTACAGGGCGCCGTTCGCCGCGCACAGCTCCTTGAGCCCGGCGTTGAAGCCGTCCGCCGGCGGGACGACGCCCATGTTGCCGGGCGAGGCCTCGGTGATCACACAGGCGATCTCGCCCGGGTGCGCGGCGAACGCGGCGCGCACCGCGTCCAGGTCGTTGTACGGCAGCACGACGGTGTCGCCGGCCGTGGCGCCCGTGACGCCCGGGGTGTCGGGCAGCCCGAAGGTGGCCACGCCCGACCCGGCGGCGGCGAGCAGCGCGTCCACGTGCCCGTGGTAGCAGCCGGCGAACTTCACGACCTTGGCCCGGCCCGTGAAGCCGCGGGCCAGCCGGATCGCCGACATGGTCGCCTCGGTGCCGGAGGAGACCAGGCGCACCTGCTCGACGGGCTCGATCCGCGCCACGATCTCCTCGGCGAGCGCGACCTCGCCCTCACCCGGCGTACCGAAGGAGGTGCCCCGGGAGACCGCCTCCTGGACGGCGGCGATGACCTCGGGGCGGGAGTGGCCGAGAATCATCGGCCCCCACGAGCACACGAGGTCGACATACTCACGGCCGTCGGCGTCGGTGAGGTACGGACCGGTGCCGGACACCATGAACCGGGGCGTACCGCCCACGGCCCGGAAGGCACGCACGGGTGAGTTCACGCCGCCGGGCGTCACGACGGACGCCCGGTCGAACAGCGACTGCGAAACTGGGGCTTCGTATGAATACGCCACTTTGGTCCTGATCTGCGATTCGGGTATCGGGAGGCCGGGCCGGAAAATCCAAGGTAATCCCGGCCACCGGTGAGCAGGGAGCGCGCTCCCCTCGTATCACGAAAGAGCGTCGGCACCCTCACGTCTGCGAAACTGGGGCGACATAGGGAAAGCTCACACATGCCATGGTGTCAGAGGCACGGACGGTCTTGCGGACAGGTGTTTCACCGCACGCCCGCGGGGGAGGTCACTGACACGATGATCGGGTTGCGCGGCGGGGGCTGTGTCTCCTAAGAAGTAGTCGGGTGGATGAGATATGCATCGCGGTGGCGGAGTGGGCGAAGGGACCGACGACCTGGGGCCCGAGCCTGCCCGGCGAGGGCGGCACCGGCGCAGGGCCGAGCGCGCCCAGAGCAGGGGCGCGGAGAGCACGCCGCCCCCCGGGACCAGGAGCGGGGGCGGGATGGGGGTGACGTACAAGTACTTCGGCGCCCCGGACGGCGCCACCGCCGCCCGCGTGCCCATCTCGATGCGCCCGGAGGAGCTCGGCGGTGACGAGCTGGGCATGGGCGGCATGTTCACCAAGATCAAGCCGGAGACCGTGGCCGCCATGGTCCTGACCGGAATCCAGGGCATACCCCTGCACAAGGTCCCCCCGCTGGAACTGGTCGTCCTCCACCCCGACTACGCCGTGGTCAAACTCCCGATGACCGTCGTCGACCCGCTGCGCGGCGTCGGCGAGGAGTCGGTCGGCGCGGCGGCCTTCATCTGGTCCACGGTCCCCGACCGCGGCGGCCCGCGCGACGCCTTCAACGTCTACCAGCTGCTCCACGAGTGGCAGGACTTCTCCCACCGCCTGCACGACGCGGGCCACCAGGCCTACTGCCTCGTGTGGCCCTGAGCCGGGATTTCCTGGGATTCGGGCGGGCTTTCGGGCTCCACCCTCGACATGTACCGGTAGGGGCCTTCAGGCGGCCAGGACACATGGGTCTTGGCGGGGCTCTGATGTGCCCTGAGCCTTCGGCGTACCGCTGCCCTCTCCCGCCTCGGATTCGGTGAAGGCGTCGTCGATCGCCTTGCGGGTCCAAGTCTCGCTGGACGGCGTCCCAAGGTCGGCGAACCCGTGTGGTTCTCCGGTTCCACCCTCGCCGGAGACCTTTCCCTGCCCAAGATCCGTCAGCATCCTCCAAGCCCCCGCCTGGGACGCCCTCGCCGACGCGGAAGCCGCTGGCCATAGCCCGGCCACCCTCCTCGACCAAGCCCTCGGTCAGCGCTCTCTCGACGACGCCCGCAACCTCACCCGCACCCTGACTTGGCGCATCCACCGCCTCGGCCAACGTCACACCCCCCGCCCTCGCGCTCAGACAGCATCGGCCCGCAGACGGGGCCCAGTGATCCTTGTGCAGCTGGGCGGCCGAGTCCCGTATTCTCGCCCGGGTGACCGAGGCGAACGTGGCGCGGAAGACGCACCTTCCTGCCAGTGATCTTGCCGAGTTGACCGGACTGTTCGGCATCGGTGAGGTCCTGGATCGGCGGCACCTGGCCGACGGCCTGATGAACGTGAACTGGCGACTGGACACCCCGACCGGGAGGTTCGCCCTCAAGCGGGTCACGGACGTGCCGCTCGATCGCCTCCGACGTAACCTCGCGGTTCTTCCGGTGCTCGCCGAGCACGCTGTTCCAGCATGTGCTCCGCTGCCCACCGTTACGGGCAATGTGGTCGCCGAAGTCGGCGGCAGCGGCTATTGCCTGTTCCCCTGGTCGGATGGCGAGCACGTACGCGGTGTCGACCTGCCGTTGGCGCAGGTGACCGACCTCGGCGCGCACCTTGCACGGCTTCATGCGGCGCTTGGTCACGCCGCCGGCGTGGCGAACCTGCCCGCTGCACCAGCCGCGATCACCGTCGAAGTGACGACGGCCACAGAAGCTGTGCGGAAGGTCGATCGTCTTGCCGAAGTCGTGTCGGCTTGGGAGAGCCGTGACGCCTTTGACAGGGCTGCGGCCGTGGCCCTCGAACAGCGTCGGCTGCTTCTCGATACGTACGCCGACTTGCGCCCCGAGAGTGACATCCCAGCGGGACCGCACAGCTGGACGCACGGGGACTTCCAGTTCCGGAACCTTCTCTGGGCGGGCGGTGAGCTGGCGGCGGTCCTGGACTGGGACCGGCTGGGCGTTCGCCCGTACGCGGAGGAGGTCGTGCGCACGGCGCAGGTGCAGTTCGGCGTGGAGGGTGTCTTCGACCTGGAGCGGGTGTCGGCGTTTGTGGCCGGTTACCGGTCGGTGAACCCGCTGGAGCCGGACGTGCTGGTCGACGCGGCTCGTCGCCTGTGGTGGAAGCGGATGACGGACATCTGGCAGCTCGAGTTCCACTACGACCGGGACGACCACTCCTGCGACGACCTGTTCCTTGCCGACGAGGCGCTCCTTCACTGGTGGACGGAGCGGCTGGATGTGGTGGAGCGGGCGTTCGCCTCTGGTGGAGGATCCCAGCCGTAAGCACAACAACGCACCCAGAGCCGGAGGGCCGATCGCGTGGACATGCGCCAAGAGAGCACGCTCGCGTCCGGCGACAGCCGACGCTCTCCGCTCCCTTGTCAAGGCTGAGGTTTCAGGACGACCTCTGGCTAGGGATGCCGAGTTCCTGGAGTTCAGGAAGGCACAGTCGTGTGAACCGAGCCGCCCGACGCAAAGCCTTCGGCCTCAGCGCATCGCAGTCGGCGTTCCGGATTGCCCCTGCCCATGCCTGAGGACCGGCGGCGCCCGACAGGACGCCCCCCGCGTCGCCGATCGCTTCGGGGATGCCGCCCCTCTCGGTCCCGATGCTGGGGACGCCGTGCAGCGCGGCCTCGACGATCACGCGAGGAAAGGCGTCCTCCACGACGGATGGGACCAGCAGCAGTCGGTGACTCCGGTACAGGGGTCCCATGTCGTACGTGCGGGGCACGTACGACACATTCGAGTAAGAGGCGAAATCCGCGACCGTGTCCCACCAGCCTTCGACCAGGGTGAAGTGTTGTTCCGGCATCAGCTGGATCAGTTGATGGAGTAGCTCCGAGCCCTTGGCCGGGATGGGATTGATCATCAGTACAGACGCGGAGCGGGCCGCGTCCGTGCTCGGCCCGGGTGGAGCGAACGGCGGGTACATCACGGCGAGGCGGGCTCCGGCGGCGTGAGCTGCCCGCGCTCGGACGAACTCGGACACAGCGAGGCCGTAGTGGGGTTGGCCGGCGAGGACGCCCAGGCCCGTCTCGGAGACGGAGTGCAGCAGGCCCGCGACGAGCGTGGTCGGCCGTGCCTGGGCGGCGAGCTGTGCTGATCCCTCCTGCGAGGTGAAGACGATGTCGGGTCGGAGACCTCGAAGGAGGCTGCCCAGCGCGTGCTCCACACTGTTCTGCGGCAACGCGGCGCACTCGACCCCATTCCACCGATAGCGCAGGGTGCCGTCCGATCCCTCGTACGGGACGCGGTGCAGATCCAGGTGGGAGCGCATCTCCAGGAGCTGAGAGGTGCGGTTCCAAGGGGCCTCGTACGAGCCGAGGTAGGAGACGTGCCAGCCGGATGCGGCAAGTTCCTCGGCAAGGAGCTGCTGCGTGACCTCGGCACCGCCGATAAGGAACGGAGGCGGAGTACGGCGCCAGGCGAAGAGGGCGGTGGGCATGAGCGATCACCTGGCCCAGTAGGTGACGAGGGACTCTACGGCCTGGGCGACGTCTTCGGGGCTGGTGTGTGCAGGTAGGACGGTGAGTTCTCGTGCCACAGGGCGTCGCACCATACGCACGAAGTAGTCGCGGGCGTGGTTCAGGAAACCGGGCTCGTGGAGGAAGTAGTCAGACTCGGCCGTGGCGTGACCGGCGGCCTTACGTCGCAGGTGGAGAACATCAGCCGGAACGTCGAGGTAGAGCGTGTGGTCGGGGCGAAGGAACGGGAGTGCCTGAAGCCGGTGGCGGAGCTGGTGGTGGACGCCGTACCCGAACAGAGCGTCCACGGCGTGTGCGTGGGCGAGGAGCGTGTCAACCGAACGGTCGAGGAGCACCAAGGGCATGCCAGCCGCGGTCGCCTTGGTAACCCTGCTGGCCTCGATGCCCATGAACTTCTCGAAGGCCGCGAGCTGGGCGGCTGCGGAGCCTGTGCGGGACGGGGGAACGTCGTCACGGTGGTCGATGTGCCGGACGTAGCAGTCGGAGACGAACGCCCGATCTCCGAGAGCGGTTCCGCGCAGGTGGCGTATCGCCGTGGACTTGCCGGCGTAGGAGGGGCCTTCCAAGGCGACGATCAGCACGTCGGCTCCGTTCGGTAGAAGCGTTCGGCGTACAGGCCGGCCGGGGCGACGAGGTCCGCGGCCGTGGTGAAAGCGTGCCGGATGGGCCGGTACATCTTTCGAGCCGGGTGCATCTGGGAGCCGTGCATCCGCAGGACGGTGACCTTGTCCAGGACGACTCCGGTGATGTCGACCAGCTCGGGCCGCATCGCCGGCCCCGTACGCGTACGGAAGAGGTGTTGGTCGCATCCGGCGAGCGCGTACGTGGACCAGAAGGCGAGGTCCTCCCAGAACCAGCGGCACCCGAGCCGGACAGCCGCTTCGTGGACGAGGAGGTGGTCCGGGTGGCGGGTGACGGCGGCCGGTGCGAGGAGTTCGGCGCCGGGATGTGCCGCGACGATTCGGCGGAGCTCTTCCGTGATGCGGTTGAGCCTCTCGGGGGCGTAAGGCTGGTACGGAGGGTCGGCGTCCTTGTTCCCGAGCAGGTGGCGGTGAGCGGCGAACGGCGCGAGTGCGGCGGCACCCTCGCGATCGCGCAGCGCGGACACCGCCTCTGTGTCGGCGTACGTGCCCTCCAGTGTGGGGTGAACGCTGCTGGATCGAGTGAAGACCGTCGCGACGGTGAGTGGCCGGGGACGGGCGAGGAAGGTGCCGGACGCAGACAGCGCGAAGTCGTCGTGGTGCGGTTCGATGACGAGGACCGGACGGTCGGCGGGCGAGCGGGCCTCGATGAAGTACGGGACGTGCGTGTGGGGCGCGATCACCTCCAGGACGCGATGGTCCTGGGCGTGGTGGCGGTCGGCGAGCTGTCGAGTCCACTGCTGGTGGGCGCGGTGGAGGTCGTAGGGAAAGGAGTAGATGCCGTGTCCGTCCGGAACGGGTAGAGGCGAGTGCATCGGGGCTTCCTTCGTCATCGCACGGTGCTCCTGTACCAGTGGCGCCACATGCGGGGAGACCGGAGGCGCAGACGCGTGGTCACGGGGTTCTGCCACCAGAGCATCCGCAGGCTGGACCACTGGTCGTAGCGGCGCGTCGACGGGCGTACGCGCAGATCGTCGAGGATCGTCACGGGCTGGCCGGTGACGTGGCCGTGGGCGGTGAGGCGGGCGAAGAACTCCACGTCCTCGCTCATGAACAGGTCGTCCCGGTACCCGCCGACGCGCTCGAAGGCATCGGCGGTACAGAACTGGTTGACGCCCTGTGCTCCCCCGAGCCGGGCGCGGTAGTGGTCCCAGTAGGCGCACAGCAGGCGGGCCCCGAGGCGTTCAGGGGTGTACAGCGGAGGAATGGCACCGCCGACGGCCCCGGCGTCCATGGCTGCAGCGGCTGCGGTGACCGCCTCCAAAGGCAGCGCCACGTCGGCGTCGGTGAAGAACAACTGGCCGCCCAGTGCGGCGGCCGCTCCGGCGTTGCGGGCCCGGCCGATACCGCGGACGGTCTCGGTCATGACGCGGACGCCGAAGGACGCGGCCATGTCGGAGGTGGTGTCGGTGCTGGCGTTGTCGACGAGGATCACTTCTCCTGTGCGGCCGGTGGTCTCCTCCCAGCGGGAGAGCGAAGCGAGGACGGAGGGCAGGTAGCGGGGCAGGTAGGCGGCCTCGTTATAGGCCGGGATCACTACCGACAGGGCTGGGGTGGTCATCGGCGCGTCCTTTCCGGGCGGCGGGTGCGGAAGAGGTGAGGGGTACGTCGGCTCAGGTCGTCCAGGCGGCGTTCCCACAGGGCGCGGTCGTCGCCCGGGGAGGAGTACGCCCAGCAGCGCATGGTGTGGAAGACGGCCCAGGCGGCCAGCAGTTGGTGGTCGAGGGCGAGGGGGTAGGCGTCGGTGACCGTGCGGGCCCGGAGCGGAGAAAGGGCGTCGGTCATGACAAGCGTCTGGGCGACGTCGGCCTCGCGGAGGCCGACTGCGGCATCGGTGAAGTCGACCAGGTGACGGGCGGCTCGGAGGCGGTCGAGCACGACGTTGTCCGCGTGCAGGTCGCCGTGGCACCACACGAGCGTCGTGGGGGCGTCGGCGGTGATGGTGGCCAGGGCGGGGCCGATGCGCTCCAGCCTGCTGGGCGGGCAGCGACGGCCGAGCGAGGTGGCCTGTTCGTAGAACGGCCTTCGCGGTGCCTGCGGTTGGACGGGCGCTCGGTGCAGGCGGCCGAGTAGGCCCGCCAGGTCTTTCAGGCCCCGCGCGTCGGAGATCTGGCCGACGCGCACAGCGCTGCCGAGGGTGAGTGGGCCGAGGTCGGAAGTGATGAGGGCCGTCGCCTCGTGACCGGGGACGTTGCCGTATCCGATGACGACCGGTACGAGAACATGGCCGGTCACCGCTCGCATCGCAGCCCTCTCCGTGTACGCATTCCGGCGTGCGGTGGCTGCGTACAGCTTGATCACGACGCTTCGCCCGTCCATCAGGCCCACCCGGTACACGGCCGTGCGCGAGCGGGCGGACAGACGGCACGCGGTACGAACCGGGGCACCGGCCAGAGTGAGGGCGGCGCGCGAGACGGCGGTCGGGACTGCCACGGTCACCGCACACCCACCGGTTCCGCGGCGACGGCGCCCAGCCGACGTACCTGCCTCATGACGCCCGCCAGGTGTCGGCGGTACTCGACGACGTCCTCCGTGACGGGGCAATCGGCCTGCCACGGCTTCTCGGGACCGACGAAGTGCACGAGGGCAGCGGCAGGGTCGGACTTCGGTGGCCGCGCGACGACCCGGCGCACCCAGTTCCCGCGCTCAAGGAACCGGCCGACCTCGAACCGGTTGAACCCGCCGGCCACCGGCCGCACTTGGCCGGATCGCAGAAGCCACAGGTTCAGGGCGTCCTGGTCGTTGTGGAGTATGTGGTGCCGGGCGTGTGTCAGGGCGTGCTCGGCACCCCGGCGGACGCGGGGCATGTGGTCGGTGTGAAGCCAGAGCACGCCCGCGTTGAAGTAGGGGCGTCCGCGCAGGTGGGGCCAGCGTTCGGCGACTCCGGGCAGGGCTGGGCACTGGCCGATGGCCGGATTGAACTCGTCACGTACGGCACCGGTCTCGTCCGGCAGGAGCGAACCCAGCGGGTCGGTGAGGTCTCCCCGTACGAGGACATCCGCATCCACGTAGATCAAGTAGGGCCGACGGACGAAGGCCCGGGTGAACTCGAAGCGCAGATAGGTGGTGATGCTGATGTAGGAGGCGTCGGCCATCCGCGAGGTCCGCAGCGGAACGCAGCGGCGGATGTCGAAGGAGCCGAAGCCCTTCCGCTTGGCAAGGTCGGAGAAGAGCAGGGCCTGTGTCCGGGTGAGGTCGAGCGTCAGCACGCGCACGGCGGCGCTGCGGCGGGCCGTGGGCGTGAGACTGTCGGCCAACCCGCAGAGGACGGCGAGACCGGGGGCGAGGTACTGCTGGTCGATGCACAGGCCGAACGCATACATGGGTGATCCGCCTTCCGGGCGTGGTGCACGGGCATGACGAACGAGTCGAAGGCTGTCGGAGGAGACCAGCGGTAGGGCCTACGGGCTGTCGTGGACTCCGCGGCGGGCGATGATTTCGAGGGTGTCGGGGTCGCCGGTCTCCCAGTGGGGGCCGCCGCCGACAGGTGGTCGTAACACCCACACGGTGCCGCGGGCTCGGACATCGGTGACGATCGCGCGCCTGCCGCTTCCGTCCCTGACGAGGTCGCCGACCCACGCCCCTGCCGCGGTCACGAGGTGCCTTCCCCGGCCGCATCGGTCTGCGGTGGCCATACGGAGGCCGCATCTGCGATGTCACGTCGCCGCTCTCGCTGGCCGGGCGTGCAGCGGACCGGCAAGGCCCCCGCCACGTCGGTGAGGAACCCACCCCGCTCGCGGATGAGAACACCGAGGCTGGCGAACTGGGCCGCATCGACCGCGACATGAGTCAGCGCACCGACGACGATCCCCCTGATCATGCCTGTGGACAGGGCGGCCGTGACGGCCTGCCAGCCGGGGCGTTCCGCGAGTGGCAGGCCCGGGTCGGAGTCGGACCAGGCGCCGGCGACGTGCCAGTGGCGTGCGTCGGCGTAGTAGCGACCCCGCTCCTCTCCCTCACGGACGGCGGTGGAGGTGAGGGCGCAGACGTAGACGGCAACGGGAACGTGTCCCAGAGCGCCGGATGGATTGATCGGCATGCCCACAAGGCTGCTGGGCTGTCGGGCACGGGCCCAGACACGGCCCGTGGCTCCGACGACGGCTCGTACTCAACTCCCCTGCCACGCCTCGTGACAGGGGAGGGAAGCCGGCTCGGATAGGTGCAACGATCCGTATCAGTAGTGCAGATGGCAGCAGCCGCACTGCTACGGACCGTTGCAGTGCTGACGAGAGTCAGCGCACAGCGAGTGGAACGCCTGCGGAGTCAGCGAGACCCCTGAGCCGGTGAACGGACACTCCGGCGAGCCGACTGATGATGACCCCGGGGAGCATCTGGTGGCGCACCCATCCCGGAGCCATCGTGCAGACGTTTTGGAGCGTGACGGCGGCGGCGTCCCACCGCCGACATTCGACCTGGGTGAGGGCGACGTCCAAGCCGTAGCGGGCCCGGGTTGCCAGGGGGACGGCCTCGTTCAGGCGAACGGTATCCATCAGCCGCAGCGCTCCGGCAGTGTCGCCGAGCGCCACGGCGATGCTCATGGCCTGCGTGGCGGCGTACATGGGCCCGTACGGCTGGGCATGGGAGCCACGAGCCCGTTCCTCACCTATGCGGGCAGCAACGGCATGGGCTTGAGACAGATATTCGCGGGCGCTGTCCGCTCCGGCGCCACCTCGGGACGCGGCGACAGCGGCGTTTGTGACGAGCTGCCCGTACACGCTCAACCGGTCCGGATCGTGCTCGCTCATCCTGGGTTCGATCCGGTCGGCCTGGGCTGCGGCGAGAAGGAAGCCCTGCTTCGTACGGCCGTCTCGAAGGTTGACCCACGCGGTCGTCGCGGCGAGGTGGGCGTCCCGTAGATCGTCCCCGGTCTGCACGGCGATCTGGCGGCCGTACGTCAGCGCCGCGTACGCGAGATCGCGTGAACCGAGCACGTTGGCCGCCATGCCAGCAGTCTGGAAGGTGTCGATCAGAATGCCTGCTGCGGCTTCCCGCTCGGCGCTGCTTGCCGCGTCGAACCTGGCTCGCGCCTCGGGGAGGAGCCGGCCCAGGAGGGTGCCGAGCTCGGTGTACCTGCCTCCCCAGTAGGCGGCGTCCGCGCGACGGACGACTGCACGGAGCTCTTCGGTGGTACCGGGCTCGACATCGGCGGGGATACCGATGGCAGCGTCATGGGTGGCTGCGGAAACTAGGCGCAGAGCGGCGCGTTCGTCGCGGTCCATGGACCGCCGGGGAGCCTGCTGTCCGAGAAGCACAGCGATGTCCGTGCCGAGCGCGTCGGCGATCGAAAGTAGAGAGGGGAGGGACGCCGTCCCTCCGCGTTCGAGCTTGCGGACCACACCGACGGACACAGCGGCGGCCTCGGCCAACTGCTCCTGGGTCATGGCGCCGCGGAGCGCCTTCATGCGCTCCGCGGTGGTGTACTCAGACCACTGCATGATCTAGAACCTCCGCGTAATGGGATCCACACGGACAGTACTGGGTGAGCAGTGGCGCCGACAGGCTTTGCCTGGACTGCAGTTGCGCTTACGTGACGGACGCCGCCGTCACGCCGAGAAGTGCCTCCAGCTCGGTCACCGCGGCGTCCTCGTCCGTCGCGTGGACGGTGGTGATGCCCAGCTCGGCGGCCGGCGGGAGGTTGATCGCGTGATCATCCACGAAAACACACCGCTCGGCCGGGACGCCGATGAGATCGAGGGCGAGCTGATAGATGGACGGGTCGGGCTTGGCCAGCCCCACCAGCTCGGACACGACGTGTACGTCGAACAGGTCCCAGATGCCGACGTGTTCGTAGGGGTTGAACGGATCGAGGCCGAAGCTGTTGGACAGCAACGCGAGCCGATGGCCGGCCGCACGCGCGGAGCGGGCGAGCGCAACCATCCGACGAGAGACGGGCACCTCCGCCCAGGCCCGCCCCATCAGGTTCACCGGATCCACGTGCTCCCCGAGAAGAGCGGCCGTGCCCTGGTTCCACTCAGTCTGCCCTATCTCGCCGATCTCCAACGCCGCGTAAAGGCGGCGCCCTTCGGGGTGATCGTTGAGGGTGCTGCGCCACGCTCCGGGGGCCAGCCCTTCGGAGATGCACCAGGCCCGGTGGACGTCGACGGGGCTGGCGGTGAGCACTCCGGCGAAGTCGAGGATCAGACCACGCTCTTCACGCCCGCTGGCGACGTCTCTGCTGTGCGACATCCGGCGATTCTCCCCTTCCGCAGTTGGTCTCCAGGGGACGCTACCGCGCGGCGTTGCGGCCGCGCGCAGAGCCCGCCACTGTCACCGCCCCCGTGTAGTCAGCAGAGTGTGTTAACGCTCCAGTCCTTGCTCTCATTCGATGCTCAGCGTCCAGTGCACCGAGCCAGGACCAATGGCGCGGTCGCACGTGAGTACGCGGAAAGAGGCGGTGATGTTCGTCAGTCTTCCTGACAGCGCCCATCGCTCTCCGTAGCCTGATGGCATACGGAGAGGTAGGGGGATGCATGACGGATTATGGCTTTGTGGCCGAGAGTGTTGCCGCAGCACTTACCGGACTTCTAGTCACCGATGCCTACACGTCAGCACGTCCGCGGCTGAGCGCGATCTTGAGCCGTTCGCGAGGCAATGAAGGTGTACGAATCGAAGATCTTGATCGTCTTCGCGGGGTAGACCCTGCGGCCTTGCGTAACGCCGTGCACGAGTACGTCCACCGACTTGCGGCGTCTGACGAACGCCTTGTGCGGCAGCTCCGAGACGCCCTGGGAGTCGCGCAGCCCCAGACCCAAATGACTGTGCACGACAATCAGTTCCATGGACCAGCCCAGATGGGCGGTACTCAGATCATCGACATGCGCGGTGGAACATGAGCCCGAACCCTGACGCCTCGGAGGTTCACCACAACGTCTTCAACGCGCCTGCCGTGATCGGCGGGACCCAGGTGATTGGTCTCACTTCTGCTTCGACGCCCTCGCGGCCGTCGGTACCCTCGCAGGTCTGGGCAATGATCATGCTGGCTTGGGCGTTCAGCCCAACGCTGGTGTGGTGGACTCAGTCGGTTTCTGGTGGGGGGCTCTTCCCAAGGCTGGAAGACCTCGTTCATGCGGTCACGCCGTACATCTGGCTGGCGGGGGGCATCGCCATCTCCCTCGACGCAGTGGGCTACTTGCTGTATCGGCACTGGACTCTGGCGCAGCGAGTTATCACTCACCCCGTCACGTGGAAGCGGCGACTGCTCGCGGTTGCGTTTGGGGGTATAGCTCTGGCCCTAGGCAGTTTCATGAGCGGTATGTAGCTCGTCAGCCCAGCGTGTGAAGCCGTAACCCTTTGCCGGCCAGGTTGGGCGGCGACGGTGCGTCGTCCTTGTGCAGAGGGACTGCTGCTCAACGGGCTACCGGTGCGTGAGCGGACGTTCCGGCGCAGTCCGGCACCGTGTGGCGAGGCACCAACAAGCCTGTGTGACCAGACTGTCCAGGACTGCGCAGCACCGCCCGGCCCTGGCCAGGGCTTCTACCCCACACGGCATACCTGCTGCGGAGTGAGAGAAAAGTCTGAGCTGCGGCGGAGTGCCCCGACCGGTTTCGACCGGTCGGGGCACTCCGTTGTTCAGGTGCACCCGGCTGATCGGTAATCCCCCACTCACCCGGTGCCGCGCCCCTCAAGGTGCCGCTAACGACTACTCGGGCTGTTGCAGGATCGACTCCTGAGCGTGAGCCGGGCACTCGAGGTTGCGGACGATTGTGGTCAGGTCGTCACTGCCGGGGCAGATGACGTCACCCCATACCCACAGACGGCAAGCAGCGCCACAGACGCTCGCGGAAGGTGTCGCCGCTGCGGCGGTTGCACCAGTTCGAGAGAACACGCCAAGCCGTGCGACGGAGCAGTCCTCCACGAAAACTTCCTAGGGAAAACGACGAGTTGGCTGCGAAACGTCGCGGTGGACGCTACGGTCACAGTGTTGACTTGTCTAACCTGAGCGCAGAGGCTCAGGAGCTCCGACGTATGGACACCGGCCACAACCGTCGTCTCACGGGTGTATGTGCACTCACTCTGCGATAGCAGTTCAGCAGACAGAATTCTTTGGCGTCCAACTCAAACGCCGACCGGTGCGGTGAGCGAGGTTCTGGCATGCCAAATTCTGCAAAGAAGCGAGCTGCACACACCCGCAAGGCATATTCAGGTGAGATTTACGAAGCTGCGCTTACGGGGATATCAAACGATCGCACCCATGGATTGGATTCATGCGCGTCGGGGCAGCGGAAGATGAACGCTTTGCTTGCCCTCGGCCTATTCAATCGCGGCGAAGATGGCGCACCTCCTGCGAGGTGGCTGTTGAGCACCCTCACCTGGTACACAATCACCGTGTCGCCCCGGTGGAATCAGATGGTATTCATCAGCGATGCCCCGGATAACGTCACTAGGTATCTGGTGCCGCATGGTGACAGCACCCCGAGGCTTCCCGGAATGCGATTGCGGGATGTATACGACTACCGGACGTACGCCCTGGAGCATGTCCCCACAGGGGCACGGTTGGTAGTCACGAGTCGGCTGGACGGAAAGCTGCAGGGGGTGCGAGAAGGTTCGCACTTCGACTTTCGCACGCTTGAGGACCCATTGGACTTGGCAGAGGAGCGCCAGCTTGCCGACGTCCCGCCGATGAGCGAAGCGGCGCAGACCCTGTTGGCCGGCATGGTTGCCCGTATGTCGATGACCGACCCCAAGGGGCGGTGGGCTACAGGGAACTGGTACTGGGACCCCTTGGGACGTGATGACGGCAGGGGGCGTGACGATGACTCGGATCCCCAGCGCAGGCTTTGGGGAGCGGGAGGTGAATGGGAGGCCCAGTGGACAGGACTCCCCTATCCGGAAGATGTCGCGGCCTCGCTGACGGATCCTAGGGTCGGCATTTCTGGAGCGACGCTTGGAAGGAGCAAGAGAACGTATGACGTGACTCTCGGCGATTCGGTTCTCAAAATCTACGCCTAGCGACAACTTTGAGAACCGGTCCACAGGTTTCCTTCGCGTAGAGAGTTATCGTCGTGTTTGAAATTCCTCAGAGCGCTCTTGCTGAAATGCCATGGTGGGCTACATTCTTCTTGATTCTTCCTTTTGTTGTGCTGCGCCTCGTCCGCGCCGTACTTCCAAAAGAGTCGCGCGACCTCTACATGTGGTGGGTTGCCTATTGGGAACACCGCCGCAAGCGTGCTGCCTTAAATAGGTGGAGGCGCGAGAGTCGAGTCGTTACGGAGGAAGGAGGGCAGGAGCAAGGGCCCTCTTCTCCTTGAGAGTGCGGGTAACCTCGTCGCGGATCGGTGAGCGTTTTCAGCGAGGTCACTGAATCTTTCTCGGTAAAGGTTCGTGACGGTTCGTGATCTTCGGTCAGGCGGTGCGGCCGTGTTCCAGCTGGAGCAGGACGAGGGCGGCTCGGGCGATCCGGGTGATGCCGCTGGGGTCGAGGCTGACCCGGCGCAGGGCCTTTAAGGTGACCTTGAGTAGGGCGTTGGCCCGCTCGGCGACCGCATGGACGCCTCGGATGACCGAGTTGAACGCCTGCTGCTCGTCGTCGAGTTCGCTGCCCTTGGGCTTCTTGACCGGGTGACGGAAGCCGTCGCCGGCGCTCTCGTAGCCGAGGTCGGTCAGGGTGGGAATATCCAGGGTGGATGCGAGCCGGTTGAGGGCGTCGACCAGGCCGTGGGTGCGGGCGCAGGTGGTGTCATGCTCGCGGCCGGGGCGGACCGGGGAGACCCAGATCGGCCAGCCGTCGGGGGCGGAGATGACCTGGACGTTGCCGCCGTGGTGCTTGCGCTTCCCGGACCACCAGAGGTCGGCGCCTTTGGGGCCGGGGGCGGCGACGCGGTCAGTACGGATGACAGTGCCGTCCAGGTTGAGATGGGTGTAGCCGGCGGCCGGCGCCCGTTCCAGCGCGGTGGACAGATCCGGGGCGTGGTCGGCGAGCACGGTCAGCCCTTCGTGCAAGTAGCGGTACGCGGTGGGCACCGAGACCCCATTGTCCTGGGCGAGTTGAGCCAGCCAGGTCCCGTCGACGAACCATCGCAGCACCAGGACACCCTGCTTGAAGACGCCCAGAGCGCGGGTTCCCCTGCGGGTGCCGAGCCGTTCGCGGTGCTCGCGCAAGAGTTGGGCGAGAGTCTCGGCGGTCTCCCTGCCGACATCGAGTGTTGCGGTGTAGGTGATACTGGTCAACGCGTGAAGCCCCTGGGTTCCGGAACGTGATCTTCGCGGACCTGTTCCTACCAGGGGCTTCTCGCGTATCTGATGCCGGATCAAGCCCGTCTGATGGCCTGACCGGCCAGGGGAAGATCGCGGATCTGTCGGACGGGCGACACGGGCCAATACTCTGAGTCCCGTCCGCACTATCTGGGAGAGTCATGACAAGTAGGTTCACCGAGTTGGTCGTTGACTGCCACGATCCGGAGAGGCTAGCGGCCTTCTGGTGCGAGGTTCTGGACTTCAAGGTGATCGACCGGAGCGAGGGCAAGGTCGAGATCGGCTCCTGGATACCGACCATCGAGGATGTTCGAGCCCGCCAGATGCCGCCCACCTTGGTGTTCATCCAGGTGCCCGAGGACAAGACTGTGAAAAACCGGCTTCACCTCGACGTCAGCCCGATCGACGGCAGCACCGAGGTAGAGGTGACCAGATTGCTCGGCCTCGGCGCCACCAAGACGGACGTGGGCCAGGGCCCAGACCGAAACTGGGTAGTCATGGCAGACCCCGAGGGCAACGAGTTCGACGTCCTACGCACCCTGGCACCGCAGACCTAGGCCGCGGGCACCCGTACCCCGTCACACACCGCAACCGCTACGTTGCCGAGAAGACCTCACTGATCGGGTGAAGGGCGGTGTGGGATCGGAGTACGCAACGGACAGGGCGCCCGCACCGTTGAAGGAGGTGTTCGACGCCTCAACTCAGCAATGCGGGAGCCCTGTTGGTTCCCGGCCGACAGAGCAGGACATGCTCCTCCGAAGCCGAGCCTCTCAACGCGAGAGGGCGAGCGCCTTCCAGAAGGCGTAGTGGTGGTCGGCCGCGAAGTCGGTGCGCCCGATGTGGCCGGACGCGAGTCGCTGCACGTACGGGCTGCGGTCCGTGAACGGCTTCCACGTGGGCAGACCGCCACCGTCCATCCGGCCGGTGGCGGCGAACCGGCTCCAGTAGGCGGTCACCGTTTCCGAAAGTCCGGCCTGCGCGGCATCGAGCGGCTCGAAGAGGTCGTTGTCGAACAGGTAGGCCAGGTCGACCATGTGGCCGGTGCCGAGCGGGAAGCTCGCCGGTCGTGGCACGTTCTTGAAGTACGGGGCACGGGCCTCGGCGAAGTCGTAGGCGTGGACGCGGGTGTGGCGGGCCAGTGCGCGCTGGGTGTCGAGCGCCGCGGTCGACCACTCCGAGTCGGTCAGCACCGCCGACAGCGCCGCCCCGGGGGCCGCGTAGTCGGCGACGGGATACTCCGCCAGGACTGCGGGAGAGTCCTTCCCGAACTGCTCGGTGACCTTCTCTGCGTACGCCTCCGGTGTCAGCGGCGTACCCGTCATGACCTCGTCGAGCCCGGCCAGTCCGCTCATCTCGTCATGGGTGGAGCCGTGCAGCACCGGCACCCGGGCGAACCGGCCGGCGGCGATCGCCCGTGACGGGGCCTCGGGCAGCACCATGCCGTCCACCACGGGCCGGTAGCCGTCGTGACCGGAGGCCGACGCCTCGATGAGCTCGGGCGTGGGCCTGCGCCGCAGGCAGGAGTCGACGGTGCGCGGATCCTCGCAGTGCGCGGCTTCGGCGAAGGCGCGGCCGTTGGCCTCCGCCTGGGCGCGGGTGAACGAGCCGTCCGGTCCGACGCAGCCCGCACTCTGCACGATCGCCTTGCTGAAGAGCCCGCGCGCTCCGGGCGAGACCAGTTGGGCACAGACGCTGTAGCCGCCACCCGACTGCCCCATGATCGTGACGTTGCGGGGGTCTCCGCCGAAGGCGGTGGCGTTGCGCTTGATCCACTTCAGCGCGGCCTGCTGGTCCAGGAGACCGAGGTTGGCCGGTGCGCGCAGGCCGGGCGCGATGAGGAAGCCGAACGCGCCGAGCCGGTAGTTGATCGTCACGACCATGGCGCCCTGCTGCGCGGCGGCCAGCTCGGCCGCACGGTAGGTGGCTCCGTCGCCATAGGTGAAGCTGCCGCCGTGGATCCAGACGATGACCGGCAGCCGTCCCGCCGCCCGCCCGGCCGGAGTCGTGACGTTCAGGTGGAGGCAGTCCTCGTCGCCGCCGCCCTCGATCGCGATGGGCTGGTCCGTCGGCTGCGCACAGGCGCTCTTCGGTGCCCGGGTGTCCAGCGGCGACGACCACGGACGCACCGGCTGCGGCTCCTCCCACCTGCGCTCCCCGGTCGGCGGAGCCGCGTAGGGGATGCCCTGAAACGTGCGCACCGAGCCGGCGGCCAAGCCCTGGACCTGGCCTTCCGCAGTCGCCACCCGTGTGGGGACGGCTCCTCCTCGGTCACCGGATCGCGCCGGGGCGGGGCCGGCCGCGACCAGCGTCACGGCGAGCGCCGCGGAGACGGTGGCCGCGGCAAGGGCGGCGACGCGGGACTTTCTGATGCTCATTCGAGCTCCCGGGATCGGTGCGGGCTTTGATGCTCGGAACGGTATTCAGGATTTGGGCATCTGCGCAATACGTTTGCATCATTCGATCGCCCAAGACGATCGCCTGATGCGTTTGCCTGGCACGGACGTGCAGAGCGTTGCTAAAGTCCGCGTCATGGGAAACCGGGAGAAGCTGCTGGAGGCCGCCAGGCAGTGCCTCTTCGCCAAGGGCTACGAGCGCACGACCGTCCGCGACCTGGCTTCGGCGGCGGGCGTCAGCATGGCCGCGATCGGCTATCACTTCGGCTCGAAGGAGGCGCTGCTCAACCAGGCGCTCTTCGAGGCGCTCGACTCGGGGGACCAGGCCTTCGGGCCGTCATCCGGCGACACCGGCCTCGACGCCCTGTGGAGTCGTCTGATCGAGGCCTTCTCGGCCAACAAGACTTTCTGGATCGCCAACCTGGAAACCGTCCTGCGGGCTCAACGCGACCCGGAACTGCGGGAGCAGGTGGCCGCCGGACTGCGGCAGGGCCGCAGCGGGATGGCACGCGAGGTCACCGGCACTGCAGAGGCGGAGCTCTCCGAAGAGACGATCCGCACCGTCGGATCGGTGCAACTCGCCCTTGTCAGCGGTCTGATGATGCAGCATCTCACCGACCCGGAGTCCGCTCCCACCACCGACGAGGTACTGGTCGGCCTGCGAGCGCTGGCCGCCGCCCTGCCCGAGGAGGAGTGAGGCCCGGGGCCCGAAGCCCTCCCCATCCCCCGAAGGCGTCGGAGCGCCCGAGATCCGGCCGCACAGCCGGTCGAAGCGTTCAGACAGGCGCTCCCACGTGCACGTATTCGGTCAGATCGAGCCATGCATTACGGCACATTTGGCCGAAGGCGGTCTTCAGCGCCACCACCCCACGCGCCGATGCACAGGACACCGACCATCGAGGAGTCCGCCGTGGGCGACGTTCTGCTGGCCCTGTCCATCCCCGTACTCGTCTTCGGCGGCGGCATCTACGCGGCCTGCGACTGCTGGTGGCGCCGCAGGCACCCGGCGCCACCGTCCCCGTACACCCACCGGGCGGCCCGGCTGGCGGAGCAGGACATGCTGCTCCTGGCCGAGGAGGTCATCGACGACGCGTACGCCGCGCTCGGCCCCCTCTACGACGTCCCGGCCACCACCCCGTGCCCCGCCGGACCGACTTCCGGACCGCCCACCGGGCTCAGCGGACCGCCTGCCGGGTTCAGCCCCCGTTCGTCCCGCTCGTCCCGGTCGTCCCGCTCGTCCCGGCCGGACGCCACCCCGGATCGCGCCCCGTCACGGCCAGCAGCCGCTCGAAGGCGTTAGCGCCCTCCCCCACCGGGAACGGCTCGCCGAACACCTTCATCGCGCGGGCCTGCGGGGCCATCGCCGCGAGCCCCGGGCCCACCTCGTCGAGCACGCTCCGCTCCGGCGCGAAGTCCGCGCCGGTCGCCCGCGCCAGGTCCCAGGCATGCACGGTCAGGTCGCCGAGCACCATGAGCCCGACCGTCCGGGCCGGCAGCCCCATCCGCCCGGTCGTGCCCTCCTCGGCGCCCGGTGCGTCCCACGCCTTCACCAGCCGGGCGGTCTCCTCGCCGAACCCGGCCCGCCAGTCGCCCGTCACGAACTCCGGCTCCCGGCCGAAATCCACCTCCTCGCGCGCCGCGAGCGCCTGGAAGTTCACCACCACCAGGAACAGGTGGTTCAGCAGCGCCCGTACGTCGTACTCGGCGCACGGCGTACGGTCGCCCAGCTGCCCGTCGTCGATGCCCCGGACCACGGGCAGGGCCCGGGCCGCGGCGGTTTCCAGCAGGTCACTGATCTTCTGCGTCATGCCTCCCACGCTCCCCCACCGGTCCGCCCGCGTCTTGAAGAAACGCGACAGGCAGGCGGAGGAAGCGCCGCCTAGGATCGGGGCATGGCCGCCGGACCCCGCCGCGACACCCGGGGCATCGTCGACGCCCCGGACCTCTTCGCGCACGTCCGCTTCCGCCGCCGCGAGCCCGCCGCCGCGCTGCGCCCGTATCTGGAGCACTACTGGCTCATCGACTGGGACCTCACCGAGCCGTACGCCGCCCATGTCGTCCCGCACCCGTCGGTGAACCTGGTCCTCCAGCGGTACGGGGCCGGGGAGACCCCCACGGAACGGTCCGGGTACGCCGAGGTCGCGGGCGTCGATCCGGGGCTCTTCAGCCGGAAGCTGGCCGGGCGCGGGCGGGTCTGCGGGGTGCAGTTCCGGCCCGGCGGCTTCCGCCCATTCGCGCCGGAGCACGACGTCGGCGACCTGACGGGACACCGGGTCGACGCCGCCGAGCTGCTGCGGCTGCCGCCGCCCGTCGACGCGGTCCTGGGCCCGGACGACGAGGACGCGCGGGTCGCCGCGCTGGACGCCTTCCTGCTGGCCCTGGAGCCCCGCCCCGACCCCCGGGCGACGCTGGCGATGGCCGCCGTCGAGCTGGTGCGCACGGACCGCACGGTGCTCCGGGTCGACCGGCTCGCCCAGGACACGGGGCTCTCCGCCCGCTCCCTGCAACGGCTCTTCTCCGCGTACGTCGGCGTCGGCCCCAAGTGGGTCATCCTCCGCTACCGCATCCACGAGGCGCTGGAGCGCGCCGGATCCGACCCGGCCGTCGACTGGGCGCGGCTCGCGGCGGACCTCGGCTACAGCGACCAGGCCCATCTGGTGCGGGACTTCACCGCCACGGTGGGCGTGCCCCCGACGGCGTTCGCCCCGCAGCCCTGACGGCGCACGGGTGCACGCGCTGCCTAATCCCTGGCTCCCCGTCCCGCCCCGGTGGCATCCTGACCGGGTGAACGGACCCGAGATCACCCTCGAAGTAGCCCCTGAGCTGCGGCTCTTCGTCCCGCATGACCGCCGCGGCGGGCCCACGCCCCTCGTCACTGACGGCTCCTCGACCCTCGGCCATGTCATCGAGTCCCTCGGCGTCCCGCTCACCGAGGCCGGAACGCTGCTGGTGAACGGCGACCCGGTGGCCCGCTCGCATGCGCCCGGGCCCGGCGAGCGCGTCGAGGTGCGTGCCGTGGAGCGCCCGCAGCGGGTGCCCGGTGCGCCTCTGCGCTTCCTCCTCGACGTCCATCTCGGCACGCTGGCGCGCCGGTTGCGGCTCCTGGGCGTCGACGCGGCGTACGAGAGCGAGGACATCGGCGACCCCGCCCTGGCCACCCTCTCGGCACGGGAGCGGCGCGTCCTGCTCTCCCGGGACCGCGGGCTGCTGCGCCGCCGCGAGATCTGGGCGGGGGCGTACGTCTACAGCGACCGCCCCAAGGAGCAACTCCGCGACGTCCTCGGCCGGTTCGCCCCGGCCCTGACCCCGTGGACCCGCTGCACCGCGTGCAACGGCACCCTGACCGGGGCCGCGAAGGACTCCGTGAGCGAACTGCTGGAGCACGGCACGCAGCAGGCGTACGACGTGTTCGCCCAGTGCACGGAGTGCTCCCGGGTGTACTGGCGCGGCGCCCACCACGGCCACCTGGAGACGATCGTGTCCGAGGCGGTCCGCGAGTTCGGGGGCGCGGCGGCGTAACGGCGTACGGCGTAACGGTAAAAGCCCCCGCAGTTCAGAAGGCGTACGCGTCAGAAGGCATGCGCGTCAGAACGCGTACGGGTCCCCGGTCGAGGGCGCCAGTACCGTGTGCGCGTCGTTCTTGGAGTCCGCGTCGCGCACCCCGCCGTTCCACACCGTGTCGACCCGGACGACCACCTCGGCCGGGCGGCCGGCCAGCCGCAGGTCCAACGCGGTCCGCCGGGACTGCCCGCCGGTGGCCAGCGAGCCCGTTTCGCACAGCACCGCCGCCCTGCCGCCCCACAGGCAGCCCTGCGGCAGCTGCTGCCGTACGGCCAGGGGCTCGGAGAACCGCACCCGCACCGTCGAGGCGGGTACGTCGGTGGGCCCCCGGTTCGCGGTCCGGAGCCGGATCTCCAGCAGGTCGTTCCAGAGGGCGACGTGCCCGTGATGGGAGACGTCCGCCTCCGGGACGGCCGCCTCCTTCCCGGGCGCGGCCGGCGCGGCCGGGGCGGCGGGGGCTGCCGCGAAGGAGACGGGGTCGGTATCCGTCACCGCCGCCGACCTCGCCACCGGCACCGCCACCGGCACGGCGGTCGCGGCCGGCACAGTCGTCGCCGCGGCCACGGCGACGGCGACGGACAGCGGCATCAACAGTCTTCTGCTCAGCATCAGCATGGCCGGAACATACCGATCCCACCGATTTATCCGATGAACGTACCGCCCTGACGCGCTCTCCCCCACCCGCACAGCCCACGGCCGCCCACCCGGTGGGCGGCCGCGACGCCTGCCTATCCTTTCCCCGTACCCGATCAGCTGTCCGAGGAGATCGCCATGGCCGCCACCCCCATCGCCGTCATCACCGGCGCGAGCAGCGGCATCGGCGCCGCGACCGCCCGTACGCTGGCCGCCGCCGGCTTCCGGGTCGTGCTGACCGCCCGCCGCAAGGACCGCATCGAGGCGCTCGCCGCCGAGCTCACCGAGGCCGGTCACCAGGCGACGGCCTACGCGCTGGACGTCACCGACCGGGCGGCGGTCGACGAGTTCGCCACCGCGTTCCGCTCCCTCGCCGTCCTCGTCAACAACGCGGGCGGGGCGCTCGGGGCCGACCCGGTCGCCACCGGCGACCCCGCCGACTGGCGCCAGATGTACGAGACCAACGTCATCGGCACCCTCAACGTCACCCAGGCCCTGCTGCCCGCCCTCACCGCGAGCGGCGACGGCACGATCGTGATCCTCTCCTCGACCGCGGCGCTGTCCGCGTACGAGGGCGGCGGCGGTTACGTGGCGGCCAAGCACGGCGAACACGTCCTGGCCGAGACGCTGCGCCTGGAGATCGTCGGCACCCCGGTCCGCGTCATCGAGGTGGCCCCCGGCATGGTCAGGACCGAGGAGTTCGCCACCACCCGCTTCCGCGGCGACACCGAGAAGGCCGCCAAGGTCTACGCGGGCGTCGACGCCCCGCTGACCGCCGAGGACGTGGCCGACACGATCGGCTGGGCCGTCACCCGGCCCAGCCACGTCAACATCGACCTCCTGGTGGTCCGCCCCCGCGCCCAGGCCTCCAACACGAAGGTCCACCGCACGCTGTGAGCGGGCGCGGGCCCCTGCCGGGTGCCCGGCGCCGTCACCCCACCGCGAACGCCGTCAGCCCACCGTGAACGTCGTCAGGACCGCCGCGTGGTCCGTGGGCCAGGCGTTGCCCGCCTGGTCCGGGACCGGCTTCGGGTCGCCGTCGACGAAGGACACCGAGTCCTTCACCGTCAGCTTGCTGCCCGCGTAGTCGATGAAGTCGATCCGGTCCTGCGGCTCGTCGGCCCCCGTGGAGCCGTCGTGCTTCGGGTAGACCGGCGACCAGGTGGTGCCGGGCAGCGCCGCCGGGTCCGGGTTGGCCTCCCGGAAGGAGTCCTTCAGACCGGCGCCCTCGAAGATCTTGGTGACGGGCCAGTCGACCTGGCCGTAACCGCAGTGGCTGTCCTTGGTCGCCTCGGTCCAGTCCAGGTGCGAGGGGGTGTTGAAGTCGCCGACGAGCAGCACCGGCGTCTCGTCCGCGGCGGCGATCTTCGGCGCGAGGTCCTTGGCGATGGCCTCGGCCTGCGGGGTGCGGCCGGACTGCGCCTCCCGCTCGAAGATCTTCTCGACCGGCATCCCGTCGAAGCAGGCGTCGTACGGGCCGTACGGGTCGTAGCCGAGGTGCGCCGTCCAGAGCTCGACCTCCTGGCCCGTGGTCTCGTCGATCCGGATGCGGACCCCGGTCGCGGCCTGGCTGTGCTCCGCCTCCGAGGTGATCGGGAAGCGGCTGATGATGCCCAGGTCGGCGTCGGACTGCCAGTGCTCCCAGCCGAGTTCCTCGGCGAGGTCCTTGGCGGAGTGGCCCGAGGTCTCCTGCATCCCGACCACGTCGGGCCGGTGCTTCTCGATGACGGCGACCTGCTTGGCCAGACCGTCGTCGACCTTGCTGCCGCCGTGCCACATGTTCATGGTCATGACGCGCAGCTCGCTCGCGGCGGCCGGCTTCCCGGGCTTCCCGCCCTCGTCGGGCTCGGTCACCGGGCCGGCGATCGCGACGGCGGCGGTCGCCACCAGGGCGACGGCCGCTCCGGTGCCGGCCAGCAGAATACGGCGCTGGGCACTCACTGGTTGCTCACTCCTTCACTTACACCTTCGGGGACGGGGCGCCGGCTCGCTCGGCGACGAGCACGGGGTTGTCGTGCGGGGTGATCGTGCAGCGGGCTCCCGGGGCCAGCGCGGTCGCCTCCCAGCTGGGCAGGTCGGCCTTGCACACGGCTCCGGAGTCCGTGGTGAGGTGCAGCCGCGTGGTGGGGCCGAGGAAGGTCGCCACCCGTACGGTCGCGGGGGTGCCCGCCCCGTCGGCGGCTCCGACCGCCAGCCCCTCGGGGCGCAGCAGTACGTCGACCTCGACGCCGGCGGCGGGGGTCGCGCCGTGGATGGGCAGCCGCCGGCCGAGCAGCTCGACGACCCCGCCGTCCCGGACGGTGCCCGGCAGCCGGTTCATGGTGCCGACGAACTCGGCGACGAACGGCGTGGCCGGGCGGTCGTACAACTCGCCGGGCGCGGCGCACTGTTCGAGCCGGCCGTCCTTCATCACGGCGACGCGGTCCGCCATGGACAGCGCCTCCTCCTGGTCATGGGTGACGAAGACGGTGGTGATGCCGAGATCCAGCTGGATGCGCCGGATCTCCTCGCGCAGATTGAGCCGCACCTTGGCGTCCAGAGCGGACAGCGGCTCGTCGAGGAGCAGCACCTTGGGCCGGATCGCCAGCGCACGGGCGAGCGCCACGCGCTGCTGCTGGCCGCCGGACAGCTGGTGCGGGTAGGTGCCCTCGCGGCCGGGCAGGCCGACCAGCTCCAGGAGTTCCCGGGCCCGCTGCTTGCGCTCCGCGTTCGCCCGGCCCCGTACCCGCAGGCCGTACGCGATGTTCTCGGCGGCCGTCATGTTCGGGAACAGGCTGTACGACTGGAAGACCATGCCGATGTCGCGGCGGTGGGCCGGTACGGAGGTGACGTCCTGGCCGTCCATGAGCAGTTCGCCGCCGTCGGCGCTCTCGAACCCGGCGATGATGCGCAGCGCGGTGGTCTTGCCGCAGCCGGACGGGCCCAGCAGGGCGACCATCTCGCCGGGGGCGATGTCCAGGTCGAGTCCGTCGAGAGCGACCGTGGAGCCGAACTGCCTGCGCAGTTGCTTGAGTTGCACGGGGACGGTCATGACACGGTCTTCTTTCGGTTCTCGCGGCCGGAGTCCAGGCGCGTACGACGGCGGCTTCGGCCACCGGCCAGGGTGGTGAGCAGGAGCAGCAGCCCCCAGGTGATCAGCAGGCTGAGCATCGCGGCGGCGACCGAGAGCTGAGCCTCGGAGTCCTTGATCTCCACCATCCACACGGAGAACGGGCGGTAGGAGAGCACGGAGGCGACGGTGTACTCGCCGAGCACCATGGCCAGGCTGAGCACGGCGCCGCCCACCACGGCGGTCCGCAGGTTCGGCACGATCACCTGCCACAGGGTCTGCAGGCGCGAGGCGCCCAGGCTGCGGGCGGCCTCGACGAGGGTGCGCAGGTCGACGGCGCGCAGTCCGGCGTCCAGCGAGCGGTACAGGAACGGCAGCGACATGACCGTGTAGACGAGCACGAGGATCAGCGGGAAGTCCTCGTCCCGCAGGATCTGGAACGTCATGTACAGGGGCGTGTCGGCCAGGTCCTGTTCCCAGGACAGCACCGTGGTGACGCCCGCGACCAGCGCGATCGGCGGGACGACCAGCGGCATCATGCACAGGACCTCGACGATCCGGCGCAGCCTCGGCAGATAGAGCGAGACCGCGACCAGGGTCGGCACCATCAGGAGCAGCCCGCACACGATGGTGGCCAGGCCGAGGCGGACCGACAGCATCAGGCTGGTGGTCAGCCCCTCGGTGCCGAGCCCCTTGGTGTACGCGTCGAAGCTGATGCCCTCGACCTCGTTGATGCTGAACCAGATCGAGGCGCCGATGGGGACCAGGAAATACAGCGCGGCGAGCGGCAGGACGACGCCCCGCGAGGTGAACTTCATCCGAGCCATCGGGTACTCCTGCGCTGCAGCGGTATCTGTACGGCCATCACGAGCAGCGCGATCACGACCATGTTGAGGCTCATCGCGAGAGCGAGGTTCTCCTGGCCCACCAGGACGTTGCCGTTGAGGGCGTTGGCGATCTGGATGGTGATCAGCGGCTGCGAGGAGCCGACCATCACGGCGGCGGTGGCGTGCGAGGCGAACGCGGTGCCGAACATCAGCACCGCCCCGCCGAGCAGCGAGGGCGTCAGCACCGGGATGCCGACGTGCCGCCAGTACTGCCCGCGGGTCGCCCCGCAGGACGCGGCGGCCTCCTGCCACTGGGAGCGCAGGCCGTCAAGCGCGGGCAGGACGGTCACCACCATCAGCGGGACCATGAAGTAGAGGTAGGCCAGCACCAGGCCGGTGAAGCTGTAGAGACTGAAGCCGGTCCGGTCCAGGTGGAAGAGCTGGGTGA
Source organism: Streptomyces sp. NPDC091289 (assembly GCF_044757365.1). Classification (NCBI taxonomy): domain Bacteria; kingdom Bacillati; phylum Actinomycetota; class Actinomycetes; order Kitasatosporales; family Streptomycetaceae; genus Streptomyces; species Streptomyces sp. NPDC091289. The sequence goes on from NZ_JBIVUT010000005.1 coordinate 324,128, forward strand.
CGGTGCCGGTGGTGCCGAGCGTCGCGATGAAGGCGAAGGCGAGGGGCGCGCCGGAGAAGTTGGCGAGCACCCCGCTGGCCGAGACGACGATGCCCCGCAGCGCGGGCCGGGGGGAACTGACGACGGCCTGCGCGATCAGGGTGCCGATGACGGTCGCCAGCAGAGCGGTCATGAGCGAGAGCTGGACGCTGCCGGTGAGCCCGGTCGCGTACGCCCCGGACAGCGACCCGCTGACGTTCTCCGTGGAGAACCGGCCCTCGCCGGTCGCCGAGTCGACGACGGTGAACGCCCCGTACACCATGGTCCCGGCGGGCAGCCCGAAGCACACCGCGAGAAACGCGAAGAAGGGAACGACGACGGGCCACCGGTGGCGCCGCGCGCCGCGACGCCGGGCGCCGCCGTCCCGTACCGGAGGCGCGGGACGGGCGGGGGCGGCCGGGCCCGCCGCGGGCGCGGAGTCCGCCAGAACGGCGGCTCCGCTGCCCGCGGGAGAAGGTGCGGTCTGGTCGGGCATGCTCAGCTGACCGCCTTGCCCCAGCCCTGGACGACCGTCTCCTTGGCCTTGGCCTCCTGCTCCACGGTCGGCTCCTTGGGAGTTCCGTGGACCTCGGGGATCTTGGCCAGGGCGGCGTTGTCGGCGGTGCCGTCCTTCTTCATCGTGTCCAGGAGCGCCGGGCGGGAGAAGCCCTTGAGCCAGATGTTCTGGCCCTCGGGGCTGTAGATGAACTCCAGCCACAGGCGGGCAGCGGCCGGGTGCGGGGCGTACTTGTTGACGCCCTGGTTGTAGTAGCGCGAGTACAGGCCGTCGGAGGGCACCGCGACCTGCCAGTCGACGCCCTTCGCCTCGAGCTTCTGGCCGTAGCCCAGGTTGAGGTAGTCCCAGTCGATCGAGATCGGCGTCTCGCCCTGCTGGATGGTGGCGAGCGTCGACTTCGCGGGAACGAAGTTGCCCTTCTTCTTCAGCTGCTGGAAGAAGTCGAGACCGGGCTGCGCGTCGTCCAGGGAACCGCCGTTGGACAGCGACGCCGCGACGACCGCGGCCAGCGCCGAGCTGGACTCGGTCGGGTCGCCGTTGAGCGCGACCTTGTTCCGGTACTCGGGCTTGAGCAGGTCCTCGAACGTCTCGGGGCAGTTCTTCACGGCCTTGGCGTCACAGCCGATGGAGATGAAGCCGCCGTAGTTGTTCATGAAGGAGGCGTCCGGCTGCTTCTGCGCGTCCGGAATGCCCTTCCAGCCCGCGACCTTGTACGGCGCGAGCAGGCCCTGCTTCTTGGCGTCCTGCATGTACGAGGTGCCGAGGTCCAGCGCGTCGACGGCCCGGGCCTGGTTCTTGCGCTTGGCCGCGGCGTTCAGCGCGCCCTGGCTGCTGCCGCCCGGATCCTCGTTGTTGACCTTGATGGCGTACTTCTTCTCGAAGGCCGCGATCATCTCGCCGTAGTTGGCCCAGTCCGGCGCGAGGGCGTAGACGTTGAGCTTGCCCTCCTTCTCCGCCGCCGCGACGAGCTTCTCCATACCGCCGAGAGCCGCGGCCGACTCCGCCTTCGCGGCCTTGCTGTTCTTCGCACCTTCGTCGTCGGGTGCGGAGCCACAGCCGGTGGCCACCAGAGCGGTGAGGCCGGCGAGGGCCGCGGCGGTCAGGACGCGGCGGGGATGGTGTGCCTTCACGATGCGTACTCCTGGGTCTGCGGCGAGCCACCTGTATGGACAAGCCATCGTCAGTAAGCCAGCCGAAGCTAGCAGCCAGGTGACCAGCCGGTAAAGCTTTGTGAAGGTAAAAAGTGCAGGTCAGAAGCGTTATAAAGACGTAGGTTTACCTGCCCCCAAAGCGGTTAGACGCAGGGTTCGCACTTGAGAGGCCCCGCCGATTGCGCGCAGCCCAGGGATGCACCGCGCAGCGTACGGATGACATGATCGTCCCTGCGTACGACGCGCCATCCGCAACAAGCCCGGCAGCCCGAAAGCTCCAAGGAGAGACGTGACCCGACGGCACCAGCAGATCGCCGATGAGCTGCGCCGCGCCATCGCCGAAGGCACCCACCCCGTGGGCTCCGAGCTGCCGTCCGAGTCCGAACTGGCCCTGGCCCACGGCGTTTCCCGGGGCACCCTCCGCCAGGCCTTCGGCACGCTCCAGTCGGAGGGCCTGATCGGCTCCCGGCAGGGCGCCCGCCGGACCGTCCTGTCCACCACGCCCAGCCAGAGCTTCACCGAACTGCGCAGCTTCGCCGAGTGGGCCAGGGCCGGCGACCGCACCCCCGGCGGCCTGGTGCTCCGCAAGCGCCACGCGAAGGCGACCGAGGCCCAGGCCGCCCTGCTCCACCTCGCGCCCGGCGACCCGGTCCTGCACATCCTGCGGGTGCGCACCCTGGACGGCGAACCGGCGCTCCTGGAACGCACGGTGTACGCCGGGTGGGCGGCGGCGGCCGTCGAACGGCTGCCGGACGACTGCGAGTCGGTCACCTGGAGCCTGTACGACGAGGCCGGCATCGTCATGAGTAACGGCGAGCACCACCTGGACGCGGTCGCCGCCGGCACCACGGACGCCCGCGAGCTGGGCGTCCGGCGCGGCTCCCCGCTGCTGCGGGTGCGCCGCACCACGACGACGGCCGAGGGCCGCCCCGTCGAGACCTCGGACGACCGCTACCGGCCCGGTTCGGTCGTCTTCACCGTACGCAACTCGGTGCAGGCCAATCCGCTGGTCCGCACCGCAGCCGACTGACCCGCCGGCAACAGCACCTCACCCCGACTCACCTCTGACACACCCCCCTGACCGCAGGGGACCCCCCTCGGTAGGCCACCCCCAGGAACAGCGAGCCCCGTATGCCCCCGCTCCCCCGCCCCGCCGCCCTGCTGTGCGACATGGACGGCACCCTCGTCGACACCGAGCACGCCTGGCTGGACACCGTCGCCGGGTTCCTGCGGACGCAGGGCTCCCCGGCCGGTACGGAAACCCTCGCCCCGTTCGCGGGCGCCGCGGTGGCCGACGCGGCCGGCCTTCTCGTACGCGGCGGCCTCAGCACCCTGTCCGATGCGGAGACGGCCGCCCGGCTCGACCGGGAGTTCACCGCACGGGTGGCGGCGGGCGTGACCGTCCAGCCGGGCGCGCTCCGCCTCCTGGACCGGGCGCGCGCACTCGGCGTACCGACGGCCCTGGTGACCGCGTCCGAACGGCATGTGGCCGACCTGGTGCTCGAAACGCTGGGCCGGCACCGGTTCGACACGTCGGTCGCCTCGGGCGAGACGGCACGCGGGAAGCCGCACCCCGACCCGTACCTGGCCGCAGCGGCCGCGCTCGGGGTGGCCCCGCAGGACTGCCTGGCCGTCGAGGACACCCCCACGGGCGCGGCCGCCGCCCTGGCCGCGGGGTGCCGCCTGCTCGCCGTCCCGTCGGTGCCCGGCATCGAGGCGGGCCCGCGCACGGTCCTGGTCGCCTCGCTGACGGAGGCGGACCTGGCGGAGGCGGCGTAAGGAGGACGGGCGGGGCCGCGCGTGCTAGGAAAGACGGGAAAACGCGTCGAACCGGCCGGAAAGCCCCCACGCAGAGGAGTGCCGCGATGAAGCTGGTGGTGCAGGAGTTCCTGACGCTCGACGGCGTCTCCCAGGGCCCGGGGGCGCCGGACGAGGACCCCAGCGACGGGTTCACCCGGGGCGGCTGGTTCGTACCGCACCTGGACGAGGCGTTCGAGCGGGTGGCCGGTGAATGGCTGGCCGAGGCGGACGCCTTCCTCTTCGGCCGCCGCACCTACGAGAACTTCGCCCGGGACTGGCCCCGGATGACCGACCACCCCTTCGCCGCCATCCTGAACGGCCTGCCGAAGTACGTGGCCTCCACCACCCTGACCGAGTCCGGGGCCACCTGGAACCCGACCACGCTCCTCTCCGGCGACGTCCCCGCCCGGGTGGCCGAGCTGAAGCGGCAGCCCGGCCGGGACCTCCAGATCCACGGCAGCGCCCGCCTGGCCCAGTCGCTCCTGGCCGCAGGCCTGGTCGACGAACTGCGCCTGGCCATCGCCCCGGTCGTGGTGGGCGAGGGCCGCCGCCTGTTCCCGGACGGCGGCGCCCCGGCCGGCCTGCGGCTGACGAGCCACCGGACGACCCCGGCCGGCGTCTCCGTCCACGTCTTCGCGGCGACGGGAACGCCGGACTACGCGACGTACGGGGGCGGGGAGTAGCAGGGTCCTGCGGACCTGCGCTCCACACCACCGCCCTCGATCACTCGTGCGGGTGATCGGACCGGATCACCCGCCCGGCCCTCGAACCCGCTGCCTAAGCTCGGTCGCGCCAGAACACAGCGCGGCCCCCGGTCAGGATTGCCGTCCCGGCCGAGGGCCTCACCATCAGGAAGTAGGGCTTCCCGTGGCTGAGCACGACACTAACGCGCCTCCGCTCTTCGAGATCGGCGATCTCCTGCCCGGCCCACCCGCCGGTCCCGCCTTCATGGATCTGCAACACCCCGACTACGCCTACATGTTCGGCTTCCTTCAGGCCGACGGCCACCTCGCGCAGGGCGCTGGACGCAAGGGCCGCCTGACGGTGGAGATCAGCGTCCGGGACATCGCCGTACTGCGCGAGTTCCAGCGCCTGACCCCGTACAACACCAGCATCACCGAGCGCGTGCGGGCCACGAATTTCTCCGAGGAGCATCACTCGGCCACCTGGACCCTCTGCGATCAGGAAGCCAGGGCCAGGCTCAACGGGCTCGGCCTTCCCTACGGCCGGAAATCGAGGAAGATCACCCCGCCCCGGGTGGAGTTCTCCCGTCGCGACTATCTCCGAGGCGTCATCGACGCCGACGGCTCGGTCGGACACACGGGGCAAGGCCTTCCCTTCGTCTCGCTGACCACGGCGAGTGCCGCTGTCGGCGCGTATCTCTGCCGGTACGCCAAGGCGGTGACGGGGGCCGCCCGGCAGATCGGACGCAATGCGCGTGACGGGATCTACAACGTGGTCTACACGAAGGAAGCGGCGGTTCAGCTGGCCGGGCATCTGTACTACCCGGGCTGCCTGTCCCTGGCGCGCAAGCAGACGGCGGCCGCCTCTCTGGCTTCCTGGGAGCGCCCGGCGGACATGCCCGTCCGCCCTCCGGGACGACGCTGGAAGGCCTGGGAGGACGGTGTTCTGCTGGCTCACGACGACGCCGGAGCGGCGGCCGCCGAACTGGGCCGCAGCGAAGCCTCCTGCTCCGTACGCCTGTGGCGGTTGAAGACCGGGAAGGTGCGGCACCCCGAAGACGGTCCGCCCGGCGCGTAGCATCCCGGAAAGCCGGTGAGGGGCGCGCCGCCATCGGCGGTGACGCCCCTCACTCAGCCCTTGATGCAGATGACCTGCTTGAGCTTCGCGACGACCTCGACCAGGTCCCGCTGCTGCTCCATGACCTGCTCGATCGGCTTGTACGCGGCCGGGATCTCGTCCAGGACGCCGGAGTCCTTGCGGCACTCCACACCGCGCGTCTGCTCCTCCAGGTCCCGCACCGTGAAACGGCGCTTGGCCGCGTTCCGGCTCATCCGGCGACCGGCTCCGTGCGAGGCCGAGTTGAACGCCTTCTCGTTGCCGAGACCCTTCACGATGTACGAACTGGTACCCATCGAGCCGGGGATGATGCCGTACTCGCCGGAGCCGGCGCGGATGGCTCCCTTGCGGGTGACCAGCAGGTCCGCTCCGTCGTACCGCTCCTCCGCCACGTAGTTGTGGTGGCAGGAGATCTCCTGCTCGAAGACCGGCTTCGCCTTCTTGAACTCCTTGCGGACCACGTCCTTGAAGAGCGCCATCATGATCGCGCGGTTGTACTTGGCGTACTCCTGCGCCCAGTACAGATCGTTCCGGTAACCGGCCATCTGCGGGGTGTCCGAGATGAAGACGGCCAGGTCCCGGTCGACGAGGCCCTGGTTGTGCGGAAGCTTCTGGGCGATGCCGATGTGGTGCTCGGCGAGCTCCTTGCCGATGTTGCGGGAGCCCGAGTGCAGCATCAGCCACACCGCACCATCACTGTCGAGACAGAACTCGATCATGTGATTTCCCGATCCGAGCGTTCCCATCTGCTTCGTGGCGCGTTCCTGACGGAATTTGACCGCGTCGGCGATCCCCCCGAACCGCCCCCAGAAGTCGTCCCACCCCGCCGTCGGGAACCCGTGCAGCTTCCCCGGGTCCACCACGTCGCCGTGCATGCCCCGGCCGACCGGAATCGCCTGCTCGATCTTGGAGCGCAGCCGTGACAGGTCGCCGGGAAGATCGTTCGCGGTGAGGGACGTCTTGACGGCGGACATCCCGCAGCCGATGTCCACCCCGACCGCGGCCGGGCACACCGCGCCCTGCATCGCGATCACCGAACCGACCGTCGCCCCCTTGCCGAAGTGGACGTCCGGCATGACGGCCAGACCCTTGATCCACGGCAGCGTGGAGACGTTGCGCAGCTGCTGCATCGCGACGTCCTCGACCGACGCGGGGTCCGCCCACATCCGGATGGGAACCTTCGCTCCCGGTACCTCTACGTACGACATAACTCCTCGATTCCCCCGAAAAGACTGAAAGCGCAAAACCGGTGCCAAGGTCGGCAAACCTGTCGGCCGACCGGCATTCACAGCGGCGCGTGCGATACACATTGTGTCCATCGGCCGCCTTGGAGCGGCAACTCGTTTTCCGTACCGAAGGGAGCCTGGGACGGTGCGACACATGGCGTACGTACCCGGCGTCGCGCTTCTCGCAGCGCTCGTCGTCGGCTGCAGCGCCGGCGCCGACAGCAACGTGAACGGCGTCGACAGCAAGGCGGGCAGCCCGACGGTCACCCCCGCACCTCCGGGCAAGTACCTGACCCTGCCCGCACCCTGCCGCGCCGTGCCGCGCTCCACCCTGAAGGACCTGCTGCCCGGCGCCGCGGAACTGCCCGGGGACCAGCAGGAGAAGGTCTTCCGGGGCACCGCGGCCGTCACGTACGACACGGACCGCAAGGTCGGCTGCAGCTGGAAGGCCGACGCGCCGGACGCCACCCGCAGCCTCTCCATCGACTTCGAGCGCGTCGTCTCGTACGACCCCACGGTCAGCGACGACGACCGCGCCGACACGGTGTACGCGAAGAAGGAGAAGGCCGCCGGCCTGTCGTCCTCGGCGACCACCGGACCGGACGCGGAGAAGAACGCCGGGACCCCGGGCGAGAAGAGCAAGGGCGGCGCGGACAAGAGCAAGGGCTCCGGCGACGGGGAGTCGGAGGACGCGGCGGGTGACGCCTCGGCCTCGGCGGATCCCTCGTCCACCGCCTCGCCCTCCAAGGACCCCGGCGCAGGCGGCACCGGCAGTAGCGGCAGCGGCAGTCCGGAGGACACCCTGCCCTCGCGCATCCTCGACAACCTCGGAGATGCCGCATTTCTGCAGGATCAGCCCAATCGGGCAGGTTCCACCGCACAGCACCGCACGGTGAGCGTGGTATTCCGCACATCGAACGTGGTCGTGACCGTCCGGTACGCCGAGCAGCCGGCCCTCGTCACCCAGGTGTCCGACAGCAGGGAACTCCAGGAGAAGGCCCAGGCACTGGCCCGGAAGCTGGCCGAGACGATCAGCGAATAGACACCGCCCGACGGGCCCCCACCGGCCGGATTCCGGTCGCCGGGGGCCCTCGGCGGCGGAACCGGCCGGCCGCCGCCCGTCGTACCGTGGCTGTCCGGAAGACGTACCGACCCGCGACCGAGCCCGCCCGTACACCGCACGAACCGAGACCTCCAGCACCGAGAGCTCCGTGCCATCCGAGTGAAGGAACCATGCACCGATCTGCCCCGCGCCTGTCCCGCATCCTCGCCTGCGCCGCCGTTCCGGTGATGCTCGTAGCCGTCGGCTGCTCGTCGGACTCCGGCTCCGACGGCAAGAAGAACGCGGGCTCCTCCTCGTCCGGCACTCCCAGCGCCAAGCCGTCGCCCACCGTCGAGCCGGCGAAGTTCACCGATCTGCCCGACCCGTGCGGCTCGGTCACGAAGAAGACGATCGGGGACCTGGTGCCCTCGGCCAAGAAGAAGAACGGCACGGCCGGCCGGTCCAACGACCTGGCGGCCCGCAGCAACTGCTCCTGGAACGGCCTGGACGACCAGGGCGTCAAGGGCTCGCAGTACCGCTGGCTGGACGTCGGCTTCACCCGGTTCGACTCGGACCAGTCGCTGGGCAGCGGCGCCAAGCGCGCCACCGACGACTTCGCGAAGCAGGTCACCAAGGCGAAGGCCACCGAGGGCGCCGAGAAGCTCGCCGCGGAGCCCACCGCCGGCATCGGCGAGGAGGCCACCCTCGTCACCTACGCCCTCAGCAAGACGGACGAGGACTTCGCGTACGCCACCGTCGTGGCGCGCACGGGCAATGTCGTCGTCACCCTGACGTACAACGGCGCGGGCTACGCGGGCGCGAAGACGCCCTCGTCCGCGGACATCGTCAAGGGCGCCCAGAAGGCGGCGAAGGAAGCGGTCGCGGCGGTCGGCGACACCGTCGACGCCAAGAAGGACGACAAGGACGACAAGGACGCCAAGAAGGACGGCGCCGGGGACGACGCCAAGGACGACAAGAACGACAGCGAGAAGGACGGCAAGAAGGACGCGGCCAAGGGCAGCGGCAAGGACGACGCCTCCTCCAAGCCGAAGTCGAGCTGACGGCCCACCCGGGCGTCCGCACACACGACGTGACCTGAGGCCCGCGCGGCCGGCAGGACGCGAACGCCCCCTCCCAGCACCGCTTTCCGCGACCCGGCCCTCCCCGAGGGCCGGGTTTCGCACGTTGGGGCAAGCCCATACGGCATGTGCCTGTCACCTTCCTGCCAACCCTCTCCCCGTTCCGTTCCGATCACCACGGACGTCGTTACGCTCCACGGCGAACCCCGAGGAAAGGCAAGGGAATTGCGCCATCGCATCGCGTTCGTCGCAGCACTCACGACCGGCCTGTTCGCGCTCACCGCCACCGCCGCCACGGCCGCCACCACCGCCACTCCGGCCGAGCCGCGGACGGCGGCATCCGGCGACGCCCGTGCGTGCGCGGACGTGAAGCTGTCCGGCGCCCTGCCCGTACCGCCCGAGGGCATGGCCGTGCGGCAGGACGTCTCCATCGGCCCCGACTGCGAGCCGGTGCTCGGCCCCGTACGGCTGGTGGCGAAGGCCGGCCCCGCCGCGAACGCGCAGACGGCTCGGGCCGCCGCCCGGGGCGACCGCCAGGTCCGGAGCTGGTCCGAGATGTACGACTGCTGCAACATCCGGATGACGGGCCTCTACACGACGTCCGACTGGAGCTCCGACGGCACGGTGGTCACCGCCTCGTCCACCGACGCGACCCAGCAGGGGAACCGCGAACCGTGGAACGCGGGCTGGTCGCTGGAGTCCTCGGGCACGTCCGCCGACTGCGTCGCGAACTGCGCGGTCTCCACCAACGTGGCCGACGCCTCGTTCTCCTACCAGGGGATCTTCGACCCGACGGGCAACGTGTACGCCAACACGCACCGTTCCACCGTGGCCCTCAAGGCCGACGGGACCGCGTCCTGCGCGTTCGAGGTCGACCTCAAGAACACCTTCATCGGATGGAACTGGCAGCGCGGCTGCGAGTGACACCGGCGCACCCGCGCCCTCCCTGAGCCCTCCCCGCGCAACAAAACTCGCACACATGTGCCAGGCTGTGCCATCGCCGGGACGTCTGATGCCCGGCCGTGGAACAAGACCGGGCGCAGAAGTCGGGTTCGGGTACAGAGGTCGGGGAGGGATCGCGCGTGGCCGCGATGCAGCTGACACGCACACACCGGATACTCATCGGGGTTGTCGTCGCCGGTGCGGTGCTCATCGCCGCGATCGGTTTCGCGGGCTCCTACGCCGCCGTGCGCGAGCTCGCGGAGGACAAGGGTTTCGGCGAGTTCTCGCTGGTCTTCCCCATCGGCATCGACGCGGGTATCTGTGTCCTGCTGGCCCTGGACCTCCTGCTGACCTGGATGCGGATCCCGTTCCCGCTGCTGCGCCAGACGGCGTGGCTGCTGACCGCCGCGACGATCGCGTTCAACGGCGCGGCCTCCTGGCCCGACCCGCTGGGCACCGCGATGCACGCGGTGATCCCGGTGCTGTTCGTCGTCTCCGTCGAGGCCGCCCGGCACGCGGTGGGCCGGATCGCGGACATCACGGCCGACAAGCACATGGAGGGCGTCCGCCTCACCCGCTGGCTGCTCTCCCCCATCCCGACGTTCAAGCTGTGGCGGCGGATGAAGCTGTGGGAGCTGCGCAGTTACGAGCAGGTCATCAAGCTCGAACAGGACCGGCTGATCTACCAGGCCCGGCTCCAGGCCCGCTTCGGCCGCAACTGGCGGCGCAAGGCCCCGGTCGAGTCGATGATGCCGCTGCGGCTGGCGAAGTTCGGCGTCCCGCTCGCCGAGACCGCCCCGGCCGGGCTCGCCGCCGCCGGAATCGAACCGGCCCTGCTGCCACCCGCCCCGAAAGCCGAACTGCCGTACGAGCCCCGGCAGGAGCAACACCGGGAGCAGAGCCAGGAGCACGAGCAGGGGCGCGAGGAGCAGACGCAGCTTCAGGAGCAGGCGCAGCAACACCCCCAACAACAGCAACAGCACCCCCAACAGCAACAACAGCAGCAACTCCAGCACGCCCAGCAGCAGGCGCTGGAGACCACCCCGCAGGTCCCGCCCACCCACGACAGCCCCTGGTTCGCCGCCCAGAAGCTTCCTGACGCCCCGCACGCCGGCGCGTACGACCCGCAGTACGTGGAGGGCCTGGAGCCCACCCCGGCCGCCGTCCCCCTGGGCCCCGGCCGCACCCGGCCCCTCGGCAACGTCGGCACGATCGGCGCGGTCCCGCACCCCCGCCGCGACGACCTCCACGAGGAGCCGGAGCCGGGCCCGGGGCCCGTACAGCAGGCGCAGCCCGTACAGCAGGCGCAGCCGCCCGTGCCGCAGGCCGCCGACGAGGAGCCGCCCGCCGTGCCCGCCCCCGGCCCCGAGGACGCGCCGCAGCTGGAGGAGTGGTCCCAGGAGGACAACGACTTCGCCGACCGCGCGTACGAGGAGTTCAGCGCGTACACGGACCAGGAGGGCCAGTACCCGAACGTCGAGACCCTCGACATCCACCTGGCCGACCGGCACGACGTGCACCACCCGCGCTCGACCGAGCTGCTCCAGGACCTGATGCCGCGGTTCAGGGACCTCTACATGCGGCGCGCGACGGCCGACCAGAGCGCCTGAGACCACAGCGGGCCACGAGCAGGGCACAGCAGGACACAGCATGACGGAGGGCCGCCACCCGGGGATCCGGGTGGCGGCCCTCCGCCGTACGTTCCGCGACGCCGTTACGCCGTTACGCGCCCAGCAGCCTGCGCACCCGGTCCGCCCCCACCGCGAGCAGCAGCGTGGGCAGGCGGGGCCCCGTGTCGCGGCTGACGAGCAGCCGGTACAGCAGGACGAAGAAGGACCGCTGGGCGGCCTTCAGCTCGGGCGTCGGCTTGGCGTCCGGCTCCAGGCCCGCCAGCGTCTTCGGCACGCCGTAGACGAGCGTGGTGAGTCCGTCCAGCGACCAGTGCGAGTCCAGCCCCTCCAGGAGGAGGCGCAGCGACTCGCGGCCCTGTTCGTCGAGCGAGCCCAGGAGCTCCTTGTCGGCCTCGTCCCGGACGATGGTGCGGGCCTCGGCCGGGACCTGGGTGGTGATCCAGTTCTCGGCGCGGTCGAGGCGCGGGCGCGCCTCGTCCAGCGAGGTCAGCGGGTTCTCCGGGTCGAGCTCGGTGAGGATGCGGAGCGTCTGGTCCTCGGCGCCGGCGGTGATGTCGGCGACCGAGGCGAGCGTCCGGTACGGCAGCGGGCGCGGGGTGCTCGGGAGCTCCCCGGCCGCCGTGCGGATGGCGCGGGAGTACGCGGCGGCGTCGGCGGGCAGCACCGTGCCGTCGGCGACCTTGCGGCCGAGCGAGTCCCACTCGTCGTACAGCCGCTGGATCTCCTGGTCGAAGGCGATCTTGAACGACTGGTTGGGCTTGCGGCGGGCGTAGAGCCAGCGCAGCAGCGGCGCTTCCATGATCTTCAGCGCGTCGGCCGGGGTGGGCACCCCGCCCTTGCTGGAGGACATCTTGGCCATGCCGGAGATGCCGACGAAGGCGTACATGGGCCCGATGGGCTGCACACCGTCGAAGACCTCGCGGACGATCTGGCCGCCGACGACGAAGGAGGAGCCGGGCGAGGAGTGGTCGACGCCGCTGGGCTCGAAGATCACGCCCTCGTAGGCCCAGCGCATCGGCCAGTCGACCTTCCACACCAGCTTGCCGCGGTTGAACTCGCTGAGGCGGACCGTCTCGGCGAAGCCGCAGGCCGAGCAGGTGTAGTTCAGCTCGGTCGTGTCGTCGTCGTAGGAGGTGACGACGGTGAGGTCCTTCTCGCAGTTGCCGCAGTAGGGCTTGTACGGGAAGTAGCCGGCGGTGTTGCCGCTGCCGTCGTCCTCGTCGGCGGCGCCGGAACCCTCAGCGGCCTCCAGCTCGGCCTCGTCGACCTTCTTCTGCTGCTGCGGCTTCTTGCCGCCCTTGTTCTGCGGGCCGCCGGCCGGGTCCTTCTTGGTGCGGTAGCGGTCCAGGACGGCGTCGATGTCGGCGCGGTGCTTCATCGCGTGCAGGATCTGCTCGCGGTAGGTCCCGGCGGTGTACTGCTCCGTCTGGCTGATTCCGTCGTACTCGACGCCCAGCTCGTCCAGGGCCGCCGTCATGGCGGCCTTGAAATGCTCGGCCCAGTTCGGGTAGGAGGAACCGGCCGGGGCGGGCACCGAGGTCAGCGGCTTGCCGATGTGCTCGGCCCAGGACGCGTCCACGCCCGGGACCCCGTTCGGGACCTTGCGGTAGCGGTCGTAGTCGTCCCAGGAGATCAGGTGGCGCACGGTGTGTCCGCGCCGGCGGACCTCGTCGGCGACCAGGTGCGGGGTCATGACCTCGCGGAGGTTGCCGAGGTGGATCGGGCCCGACGGGGACAGACCGGAGGCGACGACGACCGGTTTGCCAGGCGCACGACGCTCCGATTCGGCGATGACATCGTCCGCGAAGCGGGAGACCCAGTCGGTCTCGGTGCTGGTCTGACTCTCGGCCACGGTCGGCACGTCCTTCTCTCGTCTGTCGTTTCCCGGTGGGGTGCGGACCATTCTCCCAGCTACCACCCGCAGCGCGAAAACGGCTTTACGCCCCGTGGGATACTCGGGAGAACCCTTGGATATATCCAGGGATCCCTTGTCTCCCTACGGAAACGGCAGCCAGACCATGGCCTCGGTCCCTTCCCTCGCTTCCACGCTCCAGCAGCAGCTGGCGGACGCCCTGACGGCAGCTCTGCCGGATGCCGGCACCGCGGACCCGCTGCTGCGCCGAAGCGACCGGGCCGACTTCCAGGCCAACGGCATCCTGGCGCTCGCCAAGAAGCTCAAGGGCAACCCGCGCGAGCTCGCGGGCCAGGTCACGGCCGCCCTCCCAGCGGGTGAGCTGATCAAGGACATCGAGGTCTCCGGCCCCGGCTTCCTCAACATCACGCTGAGCGACAAGGCGATCGTCGAGACGCTCGCCGCCCGGGCCGCCGACACCGAGGGCCGGCTCGGCGTGCCGCTCAAGGACGACGCCGGGACCACCGTCATCGACTACGCCCAGCCGAACGTGGCCAAGGAGATGCACGTCGGCCATCTGCGGTCGGCGGTCATCGGCGACGCGATGGTCAAGATCATGGAGTTCACCGGCGAGAACGTCGTCCGGCGGCACCACATCGGCGACTGGGGCACCCAGTTCGGCATGCTCATCCAGTATCTGATCGAGCACCCGGGCGCCCTGAAGCACGAGGGCGGCGAGAGCGACGGCGAGGCGGCGATGTCGACGCTGAACCGGGTCTACAAGGAGTCGCGGGTCCTGTTCGACTCCGACGAGGAGTTCAAGGCGCGGTCCCGGGACCGGGTGGTGGCCCTCCAGGCTGGGGACCCGGAGACGCTGGAGCTGTGGCAGGGCTTCGTCGACGAGTCGAAGATCTACTTCCACTCGGTGTTCGACAAGCTCGACATGGAGATCAGCGACCCGGACATCGTCGGTGAGTCCGGCTACAACGACATGCTGGAGGAGACCTGCCGGATCCTGGAGGAGACGGGTGTCGCCGTCCGCTCCGAGGGTGCGCTGTGCGTGTTCTTCGACGATGTGAAGGGCCCGGACGGCAACAAGGTCCCGCTCATCGTGAAGAAGACGAACGGCGGCTACGGCTACGCCGCCACCGACCTCTCCGCGATCCGGAACCGGGTACGGGACCTCAAGGCCGACACCCTGGTCTACGTGGTGGACGTCCGGCAGTCGCTGCACTTCAGGATGGTCTTCGAGACGGCCCGGCGGGCCGGCTGGCTGAACGACGACGTCAAGGCCGTTCAGCTCGCCTTCGGAACGGTCCTCGGCAAGGACGGCAAGCCGTTCAAGACCCGTGAGGGCGTGACGGTCCGGCTGGAGGACCTCCTCGACGAGGCCGTCGACCGGGCCACCGCGGTCGTCCGGGACAAGGCCGAGAAGGTGGGCCTGTCCGAGGAGGAGATCGTCGAGAACGGCCGGTACGTCGGCATCGGCGCCGTGAAGTACGCGGACCTGTCGACCTCCGCCGTACGGGACTACAAGTTCGACCTGGACCAGATGGTGGCGCTGCACGGCGACACGTCGGTCTACCTCCAGTACGCGTACGCCCGGATCCGGTCGATCCTGCGCAAGGCCGGGGACGCGGTCCCGGCCGCCCACCCGGAGCTGGAGCTGGCCCCGGCCGAGCGGGCGCTCGGTCTGCACCTGGACCAGTTCGGCGAGGTGCTCACCGAGGTCGCCGCGGGCTACGAGCCGCACAAGCTGGCCGCGTATCTCTACCAGCTGGCGTCGCACCTGACCACGTTCTACGACCAGTGCCAGGTGCTCAGCCCGGACAACGCCCCGGAGGTCGTCGAGAACCGGCTCTTCCTGGTCGAGCTGACCGCCCGGACCCTGCACCGGGGGATGGCACTGCTGGGCATCCGGACGCCCGAGCGGCTCTGATTCCCCGCACCCGTACCCGCACCCGGCTGTACGTCTGATCCCGTACCCGGCTGTACGTACGTCGGCCCCGGCACCGTCAACAGGTGCCGGGGCCGACGCGCGTACGACAGGCGCTAAAGGTTGTTGCAGAACGTCAGCAGGTCATGCCGGAGCCGACACCGAGTTCCTGCGGCAGGTGCTCCCGGACGATCCCGGAGTGGAGCGCGAACGGGATGCCCTGGACCACCATCCGATCCGGAGTGGTCCAACAACCTCGGAGATCACTTCGTTAGGGTTTCTCAGGCGTCTTGGCCATGGCCGCGACCAGCGCTGCAAGGAGCAGGACGCCCGCCGACCACCAGGCCGCGACGGTAAAGCCGTGCACCATGCCCTCCCCCAGGCCCCGGCTCCGGGACGGGCGGGCGTCGATGTAGCGGGTCGCGGCGGACGACGCGATCGTGTTCAACAGAACGGTGCCCAGGGAGCCGCCGATCTGCTGGAAGGTGGAGACGGTCGCGGACGTCACTCCGGCGTCCTTCGGGGCGACCCCGGCGGTCGCCGTCGCGTAGACCGGCATGAACGTCAGTCCCATGCCCAGGCCGAGCAGCACCAGCGCGGGCAGCACCCCGGTGGTGTAGGCGGAGTTCATGCTCAGGCGGGTCAGGAGCAGCATGCCGACAGCCGCGAGGAGCATGCCGGGGGCCATCAGGTTGCGGGGGGCGGTGTGGGGCAGGAGCCGGGCGGCGATCTGCGTCGCGCCGATGACGATCGTGACGGACATCGGCAGGAACGCCAGTCCGGTCCGTACGGGTGAGTAGTCGAGGATGGCCTGGAGGTAGTAGGTCAGGAACAGGAAGGCGCCGAACATGGCGACGGTGGCCAGGCCCATCGTCGCAAGCGCCGCCGCACGGGTTCTGTCCCTGACGATGTGCAGCGGCAGCATCGGATGCTCGGCGTGGGACTGCCACCACACGAAGGCGGCGAGCAGGACCACACCGGCCGCGAACAGGGTCAGGACCAACGGGTCGGCCCAGCCGGCGGATTCGGCGTCGCTGGAGCCGTACACAATCGCCACGAGCCCGCCGGAGGCGAGCAGCGCGCCGAGGACGTCGAGGCGCACCCCGCGCTGGCCGGGGCTGTCCTTGAGGAGGGCCAGCGCGCCGCCGAGGGCGGCCAGCGCGATGGGGACGTTGACGTACAGGCACCAGCGCCAGGTCGCGTACTCGGTGAGCAGGCCGCCCACCAGCAGCCCGATGGCGCTGCCGCCCCCGGCGAGCGCGCCGTAGATGCCGAACGCTCTGCCGCGCTCGGCGGGGTCGGTGAACGTCGTCGTCAGCAGTGACAGTGCGGAGGGGGCCAGGACGGCCGCGCAGGCCCCTTGCAGGGCCCGCGCCGCGAACAGCGTCCCGGGGCCGTCGGCCGCACCGCCGAGCGCGGAGGCGGCGGCAAATCCGACCAGGCCGATCATGAAGGTGCGTTTGCGGCCGACCAGATCGGCGATCCGGCCGCCGAGGAGGAGCAGGCCGCCGAAGGCCAGGGAGTATGCGGTGATCACCCACTGCCGGTTCGCATCCGACATGCCCAGTCCGTTCTGGACGGAAGGCAGGGCGATGTTCACGATCGTGCCGTCGAGAATCACCATGAGCTGGGCGCATGCGATGACGGCGAGGGCCCACCACCGCTTCGGATCGGGCAACTCGGCCGCGTTCGCGGTGGTGTGGGGGACCGGCGTGGACACGGTGCCCCCGGGGGAGGACTTCTTGGTCAAGGCGATCACATTCTGTGTCGGAGGTGTAGGAGCAGACGCGCGGTCCTACACCCCGGGAAGCGACACAAGGGATCGCGAGAGCAGCGGACACCACCATGAGGTGCCGCAAGGGGGAGAGTCCTACCGCGCGCCGAACGGAGGCACACGGCCGGGGGCAACTATGGCCGCAACACTCGTTGTGCAGTTCCAGTCCATGTTTCCCACCTCCTCCCGGCCGGGCACGCGGTACGCATCGACGCCGAACGCGCCGAATGGTGCGGCGGGGCCCCGCCGCACATGACCTCCGACAGAGTAGGTCAGCCAGCCGGGGACGCAAACGGATTTACCCAGCGCGGTACGGGCTCTCACGCTTCGACAAGCAACGATCGCGCCGTGCCCGGCCGAGAAGGCTGCGGCTGAACTCAGGCGTTCTGCAACACGCTTTAAAGCGTGTTGCAGAAGGCTGCGAGGTGGGTATTTCTCCTGTATGGGCGGGGTGTTGCGGGCTGAGGTGTTGTGGGTGGAAACGTTCACTGGGC